>JABXYP010000001.1:2841129-3156810 GCA_024701455.1 Bacillus sp. A301a_S52 | reverse complement strand
TCCAGTGTGTATTTAATAAAACTGAAAATAATAATGCCAATGGCTAACAGGAGGAAGATTCGAAATAGAATGACGGTTAACATGATATCTCTCCTTCATAACACGTAAGTAAATAATATGGAATCGTCTAAATGAAGATAATGGCCAGTCTTTTAAAATTGAATCTGTATTATCAACATTCCTTACTTTTGTTATACTTTAAAATTCGTTTATCTTTGTGAGTCATGTGGCATTTTTCTAAATAGCAATGAAAAGGAAAGGGGGTCCTAGAACAAACTCTTACAGGCTTTTCAGAGGACTCGTATTTAGCTAAATGATGCGATAAATCCTGTCGTACCATGGGACCTTTTTAGACGTTTCTCCACTCTACGACTCATCTTTTTTAACGCCAGACCATTTTTAAAACGATCATGTGATAGAGTTTATTTATTATCAATGCTCACTTGTTCGTGTTAACATAATTGTGACATTCCTTCAAAGGATGTGAATCATTCTTATGTGTGCTACGATTGAAAAGAAATAAGGTTTCAAAATAGTAATTAATCATTTAAGATGTAATTAAAGTATAAAATTATAATCAGATGTAAATCAAGGATAAGGAGTGTCAGATGAATTTTTTTAAGCTGTTTGAGATGCAGAGAACGTTAGATTCATACATAGAAGCTAAGCAGGGGTTACATGAGGAGGCATTACTAGAACGGAAATTACTTGCACTACAAGTAGAGATTGCTGAACTAGCCAATGAAACGCGCTGTTTTAAATTTTGGAGTACAAAAGGACCAGCAGAACGAGATGTCATATTAGAGGAGTATGTAGACGGCATTCATTTCATCTTATCTATTGGACTTGAATATGGGTACGATAAAACGTGTCATTGCCATTATCCAGAAAGCGTGAAAGTGCCTAAAGAAGCGCTGGTAACAGACTTTTTTAATGTCACAGACAAGCTTCTTAATCTGAGAAAGAACGGCTCACAAGCTGCGTTTGAAGCGCTTTTTACTAGCTACTTAACGATAGGTGCACATTTGGGCTTTACCGGTGAAGATGTGGAGGAAGCCTATATGAAAAAAAACGATGTTAATAAACAGAGACAAGATCAAGGGTACTAACGCTTTGCCGTTTCATTTTTTTGTATAAAATAATGAAATCAGGTGAAACTCGATATAATCAATCACTCATTATAAAACATAGGAGGCGTGTGCAAATGGATGATATGTTAGTAATGCTAAAAGACTTAACAGATGCGAATGGGACACCAGGAAATGAGCGAGAACCACGAGAAGTGATGAAGAAATACATATCTTTGTATGCTGATTCAGTTGAGACGGATCACCTCGGTAGTCTTATTGCTAAAAAAACAGGTTCAGTGGAAGACGGACCAAAAATTATGGTAGCGGGCCACCTAGATGAGATAGGATTTATGATCACGCATATAGATGAAAAGGGTTTTTTAAAATTCCAATGCCTTGGAGGCTGGTGGGAGCAAGTGATGCTTGCACAGCGTGTGACAGTCATGACAAAGAGCGGCAACATTCCGGGGGTCATCGGTTCTAAACCTCCTCATATTTTAACCCCTGAAGTCCGTAAGAAGTCTATGGATAAAAAAGAGATGTTTATAGATATTGGTGCTACTAGTAAAGATGAAGCCATGAGCTTTGGAGTGCGACCTGGAGACACGGTCGTACCAGTATGCGATTTTACCATTATGAAGAATGAAAAAATGCTAATGGCTAAAGCTTGGGATAATCGTATTGGTTGCGCTATTGCGATTGAAGTACTTCGCCAACTCAGCCATACAGAGCACCCAAATACAGTATATGGTGTGGGCACCGTACAAGAGGAAGTAGGTTTACGAGGGGCAAAAACTTCCGCTCACTATATTCAGCCCGATATTGGATTTGCAGTGGATGTAGGAATTGCTGGGGACACACCTGGTGTAACTGAGAAGGATGCCTTAGCTAAAATGGGCGAGGGGCCCCAAATTGTAATGTACGACGCTTCAATGGTTGCACATAAAGGGTTACGGGATTTTGTAACAGATACAGCTGATGAACAAAATATTCCTTATCAGTTTGATGCTGTTCCCGCAGGAGGGACAGATTCTGGTTCAATTCATTTGACTGCAAATGGAGTGCCTGCCTTATCAATTACGATTGCAACTCGTTACATTCACACTCATGCCGCTATATTACACCGTGATGATTTCGAGAATGCTGTTAAGCTCATTGTGGAAGTTATTAAGAAATTAGATAGAAAAACGGTTGATGAGATTACGTTTAATTAAAAGTTAGTTACCGGCTGCATATTGCAGTCGGTTTTCTTTTTTTTCGGCATAAATAGTTAAGAAAAAAGAGGATGATAACAACGGGTATAATTTCTTTAATAATAAAAATAGACGTGTAACAATTGACGTGAAGTGGTATGAATCAGTATAATTCCAAAAGTAATTTAGATGGAGTGATGTCATGCAACGGGGAATCCGCTTATTTATCATTTTAATTGCGTCAATTATTATTGGAGTTGCATTTAACTTATTTTTATTGCCACATGAAGTATTAACAGGAGGAGTAACAGGTCTTGCAATGGTATTTGGTCTTATGACCCCAGTGAATACCGGATATTGGATCGTTTTGCTCAATGCGCCGATCTTCGTTTTGGGTTGGATGAAGTTAGGACGGGAATTTATAGGGAATAGTATTTTTTCCGTTCTCGTCACATCGGTTTCGATGCTATGGATTCCCATTATTCAAGTAACGGAGGATGCGTTATTATCGTCGGTCTTTGGCGGTGTCATTGCGGGAGCTGCAATTGGTGTTATCATCCGTTTTTATAGTTCTACAGGAGGATTTGATATTGTCAGTCTTGTATTAATAAAAAGGTGGGATGTACCTTTAGGAGGCTTAATTTTTGCGCTCAACAGTGTTGTTGTGTTTATTTCTGCTTTTTTCTTTGCATGGGATTTAGCATTATATACAATGCTGTCAATCTACATGACTGGCATCGTTATTGATCGTGTTCATACACGCCATGTCAAGCTTAGTTTAATGGTAGTAACGAGTAAAGGAGACGAATTGAAGAAGGAGCTTCTAGCTAATCTCGTTAGAGGAATAACGGTGATCGATGGGAGAGGAGCCTATTCAGGTGAAGATAAGAAAGTGTTGTATACAGTCATTACCCGTTATGAATTGGCGATCATCAGACCCATTTTAAAAGAGATAGATCCACAAGCATTTGTAAGTGTGAGTGAAAGCATGGAAGTCATGGGGAATTTCAGGCGGGATTAACAACTTGGTATACTAGCGCTAAAATATTTATGAGCGCTGTTTTGTTCCTTATAAATGTGTAGAACTCGTTTTGTACTTTGAATGGATAGGTAACGATACGTTCTCTCACTATAAACGTGTATTATTAATGCATATTATGATGCATGTGGAAGAATATCTAGATGTTTTAGCACAGAAGAAAGGTCTAAAGCTCATGATTAGAGCTCTAGACCTTTACAAAAACTTATTTTAAACCGGAAGCGATGCGATCTGTTATTGTACTCTTTTCTTCTTCACTAGCAGTTTTCCAGAAGACCTCCATTAGAACGCCTAATCCTGGAAGCATTTTTTCTTCCCCACTTTGAATGGCGTCAACTATTGTAGCCTCCACCTCTTCTTGGTTACTACCTGATACATTTTGTAGAATGGCACCACGCAAATTAAAATTTGTCATAATGAACCGCCTCTCATTTTAGTTTCTATTAAGGAATTGAATCGTTTTGTTTTGTTAATTCTGTTATAGTATGGTTGGAACCTTTGAACAATATGTACTTAGAAAGTTTTCTTGGTCTGCTGAGAATGTAAAAACTAACTGGATTAATGTATGGTGAAACGCAACAGACTAAAGTGGTGATTAGAAGCTGGTATCATGAGGAATACATTTACTAAAGGTTACATGATTATAGTGAAGGAATAAGCTGTTTATTTATTGAAAGGGGTAGCAAATGGAAATCATTGAATCCGTGCAAAATTCTAAAATAAAGACATGGAAAAAACTTCATAGCAAAAAAGAACGAGATAATACAGGTCTTTTTATCATTGAAGGTATCCATCTCATTGAAGAAGCTTTAAAATCCAATTTGGTTATTGAAAGTTTAATAATTGAAGAACATAAACATATGCCTGTAGAGTGGAATGTAAAAGAATTACCAACGGTTACTGTGTCAGAGAGAGTCATGAGGGAAATATCTGAAACAGAGACACCTCAAGGTTTTGCAGCAGTTTGCCAACAGCCTGGAAATGAAAACCTTTTGTTAGAGGAAGGGAAATATTTATTTGTGGATGCTGTTCAAGATCCGGGTAATTTAGGAGCAATGATTCGTACCGCTGATGCTGCAGGCATATCAGGTATCATTCTTGGCCCTGGCACAGCCGATCCTTATAATGGGAAAGTTATTCGTTCAACACAAGGCTCGTTATTTCATATACCCGTGCAAAAAATGGATCTCGAAGAAGCCATTGAGCTATGTCATGACAATCACATACCTGTGTTTGGTACGAGTCTGCATGGAAGTACCTATTCAGCGATTGCTCCACAAGCGAATTTTGCGCTGATTGTTGGAAATGAAGGTAGCGGTGTGAACAAGAAATTGCTTGAAAGAACAAGCCAAAATCTATACATCCCGATTTTTGGAGAAGCAGAGTCTTTAAATGTTGCTATCGCTACCGGTATCTTGCTATATCACCTAAGAGGTGATTGATGCATGAGAATCGATCAACATGTGGTGGGGAAAAATTCGTGATTGCAGTTAGTCTTCCGTTTGTTGTAAAGGAAGTTAGGATTAAAACGCTAATGTAATGATTGAACGGTTGTTTTAACTGAATAGTTATCACATGTTGTTAGTAAGTTGTTATAGTCGATGTCGTTTTTGAAAGACTATTTGCGTTCGTTGTTAAAACCTTATATAATAATCACAGATATATCATAAGAAAAGCTGTGATGGAGATTAGTATGCCGATTTTGTACCAACAAGCAGGGAAGAGGTGCCATGGACTGAAAGCAACTCTATGTGGGACACGGCGGAATTCACTCCGGAGCTGACACCGGACTACAGGCGTTTCTCGTCTGAAAAAGGTGATCCGGCAAGCAAGCCGTTAAGTTGTTCATGAGTGAATGCTTGAAGCACAATGTAAAAGGCATTAACAAGGGTGGTACCGCGAGTCTTCGTCCCTTTTTAGGGAGGAGACTCTTTTGTGTTTTCAAAATAATTAACTCTGCAATCTGATTTAAAAACGACTGTGCAAAAGTCATTGATCACTGAATGATATCAGAATGTAATATCTTGGAAAGGGTGATATGACAAGAGCAGTTCATTTAGAACATAAGGAGGAAAAGAGATGTTAGATCGTTTACAAGAACTTCATGATGAAGCAATGACAAAAGTGGCTAATGCTTCAAATTTAAATGATTTAAAAGAAGTAAGAATTGCTTATTTAGGAAAAAAAGGGCCCATCACCGAGGTTATGAAGGAAATGGGGAAGCTTTCAGCTGAAGAACGGCCGAAAGTAGGACAAAAAGCTAATGAAGTAAGACAATCAGTTCAACATTATATTGAAGAAAAAGAAAAAGCATTTGAAGAGGCAGCTTTATTAGAAAAGCTGAAAAAAGAAAGCATTGATGTAACATTACCTGGTCGCCAAATAGCGAAAGGAGGCCGTCATCCATTAACATCAGTTATCGAAACTATTGAAGATGTTTTTATGGGGATGGGCTTTAGCGTTGCTGAAGGACCAGAAGTAGAAACGGATTATTATAACTTTGAATCATTAAACTTGCCAAAACATCACCCGGCCCGTGATATGCAAGATACCTTCTTTATAACGAGTGATTTGTTACTTCGAACGCAAACGTCGCCTGTTCAAACGAGAACAATGGAAAAGCATGAAGGGAAAGGACCAGTTAAAATAATTTGCCCCGGAAAAGTTTATCGCCGTGACGAGGATGATGCGACGCATTCTCATCAATTTATGCAAATAGAAGGACTTGTCGTTGACGAAGGTATTCAGATGAGTGACTTAAAAGGAATTTTTGCTACATTCGTGAAAGAATATTTCGGTGAAGATAGAAATATCCGTTTACGACCTAGCTTTTTTCCATTCACTGAACCATCAGCCGAGTTAGATATTTCATGTGCGATGTGTGGAGGAAAAGGCTGTCGAACATGTAAACATACTGGGTGGATAGAAGTACTTGGTTCAGGAATGGTGCATCCTAATGTCTTGCGAATGGGTGGGTTTGATCCTGAGAAGTATTCCGGCTTTGCGTTTGGCATGGGTGTAGAGCGCTTTGCCATGTTGAAATATGGTGTTGATGATATACGCCATTTTTATACGAACGATACCCGCTTTTTATCACAGTTCTCGCGAGTATAATTAGGAGACGCATTATTAAAGGAGGAAATGCTGTGTTAGTATCATATAAATGGCTGAAAGACTATGTTGAAATTGATGATTTGTCACCAGCAGACATCGCGGAAAAATTAACGAGAAGCGGTGTTGAAGTTGATGCTGTTCAATCATTAAATGAGGAGATTACCAACCTTGTAGTTGGGAAAGTACTTACGTGTGTTAAACATCCAGAAGCGGATAAACTCAATCTCTGTCAAGTGGATGTAGGAGAAGAACAACCTGTTCAAATTGTCTGTGGTGCTAAAAATGTGGGGGAAGGACAATTTGTTGCAGTAGCTCGAGTAGGAGCTCGCCTTCCTGGTGGTATGAAAATTAAACGGGCTAAATTGCGCGGTGAAGTTTCAGAAGGTATGATTTGTTCCTTACAAGAGCTAGGAATCCAAGGGAAAGTCGTTCCTAAAAAATATAGTGAGGGTATTTTTAACTTTCCCCAGGAAATGATTCCTGGCGAGGATGCTCTTCCACCACTTGGACTTGATGATACTCTGCTTGAACTTGATCTTACACCAAATCGTTCTGATTGTTTGAGTATGCTCGGAGTTGCTTATGAGGTAGCTGCGATCCTTGGGCGAGACGTGAAAGTTCCTGAACCTGCCCTTGTTCCAGCTAAAGAAAAAGCGTCTGATAGGATCGCTGTTCATGTTGAGGCAAATGGTGACAACCCTTACTATGGAGCAACCGTGCTCACAGGAGTAAAAATTAGTGAATCACCTCTCTGGCTACAAACAGCTTTAATGAATGCAGGTGTGCGTCCTCTGAATAATGTTGTTGACGTGACAAACTATGTCCTTCTAGAATATGGTCAACCGCTACACGCTTTTGATCTAGATCGTTTTGGATCTGAAAAAGTAGTTGTTCGACGAGCAACAGAAGGTGAGCATATTGTTACCCTTGATGAAACTGAACGGACTTTAACAGGGGAACACCTTGTCATTACAAATGGTAAATCTCCAGTTGCTATCGCTGGAGTAATGGGCGGAGCCACATCAGAAGTGAATGATGAGACAGTAAATATTTTGTTAGAATCCGCCTATTTTAGCCCTAGTACGGTGAGAAAAGCCTCAAAGGATCTTGGATTACGAAGTGATTCAAGTATCCGCTTTGAGAAAGGCGTTGATCCGAATCGGGTTGCAGAAGCGGGAAAGAGAGCGGCTTCACTCATTCAACAGTTGGCAGGAGGAGAAGTCTTATCTGAAACTGTTGCATTTGATGAATTATCACGAGAAGAAAGACGTGTTGACATCACACTCGCTAAAATCAATGGCGTCTTAGGGACATCACTTACAGAAGCCGATGTCACAACTATTTTGTCACAATTGAAATTTAACCATAACTATGAAGGCGGAACATTCGCTATTAACGTTCCGACAAGACGGCAAGATATCACGATTAAACCGGATATTATTGAAGAGGTGGCTCGTCTATACGGCTATGATAATATTCCCGTGACGTTGCCAAATACAACTGCCACACCGGGTGGCCTTACAACGGAGCAACGACAGAAGAGAAGAGCGCGCCGTTTCCTTGAAGGCGCAGGTATTCATGAAGCGGTGAGCTATTCATTAACAACAGCAGAAAAAGAAGCGTATTTTAAAGAGTCAGAAGGCTTACGCGTCAATGTAGCTCTCCCGATGAGCGAAGAAAGAAGTACACTGAGAACGACACTTCTTCCTCATCTCCTAGATGCGTTAAGCCATAATAAGAATCGTAATGTCTATGACGTGCATTTATATGAAATAGGATCTGTTTTTCATACAAAAGAAAAAACAGTCACAACTCAACCAGAAGAGAAGACATTTTTATCTGGGGCTTTTATGGGGCTGTGGCACGAACATAGCTGGCAAGGCGAAAAGAAACCAGTGGATTTCTATGTCATTAAAGGTGTTGTCGAAGGGTTATTAGAAGAGCTACATGTGTCAGGAGAAGTGCGATTCGTGCAAGCTGAGAAAGCTGGTTTGCACCCTGGTCGAACCGCGACACTTTTAATCAATGATAAAGAAGTTGGAAGTCTCGGTCAGCTCCACCCAGCTGTTGCGAAAGCGTGGTCGTTACCAGCAACCTACGTGTTTGAGTTGAACCTGCAATACCTGTTAAGTTTACCAGAGAATGTGGTTCGTTACGAAGCGATTCCGCGATATCCAGCAATTCAGAGAGACATTGCCTTAGTAGTGGATGAAGCTGTTCAAGCTGAAAAACTAAAAAGTGTTATCATGGCATTTGGTGGTCGCTTACTACGTCGTGCAGAAGTATTTGATGTTTATCAAGGTGAACACCTGGAAGAAGGAAAGAAATCATTGGCTTTTTCCTTAAAGTATCAAGATCCTGAAAAAACATTAACAGATGATGAAGTAACAGCTGTCCATACCAAAGTATTGCAAGCTTTAGAAGAAAAAACGGGTGCGATACTCCGTTCCTAGAGTGTATTAATCAAAACAGACCTCAGATGAAGCCACTCTCCAGAGTGACGGTAGTCTGAGGTCTTTCCTTTTTTTGTCTTACCTTATAATATTATGTGACTTTATATGGTCAAAAATCACGTACATAGTGCGAAAGGTATCATGATATTAGTTTATTTTTAAAAGAGCGTTCTTAACGAGCTAAAGCGCGTTGGGTGTTGGAAAAATGCCATTTTGTTATAGAGTAAAGTGTCTCTTTACCGAACTGTTGGACAATCTCTTTAGCGGCAAGGTCTACATGGGGGCCAGCCCCTTTTGGAATCGTAACACCGAATTTTTTAGATAATGTGTCCATTTCTTTTAAGAAAGCATAGCGTGCGAGAATGGAGGCAGTAGCTACTGCTGGATGTTTACTTTCAGCTTTCGTTGCAAAGTAAATGGGTGTTTTCGCTGTCCATGTTGTCCCGTTTTCTGAGAGGTATTTAAAATAACCACTTGGTGTGACGAATTGATCTATGAGCACACCGTCAAAATTGAGATCTTTTTCGTTACAGGCGGCCATCACATTCGTGATCGCTCGATGGTGTAAGAGTGCTTTCATTTCGCCTTGATTCATTCCTTTTGCCTGCATCTCATTGTACTTATCATTTTTTAAAACAAGTAAACTATAGGTGCATTCTTTCAATAGTTTTGGAGCTAAATATCGGATATCAGCGTCTTTGATTGTCTTTGAGTCGCGTACCCCCCAACTGTCAATTATCTTTATTTGTTCAGCTGTTAAATGGGCACAAGCAACGGTCATAGGTCCAAAATAATCACCAGTTCCTGTCTCATCACTACCGAGGATCGTGAGTTCTTCTAGATTATTAGGGGGATAATAGCTATGGTTATCCACGTGTTTTTTTTGAGTAGTAGATGTTGCTAGTGATTGGTTATGTGCTGATAACTCATTTTGCCATTGGACAGCTTCTTTAGAAGCCTCTTTACCTTGAAATAGAACCTTTCCAGACTGATAGGCGGTCACATGACAACCGACTGTTTTAGCACTAAAAATAGCTCCTTGAGGGGCTGTTGCTTTCAAAGATGAACGATAGTGAGCTTTCATTTCTTCCAATTTTTTTCTTGAAACGTTAATGACTTCATAACTCATGAAATGTCCGCCTTTCATTTAAATAAAGTGACAATGTTTCGACATTGAGGTTATTGTAAAACGTGCTTTGAAATGACTCATACGCGAGCAAATCAGGAAGTTTTCTTAAGTATAGACAATTTACAGCTTTATTTCATTACTTAAGCAGATTTAATTTATATTTTCAACCTTTGACTGACGTGTTATGATATATGATAGGATTTCTATGACGAACGGGGGCTTAATTGGTGGGAGAAGAACGTGAGAAAAATCGAACCAATGTGACAATTTATAATCAGCCTTACACCATCGTCGGTGATGAAAGCTCTGAACATATCCAGGAGGTAGCAGCCCTCATTGATACAAAAATGAAAGAGCTTAAACACCACAATCCATATTTAGATTCTACTAAATTAGCTGTATTAACAGCAGTAAATATCGGTAACGATTATTTATCCATATTAAAAAAAATGGAAGATGAAAAGAAAGACGAGGACTAAAGACGATGCTTAGTGTCATACTGTTTCTTGCTTTAATTATTAGTTTTTTTATTGGATTCCGTCGCGGGCTAATTTTGCAAATTTTACATATTGGCGGGCTAATTATTTCTTTTGTAGTTGCTTATTTATATTACGAAGAAGTGGCTCATTATATTAGGCTGTGGGTTCCTTTCCCACAATTATCAGACAATTCAGGGCTGACGCTTCTTGTTGAAGCCTTCAATGTTGAGATGGTCTATTACAACGGTATTGCATTTGTTATCTTGTTTATCATAGCAAAAATTATAATGCAGATCGTAGCCTCTTTGTTTGATTTTATCGCCCACCTGCCAATTCTAAATATGTTAAACGGTTGGCTCGGCGGTTTGCTTGGCTTTTTAGAAGGCTTAATTATTATTGTGATTCTCCTTCATTTAGCAGCCCTTATACAAATCGATATGATACAGGCGATGCTACAAAACTCATCATTTGCTCAAATGATCTTAGATTATACGCCAATCATTTCTAACCAACTAAAAGAATTGTGGATACAGGGTAGTCACGATTAGCTTTCCGTCATCGATGGAAAGCTTTATTGCTGTTTTAAAATATGAGATTTCTCCAAGTGATCTATTCTACTTGCGAATAGTCGCACGGATTGGCTATGATGAAGAAGTAAACTGAACTGTGACTATGTTAAGAGGTGAAAGGAATGTCGTTGATGAATAAAAAAGACGTGCTGAATGCATTAGAGCAAATTGCCGTCTACTTAGAGATAAAAGGGGAGAATGCTTTTCGAGTCTCTGCATATCGAAAAGCAGCCCAAGCGTTAGAGCGTGATGAACGTACGCTTGATGAGATTGAAGACCCATCAACTTTAAATGGAATTGGAAAAGGGACAGCCGCTATCATTAAAGATTTAAAAGAAACGGGTGAAACAGCGTTATTAACCGAATTAGCAGAGGAACTTCCTGATGGCTTACTGCCGTTGTTGAAGCTACAAGGTCTTGGTGGGAAAAAAATAGGCAAGCTTTATCAACAATTAGGTGTTATAGATGCTGAATCTTTAAAGAAAGTATGTGAAGAAAAGCAAGTGAGAGATTTGGCTGGATTCGGAGTTAAATCAGAAGAAAAAATACTTGCAGCACTTGCTGACTTAGGTAAACGTCCAGAACGTCTCACAATTGCACAAGTACTTCCTGCAGCGGAGGACTTAAAAAAGCGTCTTGCTAGTATTGAAGCAGTCGAGCGTTTTGAATTAGCCGGAAGCTTTAGAAGGGGAAGAGAAACAGTTAAAGATCTTGATTTCATTATTTCCACAGACGATCCGCTCAATGTAGGTGAAGAATTAGTTGCTATGCCCCATGTGACTGAAATAATCGGTCATGGCGAAACGAAAGTCAGTGTGGAACTTACTTATGGGGAAATCATTGTCCCAGTTGATTTTAGAATGGTTAAAGATGAGTCGTTTGCTACAACACTCCATCATTTCACTGGTTCAAAGGATCATAACGTATTAATGCGTCAACGAGCAAAAGAACGAGGGGAAAAAATAAGTGAGTATGGTGTAGAGGAAGAGGGAACTGACAAGGTGCACCATTTCACTACTGAAACAGCGTTTTTTAACCATTTTAATTTACCTTTTATTCCCCCTGAAATTCGTGAGGGAATGGGAGAATTAGAAAAAGCCGTCCAAGCTGATAAACTGATCAACGAAGACGCCATCAAAGGGGATCTTCACATGCATACGACGTGGAGTGACGGGGCTCAATCCATTGAAGAGATGGTAGCAGCATGCCAGAAAAAGGGATATGAGTACATGGCGATCACAGACCATTCTCAGTATCTAAAAGTAGCGAACGGTCTCACAGTCGAAAGGTTAAAGCGCCAACATGCCGAGGTGCGTGCCATTAATGACAAACAGGATTCATTTACTGTTTTCACCGGGATTGAAATGGATATTTTACCTGATGGGACATTAGATTATAGGGATGATGTACTGAAAGAGATCGATTTTGTTATTGCTTCTATCCATTCGGCATTTAGTCAGGACGAAGAAATGATTATGAAACGTTTAGAAGCGGCCTGCCGTAATCCATATGTTAGTATGATTGCTCATCCTACAGGAAGATTAATTGGACGAAGAGACGGCTACCCTGTAAATATGAACCGCTTATTCGAACTGGCGGCTGAGACACAAACGATTCTCGAGTTAAATGCAAACCCAAATAGGCTTGACCTATCAGCTGATAGGTTAAAAAAAGCACAGGAGTCTGGTGTGAAAATTTGCATTAATACAGATGCACACAGATTTGATATGCTTGATCATATGTCAATTGGGGTGAAGACAGCTCGTCGTGGATGGCTAACAGACGAAACGGTCGTTAATACGTGGAGTGCTGAAAGGTTTAGTAAGTTCATAAGAGAAAAAAGACAGGAATAACTGGAGGTGACCCTTGTGATCAACAAGGTTAGTCGCATTTTAGAATACGATAAAATGAAAAAGCAGCTCCTCGAGTTTGCAAGTTCTTCTTTAGGTAAACAACGTGTCAAAGAGTTGCTTCCTTCATTTGATTTTACCGCAATCAAAGAGGCACAAGCTCGTACCCAAGAAGGTGCAAAAGTGATTCGATTAAAAGGACAAGTGCCTTTAGGTGGGCTGAGAGATATTCGTGAATCGTTGAAAAGAGCGAATATCGGTGGATTACTAAGCGAACATGAATTACTTGATATATCTTCGACCATATACAGTAGCCGTCGCTTTAAACGTTTTGTGGAAACACTTGTAGAAGAAGGCGTTGATATTAAGATTTTGCCTGAGCTCGTAAAGGATATTGTGCTATTAGCAGAGCTTGAAAGGGACATTAATCAGGCGATTGATGAAAATGGCGGTGTACTCGATTCTGCTAGTCCTGCTTTAAGGTCAATACGTCAACAGATTCGCTCCTATGAATCAGGCATAAGATCTAAACTTGAAAGCATCACACGCTCTTCTAGTGGACGAAAAATGCTTTCTGACGCTATTATTACGATAAGAAATGATCGTTACGTTATTCCAGTTAAAGCTGAATACAGAGGTCATTTTGGTGGAATGGTACATGACCAGTCAGCCTCAGGCGCTACACTGTTTGTGGAACCAGAATCTGTGGTGCAAATGAACAACCAGCTACGAGAAAGTAGAATGAAGGAAAATCAAGAAATACAGCGGATTCTGCACGTTTTATCGGGGCAAGTAAGTGTAGAAGTTGACACTTTAACAATGAATGTTAGTGTGATGACGGAAGTGGACTTTATGTTTGCCAAAGCGTTATATAGCCATTCAATTAAAGCGATTGAGCCAAAATTAAATACTGAAGGCTTTATTAAAATGGACAAAGCTCGGCACCCGCTTATTCCCGAAGATGAAATCGTTCCGATTGATATAGAACTTGGTGGGGAATTTTCCTCACTCGTTATTACTGGTCCTAATACAGGCGGAAAAACCGTCACACTAAAAACGGTCGGTCTTTTAACATTAATGGTTCAGTCAGGCCTTCATATTCCCTGTGAAGAAGGATCAGAAGCCGCTATTTTTCAGAAGATCTTTGCGGATATTGGGGACGAACAGTCAATTGAACAGAGCTTAAGTACGTTTTCCTCGCATATGACTAACATCGTTAACATTATGGAAGAAGTGGATTTCCAATCACTCGTTCTTTTCGATGAGCTTGGTGCGGGGACGGACCCTACAGAAGGAGCTGCACTCGCTATTTCAATATTAGATCGCGTATACAGTGTAGGAGCCAAAGTTATAGCTACGACCCATTACAGTGAATTAAAAGGTTACGCTTATAATCGAGAAGGAGTTAAGAATGCGAGTGTCGAGTTTGATGTGGATACATTAAGACCGACGTATCGCCTTCTCATCGGTGTTCCTGGTAGGAGTAATGCTTTTGCCATTAGCAGACGATTAGGTTTGAGTGACCATATCATTGAAGGAGCTAAAAGTCACATTACAACAGACTCTAATAAAGTAGAAAACATGATTTCATCACTTGAGGATAGTCGGAAATTGGCTGAGAAAGAGATGGAAGAGGCAGAGCGACTAAGAAAAGAAGCAGAACAAATTCATCATGAGCTTGCTCAGGAGATGGAAAAATTTGAAGAAGAAAAGCAGAAAGTGCTTCAAACTGCTGAAGACAAAGCAGCTGATTCTATAAAGAAAGCAAAAGAAGAAGCGGAACAGATTATTGAGGAATTAAGGGAAATTCAGAAACATAATCCTGCTGTCAAAGATCATGAGTTAATAAATGCTAAAAAACGATTAGAAATGGCAGAACCGTCTTTAACTACACAAAAGAAAAAGCCTGTACCTATAAAACATAATCCTGATGTAGATAAGTTAATTCCAGGTGATGAAGTGAAAGTAGTAAGCTTCGACCAAAAAGGTCATATCGTTGATAAAGTAAATGATAAAGAATATTACGTGCAACTTGGTATGATGAAAATGAAAGTGAGAAAAGAAGATCTTCTTTATATTAACCGTCCAAAAGCTGTGGAAACTAAACCACTAGCAACGATTCGAGGTAGAGAAGCACATGTGAAAACAGAACTAGACTTGCGGGGAGAACGGTATGAAAATGCCATGCTGGAAGTAGAAAAATATCTTGATGATGCTGTCTTAGCAGGTTACCATCAAGTATCCATTATTCATGGTAAAGGAACAGGGGCTTTAAGGAAGGGTGTTCAAGAACTATTGAAAAGTCATCGGAATGTAGAAGATACACGATTAGGGACACAGGGAGAAGGCGGATCCGGCGTGACCGTCGTGTCACTCAAATAATGGGGAGGATGAAGAGATGAAATCCTTTTTTACACATGAATACGTTTATACTGCTGGTGTATATAGCATTGTGGTTATTAGTATTATCATCGCCCTCTCGATTTTTGAGTGGGTAACGACTTACAGTACTTGGGGCGAAGTCAAAAAAGGAAATCTTGCGGTGGCTTTGGCTACCGCAGGAAAAACGTTCGGTGTTGCAAACGTTTTTCAACACTCGATCATAGCGAATGATACTGTTTTGGAAATGCTCGGTTGGGGTGCCTATGGATTTATTCTTTTATTATTCGTTTATTTTATTTTTGAATTTCTCACACCTGGATTCAAAGTAGACGATGAGTTAAAGAATAATAATAAAGCAGTTGGTCTCATATCGTTTGTCTTATCGGTCTCGTTATCTTTTATCATTGGAGCAACTATTAAGTAAGGGCATGAAAAAGGAGCAAAAGTATGGAAACACTTTGGAAGGTCCTCATAGGACTATGTGCGGGGTTTATGGTTGCAGGGGTTATATTCTTAATTTTCTTCTAAATAAAAGAACAGGAGCGTTCTCTTTAAAGAGCCGCTTCTTTTGTTTGCCTAGCATAATAGACGATTTCTAACGTCAGTTCTGAGAATAATCATGTTTCACGGCTATCGGACCCATGTCCTAATTCACTCAACGACCAATCAGTGTGAGAAGAGGATTAAAGGTTCGTTTTATGCCTTGTTTCGCTCATTTATTGCTCACCAAACTTACATGGAAATAAAACCATAGTGAGGGGAAGACAGGTGATAGATAGTTTAGATTATCATATTAGCGATTAAAAGTTCATAAAGTTTTAACAAATATGTTTTAATTTGAATGCGTTTTCATTACAATGGATGTAAGAGAGAAGAATGCCTTAGATGAGAACAGCGGTGACAGATAATTAGTTGGAGACCGTTTGTGCTTTTTTCATCGACAATCATTGACTGAAGGAGAGGATAAAGACCAAGGGAGGTTGTGCGATGGAAACAATAACGGAAAAGCCATGGTTGAGACATTATCCGGAAAACATTCCCGCGTCGATAAATTATGAAATTGCCACATTACAAAGCTATTTGAAGCGGGCTGCGGTGAATTTTCCTGATAAAGCTGCTTTTCACTTTATGGGTAAGGAAATGACGTACAAGGAAGTTTGTGACAATGCATTGAAACTAGCGGATCAATTAAGGGCACTTGGTGTAAGAAAAGGGGATCGAGTGGCTATTATGTTAGCAAACAGTCCGCAGGCAGTTATTTCTTATTATGGAGCACTATTTGCAGGAGCTATTGTCGTAGAAACAAACCCGTTATATGTAGAGAGAGAGATAGAGCATCAGATGAATGATGCAGGGGCAAAAGTAATGATTTGTCTCGACCTTGTTTACCCTCGTGTCGCCAAGATTCAAGATAAAACAAATTTGGAGCATATCATTGTCACAGCCATTAAAGATTTTCTACCTTTTCCTAAAAATATGATTTATCCTTTTATTCAAAAGAGAAATACGGGATTAAAAGTGGAAGTGGTGTATAACGATCACTTGCATTCGTTTGCTCACTTACTCAAACGGGGCGAAGTACGAGAAATTCCTATCGATATCGATCCGATAGAAGATTTGGCACTGCTACAATATACGGGCGGGACTACAGGGCCTGCTAAAGGGGTTATGCTCACACATTACAACTTAACTGTAAACACTCAGCAATGCGAAGAATGGATGTATAAATTAGTACCTGGAGAGGAGGTCGTTCTTGCGGCCTTACCTTTTTTCCATGTGTATGGTATGACAACTGTCATGAATTTAAGTATTAGAATGGCTTTTAAAATGATCATCATTCCAAAATTTGATGCTAAGGGGATTTTAAAAGCGATTGAAAAGCACAAGGCGACCCTCTATCCTGGTGCTCCAACAATGTATATTGGACTGTTAAATCATCCTGATATTAAAACATTCAATCTTTCTTCAATTAAAGCATGTATAAGTGGATCTGCCCCGTTACCTTTAGAAGTGCAGACGACGTTTGAAGAAGTGACAAATGGACGGTTGGTGGAAGGTTACGGTTTAACGGAAACATCCCCTGTGGCAGTGTCTAACTTGCTGTGGGGAGAACGAAAACAAGGATCTATTGGTTTGCCATGGCCAGATACAGATGTGGCAGTGCTATCGGCAGAAACAGGGGAAGTTGCGAAACCGAAGGAAATTGGTGAGCTTGTCATTAAGGGGCCTCAAGTCATGAAAGGCTATTGGAAGCGTCCAGAAGAGACCCAAGCTGCATTTCGAGGGGAATGGTTTCTAACTGGAGATATGGGCTATATGGATGAAGATGGTTTTTTCTATATCGTCGATCGCAAAAAAGATCTTATCATTGCAGGTGGTTTTAACATTTATCCACGTGAAATTGAAGAAGTTCTTTATGAACATGACAGTATACAAGAAGTCTGTGCAATCGGTATTCCTGATCCTTACCGTGGGGAGACGGTAAAAGCATTTGTTGTAACAAAGGAAGGGGAGAACGTGACAGAAGAGGCGCTCGATCACTTTGCTAGGCAGCATTTAGCCTCTTACAAAGTTCCTCAATATTATGAATTTAGAGAGGAACTGCCTAAAACGATGGTCGGTAAAATATTGCGTCGTGTTCTTGTAGAAGAGGAGAAAAAGAAAGCTGAAAACCATTCTAACTAGCGTATTTTTAGAGGTATTACTGTCTCTATGTAGCACAGATATCGGACGCTAATGTCCTAATTCACTCAACTACCAATCAGTGGGAAAGGAACGAAAATCCACTGATTTAAGGTTCGTTTTGTCTCATTGATCGTGACGAGAGAAGGCATGTCTCATTTGAAAAAAGGGGTTACTAGGAGGTTTCAAATGGGAACTGTTAGCGAAAAGCCTTGGCTATCTCAGTATCCGGATGTTATTCCGAAACAGATTCATTACGATGATAAGCCGCTTCAAGATTATTTAAAAGAAGGCGCTGAAGAGGAGCCGGATAAAATATTACTTTATTTTATGGGGAAAGAAATGACTTTTAATGAGGTATATGAAGCGTCACTGAGGTTTGCCAATAGCTTGCATTCATTAGGTGTCACAAAAGGTGATCGGGTGGCACTAATGCTTGCTAATACACCGCAATCGGTTATTAGCTATTACGGGACTCTATTAGCTGGAGGGGTCGTGGTACAGACAAATCCCATATATGTTGAACGGGAACTAGAACATCAACTTATTGACTCTGGTGCTAAAGTGATTGTTTGTCTTGACCTTGTTTATGAACGAGTCATTAATGTGAAATCGAATACAGCTATTGAACACATTATTGTCACAAAAATGAATGACTATTTACCTTTTCCTAAAAACATGATATATCCACTTAAACGAAATAAGATGACGAAACGTAAGCCAAACATTCATTACACTGCTTATACTCATTCATTTAAAAATCTGTTGAAACAAGCTAACAACGAATTAATCCCAGTTAATATTGAACCAAAAAAAGATTTAGCTCTTTTACAATATACAGGCGGGACTACAGGTGTGGCAAAAGGTGTGATGCTCACACATAATAATCTTGTGGCCAATACGACACAATGTATTAAATGGATGTATAAACTTGATTACCGCAATGAGGTTGTACTCTGTGTCCTTCCTTTTTTCCACGTCTACGGCATGACAGTAGGAATGAATTATTCTGTGATGGCTCGCTCAAAGATGGTTATTCTACCGAGATTTGATGCGGAACAAACATTAAAGACGATACAATCACAAAAAATTACTATTTTTCCTGGGGCACCTACGATGTATATCGGTTTAATTAACCATCCTGATGTTAAAAAATACCATTTATCATCAGTTAAAGTATGTACGAGTGGTTCCGCACCGTTACCATTAGATGTTCAAGACAAATTTGAACAATTAACAGGAGCCAGCTTGTCAGAAGGATTTGGACTTACAGAGGCATCTCCAGTTACCCACTTTAATCTATTGTGGGAGAAACGTCCCCCTGGAAGTATTGGTGTTCCATGGCCTGATACAGATGTGGCTATATTATCCTCAGAAACGGGTGAACTAGCTTCCACAGGAGAAGTAGGCGAACTGATCATCCGTGGACCACAAGTGATGAAAGGCTATTGGAACCGTCCAGAGGAAACGGATGCAGTCTTTCAAAACGGTTGGCTCCTGACTGGAGATATGGGCTATATGGACGAAGAAGGCTTCTTTTACATTGTTGATCGTAAAAAAGATATGATTATAGCAGGCGGTTTCAATATCTATCCACGTGAAATAGAAGAAGTCCTTTATGACCATCCTGCTATTCAAGAAGCTGTTGCTATAGGCGTACCTGATCCTTACCGAGGAGAAACAGTCAAAGCCTTCATTGTAAAAAAAGAAGACGAGGATTTAACCGAGCAGGAATTAATCACATTTTGTAAACAACGTCTTGCTACCTACAAAGTACCTAGATTAGTAGAATTCCGTGATGATTTGCCAAAAACATTAGTAGGCAAAATATTACGACGAGCTCTAACGGAAGAGGAAAAAGAGCGACACGAGAAGCAAATGAGTTAATAAGTGTGAGAACTTGATGAGTGATGTCAAGTTCTCATTTGTTGTCACAGATTAGCGTCCGTAAACCTTGCTGCTCAAAATAGTCTATTTAGCGGGAGATAACGGACGCCAATGTCCTGATCGAAGGTTCGTTTTATGGCTATATCAGTTACCATTTTTTAAAGCTATTAGGTGTCTCTTCTAACTATTATCATGATAATTTTAGCAAAAGAGAGTTGATTAATACCCCAATTAAGACTAACATGAAGGGGAGTCCCCCGGATCAAAATCCCAAACAGTCTGTGGGAGGAACAGACTGTCGTCTTGTAGGAACAACTGATTCGCATTCTCTATGAGCTAAAGCAGAAAACCTGATTGACAGGTAACAAGTAATCATCTAAAATAGATTATGAATGAACAGTCATTCATTTTGTTGAAGGAAATGAGGACGTGATGAGATGGGTAAAAAACGAGGGCAAAAATATGAACAAATCATTGATGCGGCAGTAAAAGTGATAGCCCAAAATGGTTATCACCAATCACAAGTTTCTAAAATAGCAAAGGAAGCTGGTGTAGCAGATGGTACGATCTATTTGTATTTCAAAAATAAAGAAGATATTCTGATCTCTTTATTTGAAGAAAAAATGGGACAATTTGTTGATCGAATTAAAGAAAAAATGGAGGCAGAGACGTCTGTTAAAAAGAAATTATTAATCTTAATTGAAATGCATTTTATGCAACTAGAGATGGATCATGATCTCGCCATTGTCACACAGCTTGAGTTAAGACAGTCTAACATTGATCTCCGCTATAAAATTAATGAAGTATTAAAAGGATATCTGACTCTGATTGATTCTGTCATAGAAGAAGGGATTGAAAAAGGTGTATTTGAAAAAAACCTTGATTTACGTGTGACACGTCAGTTAATATTCGGAGCAATGGATGAAGTCGTAACCAATTGGGTTATGAAGGAGTGTAAATATGAGCTTATTACACTTGCAGAACCTATTCATCGTATGTTATTGAATGGAATGACAGAGAACAGCTAGACCAATGAAGTTGGGAAGTCCTTGAAATTAAAATATGATGAATGGCTTTCATAATAGCCATCTCATATCGGCTCGTCAGCAGGAAGTAAAATCACATGAGCTGGATTGTTAAGATATAGTTCACTATGTAGGATGGTGTGATGGAGGGGAGAAGATCTCCTTTTCTTTTAAGTAGATATGAAAGCGCTTTATGGTTTAGGCTTGTTTATCTTATTTTTAGGAGGTCATAGCTATGAACATTTTTGTCATTATGAAACGCACATTTGATACAGAAGAGAAGATTACTATCGAAAATGGTGAAGTAACAGATGACGGAGCTGAATATATTATCAATCCCTATGATGAATATGCTATTGAAGAGGCGATTCAGCAACGTGATGAACATGGAGGAGAGGTCACAGTGGTGACAGTGGGTGACGAAGAAGCAGAGAAACAGCTTCGTACAGCACTTGCAATGGGGGCAGATAAGGCAGTGTTAATTGAGGAAGAAGAGATAGAAAATTGTGATCCTTGTTCTATTGAGATTCTTTTATCAGCTTATTTTAAAGAACAAGCCCCAGACCTCATTCTTGGTGGTAATGTGGCAGTTGACGGAGGATCAGGTCAAGTAGGGCCACGTCTGGCAGAAAACCTAGGCATTAATCATGTCACATCTGTTACTAAGCTAACAATTGAAGATGACAAAGCACATGTTGAAAAAGATGTTGAAGGTGATCAAGAATATCTTGATATTACATTACCTCTATTAGTAACGGCTCAGCAAGGATTAAACGAACCGAGATATCCTTCACTACCAGGAATTATGAAAGCAAAGAAAAAGCCATTTGAAACATTAGATTTAGATGATCTTGAATTAGAAGAAGAAGATGTAGTAGGAAAAACTGTGACAGTTGATCGTTACTTACCACCAGAAAAACAGGCAGGCAAGAAACTTGAGGGTGATACGGAGGAACAAGTTGCCGAGTTAGTATCTTTACTTAAAACGGAAGCTAAAGTGATTTAATGGTGTAAAAGCGTCCTTTTGAGAAAAGAATCTATGGTTTAAAACGTCCTAATTGAGCAAGAGAAAAAGTGAAGATCGGCCTAGCTAGTCATTTGATTTCGCAAACTCTTATAAAGGAGTCTAGTCGACAATGGCTCAGGAGCCGCTTTTTTCATATAGGAGGAGATGGACTGATGTCAAATAAAGTGTTAGTATTCGGGGAACAACGAGACGGGGATTTCAGACAGGTAGTCTTTGAGGCTATAGCAACTGCAAAACAGATAGATGAAGATAGTGAGGTTGTGGGTGTTATCATTGGTAAAGAGGAGGGAAATAAAGGAGAACAGTTATATCATTATGGAGCAGATCGTGTTGTGAGTGTGGCACATGAACGTTTAGCCCATTATACACCTGAAGGGTTTGCTCAAGCTTTCAGTGACATCATTACTAAAGAAAACCCTCGTGTTATCGTGTTTGGACATACGGCGATAGGAAGAGATTTAGCACCGAAACTAGCGAGCAGACACAAATCTGGTCTTATTTCTGATGTGACAGAAATAGAAAGAACAGGTGGTGAATGTTTATTTATTCGACCTATTTATTCAGGTAAAGCATTTGAAAAAGTGATCGTCAAAGAAGGCCTTACTTTTATTACAATACGACCTAATAATATTCCAGCTTTAGAGCCAAGCACGGATAGGACTGGAGAAATTGAAAAAGTTGTGGTAGAAATCGCTGACCTGCAAACTTTAATTAAAGATGTAGTCAAAAACGCATCGTCAGGCGTGGACCTATCCGAAGCTTCTGTTATTGTATCTGGTGGACGAGGTATGAAGGCTAAAGAAAATTTTAAACTGCTTGATGAATTAGCGGAAGTGTTAGGAGGAGCTGTTGGCGCATCGCGTGGTGCTTGTGACGCGGAGTATTGTGATTATGCTCTTCAAATAGGGCAAACAGGTAAAGTTGTCACCCCTGATTTATATATTGCAGTAGGCTTAAGTGGTGCCATTCAACATGTGGCAGGGATGTCTAATTCCAAAATAATAGTGGCTATTAATAAAGACCCTGAAGCTGAGATTTTTCAAATCGCTGATTACGGTATCGTAGGAGACTTATTTGACATTATCCCTAAACTGACTGCTGAATTTAAAAAAGTACTCGTATAAACCAATTTTTAAAACTTTAAGGAGTCCCATCCTCCTTAAAGTTTTACATATTTAGACACACGTTCAATATACATCATCTGTTATAGGATATAGTATTAGACCCTATAGAAAATGTGGAACGATGCTAATGTTCTGATTGAAGGTTTATTTTATTCGAAAAAAGGAAGTAAAGGACCATAATGACCTATATAGGGGCAATGGTTAAAGAGATAATACAAAGTTTAGTGGTTAGTAAGCATACTTTTTGCGTCATTTTATAAAATCCTTTATGATATGGTTAGCAAGGATTGGTTAACCTAACAAGGGGTTCGCTAAGGGGTTTCTTTATATAAAAGAAATAAGTGTAATCATGCCTTGTGAGAATAGTGGAATAGATGTTTTGTATTTAATGAGGAGGAATGACAAATGGCAATTGTAAACGTGACTGATGCAAATTTTTCAAATGAAACAAACGAAGGTGTTGTCTTAGCTGACTTTTGGGCGCCATGGTGTGGCCCATGTAAAATGATTGCACCTGTATTAGAGGAATTAGACGGAGACATGGGAGATAAAGTAAAAATCGTGAAGCTTGATGTGGATGAAAATCAAGAAACAGCTAGTAAATTTGGTGTCATGAGTATTCCAACACTACTCGTATTTAAGGATGGAGAAGTCGTTGATCAAGTCGTTGGCTTCCAACCTAAAGAAGCACTAGCTGATACTCTTAATAAGCACCTTTAAGCTATTATTTAAAGACTGGTTACCCTCACGAGGTAGCCAGTCTTTAACTTTCTAAATAAGCCCGTCTTCGCTTTTCTGTGAGAAATATTAATATTAAAGTGGAAACGTATGAAATCTCCATGCTATAGTAAGGTTAATTGACGTTAAAGGATGATTGTTATGACCCAATTAAAGGAGAAGATTCAGCTTGTCCCAGCACAGCCGGGTTGTTATCTAATGAAAAATAAGCATAATACGATCATTTACGTGGGTAAAGCGAAAATTTTGCGAAATAGAGTCCGCTCATATTTTACCGGCTCACATGATAAAAAAACGCAGCGGCTTGTTAGTGAGATAGTAGATTTCGAATATATTGTGACCTCTTCAGACTTGGAAGCTCTTTTACTGGAGCAAAACCTTATAAAAAAATATGAACCGCGTTACAATGTGCTTTTAAAAGATGACAAGACATACCCTTTTTTAAAGATAACTAAGGAAGAACATCCACGCCTTATTACGACAAGAAAAGTAAAAAAAGACGGTGGCAAATATTTCGGGCCATATCCTAATGCTCAGGCAGCAAATGAAACGAAAAAATTGTTAGATCGTCTTTATCCACTTAGGAAATGTAGGACGCTTCCAGACAGAGTGTGCTTATATTATCACATTGATCAGTGTCTTGCTCCGTGTGAATTTACAGTTACGAAAGAAACAAACGATAAAATGGTTGAAGAAATCACTAAATTTTTAAATGGGGGACATAAAGAAGTAAAAGAAAGTTTGACGGGTAAAATGCTGCAAGCTTCTGAGGAATTAAATTTTGAACGGGCTAAGGAATTTAGAGATCAAGTGAAACATATTGAAGCCGTCATGGAAAAGCAAAAAATGACGTTAACGGATCAAGTGAATCGCGACGTCTTCTCCTACTATGTTGATAAGGGGTGGATGTGTGTTCAAGTGTTTTTCGTTAGGCAGGGAAAATTGATTGAACGCGACGTATCCATGTTTCCGACTTATCAAGATCCTGTAGATGACTTTTATACGTTTCTCGGTCAATTTTATTTAGAAGAACAGCACAAAAAGCCATCGGAGATTTTTTTACCTTCATCTGTTGACCTTGACATGGTGTCGAAATTTTTGAATGTACGGGCAGTTCAACCGAAGCGAGGACAGAAGAAAGAACTCGTTGAACTAGCGACGAAAAATGCCCGGCTGGCCTTACAAGAAAAATTTGATCTTATAGAACGAAATGAACAAAAAACAATTGTAGCTATTGAGCGCCTTGGACAGGCAATGAACATTGATACACCTTACCGCATTGAAGCTTTTGATAATTCAAATATTCAAGGGGTTGATCCTGTCTCAGCGATGGTATCCTTTATAGATGGAAAACCTGACAAACAAAATTATCGCAAATACAAAGTGAAAACGGTGCAAGGGCCAGATGACTACGAATCTATGAGAGAAGTAGTTAGAAGGCGATACTTAAGGTTACTAAAAGAAGAACAGCCATTGCCTGATCTGATCGTCATTGATGGAGGAAAAGGCCAGATTTCAGCTGCCATGGGTGTACTTGAGGACGAACTTGGGTTAAGTATTCCTGTTTGTGGACTTGTAAAAGATGAAAAGCATAAAACATCTCAGCTAATGATGGGGGATCCCCCGACCATTATTACCTTGAGTAAATCAAGTGATGAATTTTATCTGTTGCAACGTATACAAGATGAGGTACACAGATTTGCTATTAGCTTTCATCGGAATGTACGGAAAAAATCGATGTTTACCTCTATTTTGGATAAAGTTGAAGGCATTGGAGAAAAACGAAAACGTATGTTGTTAAAGGAATTCGGTTCATTGAAACGCTTGAAAGAGGCGTCTATTGAAGAAATTCAGAGTGTAGGGGTACCTCAGTCTGTTGCTCAAACGTTAAGAAGAGTCATGGATGAAGAAGGTAATAAATGAGGATAGATCCATGTTGCCTTAGTGAACAACGTTTGTTAACCTATTAAAAGAGTTTTGCAACGTGATATTTGAAAAAAGAATCCACACTTTATCCGAGAAGATGTGGTAGAAGCAGCGATAACTATTAGGGGGGAGAAACCCCCATTATGAGAGCCTGTAGTGCTCTGTCCTCATATTCTTCACTGGACATTCTATGTATCGGTGAGTTTTTCAATGTAATAAACTGTGTGGAAGAGAATCTACCAGACCATGCGAATTACTGCATAGTCAGTCGGTCACGACAGCGAGAGCTCTCTCTGTCGTTTTTATCACAGATAAGCGTCGGTAAGAGAGGGGAAGAAAGATATCGCTACATCAAAAAAATCGGAATTTTCTTTGTATTTGAAGAAGAGAATGATTAAAGGGAAAACTTGAACACAAAATGTTTGCAATAGGTCGAGGAGGCGTTCATATTGACAACGGTTGTTCAAAAGTTCGGCGGGACATCTGTGGGAGATGTAACAAAAATTAAACGAGTTGCGAAAAAAATCAAACGAAAAATGGACGATGGACAGAAAGTTGTTACAGTCGTGTCAGCAATGGGAAAATCAACTGACAAGCTAGTGGAACTGGCAAACGATATTACTGATTCACCCGACCCAAGAGAAATGGATATGCTTTTAACCACCGGAGAACAAGTGACAATCTCCTTAGTCGTGATGGCGTTAAAGGAACTCGGTGTTGATGCGGTGTCTTTAACTGGCTGGCAAGCGGGTATCGAAACAGAGGATGTCCATCAAGATGCACGCATTACGGATATAAAAACGGAGAACGTTCAAAAACATTTGGATGAAGGGAAAGCTGTTCTTGTAGCAGGTTTTCAAGGAGTTAGTGCTTCAGGCAATATTACGACCTTAGGAAGAGGGGGATCTGATACAACAGCAGTCGCACTTGCCGCTGCTTTAGAAGCAGAAACCTGCTCAATATATACAGATGTTACTGGTGTGTTTACAGCTGATCCACGTTATGTTAAGAAAGCACGAAAATTAGATAGCATTGCCTATGATGAAATGCTTGAATTAGCTAACTTAGGTGCTGGTGTTTTACACCCTAGAGCAGTTGAATTCGCAAAAAACTACAATGTATCACTTATCGTCCGATCTAGTATGGAGGACGTGGAAGGGACACTAGTGGAGGAGGAAGCTACTATGGAGCAAAATTTAATTGTTCGTGGATTAGCATTTGAAGAAAATGTGACTAAAATTACAATTGAACGTTTACCTAACCGGTATGATACGATGTCAATCCTCTTCACATTATTAGCAGAAAAGGGCATTAATGTGGATATTATCATTCAGCAAATGACAGCCGATCACGGTTTAAATGTGTCTTTTTCCATCGATACAGCCAACTTAGGAAAAGCACTTGATATCATTCATGATAATAAAGCTGAACTATGTTATAGCACCGTCCGTCATGAAAGTTCACTTGCAAAAGTGTCAATCGTAGGATCGGGCATGGTGTCTAATCCAGGTGTAGCAGCCAATATGTTCAAAGTGCTAGCAGAGCAAGAAGTAGCCATTAAAATGGTTAGTACATCAGAAATAGCCGTCTCTGCTGTTGTACCTGAAGAAACTATGGTGCAAGCTGTAGAAGCACTTCATGCATATTTTGATTTAGATGCTAAAGAGAAAGAAAAAATTGAAGCTGTAAAAGCTTAAATGTGGTTGTTTGTATTTAGTTGTAAAAACGCTTTTGAAACAAGTAAATAGTAAGAGAATGAGGCAACAATACTAATACTCGATGAAAAATAAGAAGCTGTCCAAACGTACATGTTTGGTGACAGCTTCTTTTGGTTACTAAACCTATTTTTCAACAAATATTTATGCTCATTAAAAGTCTTGTGCTAACTTTGTTGCGATATGGCAACAAAGACGGAGAGTAACTATAGAAGAGGTTTACTTTTATCACAGATAAACGTCCGTAAAACTCCTGCTTCAAAATAGAGGAGAGCTAACTCTATTTAGGCGGGAGATAACGGACGCCAATGTCCTGATTGAAAGTTCGTTTTATCGAAAGGAAACGAAGATAAGCTTTCAAAAAGTTAAAGGTGCTTAGTTCTTAAAGGGCAATCTCACGAGCAGGATCTTTTCTATCCCACTTCACAGTAATTGATACGGTCAGCGGCTTTTTCTTTTTTATTGAGTAAGATGCCTCTGAAATAAGTGCTTTTTCGTTTTCTGTTATTTGAGCTAAAAAGCCAGCTTCTAAGGAGAAAGGCCTGTCTTTATTTTGATGTGTGGCAGTTAATTCATAGATTTTTTCTTCGCCTTTTTCTTTTATCTGCTTTATTTTACCCCAATTAGCATTGTTAAAAAAGTTTTCTATGCCGATACTTTCGACATCCTTCATTTTTTTTCGAGCTAGCGATTTACCAGCCCAATATAGTATCACTGCTTCATCTTCTCCCAATAGTTCAGGTAAAACATCCTGTCTCAGCAAGTCATATCCATAGGCTGGGACTAGCTGCCTTTCCTCAACGTCTTGAACACTCTGTTTGTCTGTCATTATTCTCATCCTTCGTCTTATGGTGATCAAATCGACCTATTCTGTTGCAGGTATCAATTAAAGTAAGTAATAAGGTAACTTTTCATTTAATCTTATCATAAAGGTTCACCTTATTGGCTGTTTTATTAAAGAATTCTGGGAAATCCATAGAGGAATTTGTCTTTTGAACCGGCTGCCTTTTAAAGAAAAATACTTGACATATTAACAAGCGTGTCCTAAAAAAGCGACTGCCTTGCTTCTTTATTGTGGAGTTGCATGGGGGAAAGTATGATCAACTAAGAGTACCAGTGTATGGAAAGGAAAAGGAGTGTTCATTAGCGAATGTATAACAGTTGGTCATGAAAATTTTTAAACGAGTATGGCAACACCTGAAAGACCGTGATATACTTAACCCCGATATCTGTTGGAGGTAAGTAAAGATGAAAATGAAATTGTCTAAAATGTTAACTCCTTTTAGAATTATAGTGGGTTCATACATAGTTGCTATGTTTCTTTTTAGTATTTTGCTGTTTTTACCTATTTCGTCACAAGATGGGGTGTCAGTTTCTTATTCAGAAGCTTTGTTTACAGCAGTTAGTGCTGTCAGCGTAACGGGATTAACAGTGGTGAATGTTTCTGAAACATATAGTTCATTAGGTGTTTTTTTTCTTGCTGCCGCTATTCAATTAGGTGGTATCGGTGTTATGACATTAGGGACATTTGTGTGGATGGTGCTGGGTAAGAAAATTGCCTTGTCTCAACGAATGCTCATCATGGTCGATCAAAATCAGATCTCCTATTCAGGGCTAGTTAAGCTAATGAGGGGAATTTTACTAGTCGCTCTGTTAATAGAAATTATAGGTGCACTTATACTTGGTACCTATTATTTAAATTATTTTGAGACGCCTGCTGAAGCGTATTATCAAGGGGCATTCGGGGCTTTATCTGCTTTTACCAATGCAGGGTTTGATGTGACAGGCCAATCCTTAATCCCGTTTGCGGATGACTATTTCGTTCAACTGGTCAATATTTTACTCATTTTTGCAGGAGCTATTGGTTTCCCTGTGCTAATGGAATTAAAAGCCTATTTTTCATCTGCTAACCCTAATTATAGGTTTAGTTTATTCACAAAAATTACAACTACCACGTATTTTATCGTATTTGTAGTAGGAGTAGCTG
The DNA here is from genome assembly GCA_024701455.1 of Bacillus sp. A301a_S52. GTDB lineage: Bacteria > Bacillota > Bacilli > Bacillales > Salisediminibacteriaceae > Salipaludibacillus. Next base: position 3,127,421 of record JABXYP010000001.1, on the reverse strand, counting down.
GGCTTTGGCTTATTGAACGAAATGCATTTTATGATGGATTATCATGGCACCAACAGCTCTTTTTCTCCATCTTTAATTCAGCTACGGCTAGAAGTGGTGGTCTAGCGACGATGGACATTTCTCATTTAACGTTAGCAAGCCTTTTGCTAATTTCTGCATTGATGATTATTGGCGCCAGCCCTTCCAGTGTAGGTGGAGGCATTAGGACGACGACGTTAGCGGTGATGTTTTTAACGATAAAAAGCTTTGCTTTAGGTCGTAGTGATGTGAAAGTATTTGGCCGCGAAATTCACCAGGAGGACCGGCAAAAAGCATTTATTGTCCTGTCTGTGTTCGTTGTAGGGCTTTTTATGTCAATTATACTAATCGCAGGATTTGAACATAGTAGTGAAATTGAACTCATGGCCATTATTTTTGAAGCGAGCTCAGCGTTTGGAACGTGTGGATTATCAATGGGGATAACACCGCATTTAACACTCCCCAGCCAGATTACGTTAATGATTCTTATGTTAATTGGCCGAGTGGGGCTTGTGGCATTTTTATTTTCCATTAGAGCAAAAGAGAAAAAAGCCCATTATAAGTATCCTACAGAAAGAATTATTATTGGATAAAGGTTTGTGAAAAGAGTGAACATGACACTGGAGTAAAAATTAAAATCATATAAGAATAAGAAATGTACGAAATAAGCCTTCCTCTTTACTGTCTGAGGAAGGCTTATTTTATTTGCAGTATCGTCAGATATGAAAACCATCGTATAAAAATGCCCATTTAGGAAAAAAATAACGTAACGTTCCAAAGAAATTACTATAATTTGGGTTAAAGAGTGAATGATACAGTTAACTTTCCACACTTTAAAAATTGAACAATGAAAGTATACGATATTACATGTCTATTTTAAAAAATGGGTTCTGGGGAAAATTGGTGTTTCCTAGAGGGGCAGTGACGCTTGAAGAATCATTGGATGTGAAATTATAAGGAGGTTCAAGCATGAAGCAAATTATTTCTTATCTCCCAGATTGGACAATATATATGCAAGCTTTTTTCGCCGTGTTTGTCCCTTTATTTATGAGGAAAATATTCAGCCAAGTACATGATCTTGAGGACAAATAATGAGAATTAATTGGGCGAGATTAAACAGCAAAGTCAAACAAGTAACTGCCTCGAGTGACACCAAACAGGAACATAAGCATTCTCAAGAATCATTTGATTATTTTACAGGTAATTTAACTGAAGATATAGAGAAAATTAGACAAATCATCGGGCATAATTCGGACGTCCATTTTCGCGAGTTGTTTCTAGGTGAAACAGGAATTAGAGCTACTATTGTTTTTGTAGATGGCGTGTCAGATAGACATCTCATCAATAAGTATATTATAAATTCACTTATGTACGATTTCCCGAAAGAAGAGAGAAGATCAGAATCTGTTGAGCCTTTTTCACCCCTAACTGATTATATAAAAAATCATGTTCTATCAATTAGCCAAATTACACAAACTAGAATGGTGAGTGAAATAGTATTAGACGTATTGAAAGGGTCAACGGCATTGTTGATTGAGGGCTCAGAGGAAGTATTAATTCTTGGGACAGGGATAGTAAAATCACGCAATATTGAAGAACCCATTTCTGAACCTTTAGTTAGAGGACCGAGAGTTGGGTTCACTGAAGTATTAAGAGAGAATACCGCTCTACTAAGAAATAGCGGTAAAAATAAAAATTTGTCATTGGAAAAATTCCTCGTTGGAAAAAGTACCGAAAAAGAACTTGTCGTAGCATATATGAAGGATATTGCTAATACGGAATTGGTGGAAGAGGTTAAGAGAAGAATAAACAAAATTGACATTGATGATGTCCTTGAATCAGGTTATGTGGAGCAATTGATTGAAGACAATATTCTCAGTCCTTTTCCTCAAATACAAAGTACTGAACGTCCTGACCGGGTTATCGGTGCTTTACTGGAAGGAAGAGTGGCCATTCTATTGGATGGGACGCCATTTGCCTTGATCGTTCCGGTTACATTTAGCATGTTATTACAATCACCTGAAGATTATTATGAACGTTGGCTTCCCGGTACACTTATTCGCGTATTAAGGTTTGGGGCAGCTTTTTTTTCACTTACAGGGCCTGCCTTGTATATTTCCTTTATCTCTTTTCATCCTGGGTTGATCCCTACTAAGCTAACGATGTCGATTATTTCCACACGCGAAGGTGTTCCTTTTCCTTCTCTCATAGAAGCGCTCTTGATGGAAATAGCAATTGAAGTTTTACGAGAAGCAGGATTGCGCTTACCTAAACCTGTTGGACCGGCTATAGGGATTGTGGGAGGACTAATTATTGGAGAGGCCGCTGTACAAGCTGGAATAGTAAGCCCAATCATGGTCATTGTCGTGGCGGTAACGGCGATCTCATCCTTTGCAATTCCACAGTATAGTGCAGGGGTCACACTCCGTTTGCTTCGTTTTGCTGCCATGTTTTCAGCTGCAACATATGGATTGTTTGGGGTCATTCTATTCTTCCTTTTTGTTGGTGCTCATATGGTGAAGTTAAAAAGTTTTGGCGTACCTTATGTTAGTCCTGCCGTTCCTTACCGAGTAAATGATTGGAAGGATTTTATTCTTCGTATGCCACTTCTTTTAATGAAGCGTCGACCGAAAATGATGCATACGAAAGATTCAGTACGTAAAAGTTGATTCCGGCTAAAGAAAGGGAATAAAACGAATGATCTCTCATCCTAAAGATAAAATTACGACGCCTCAAGCCGTTGTGTTCATTACAAGTTATAACATCGCCATAGGAATTCTTACCCTTCCGAGAGTAACGGTGGAGGAGGCCGATTCACCTGATGTTTGGATAACCGTCATTTTAGGGGGCATTATTGCGTTCATATCTGGAATAATTATTGTGAAATTAAGTCAACAATTTCGAGAAAAAACGTTTTATCAATATAGTGAAGATATCGTTGGGAAATTAGTTGGCAGAGTACTTAGCATTTTGTTCATTACTTATTTTTTAACGCTTTCTGCCCTTGAAATTAGGGTGCTAGCTGAAGTAACCGGCTTTTATTTATTAGAAAATACTCCTAGATGGGCGATGATTATGCCAATGATGTGGGTAGGTATTTATTTAATTTCTGGAGGAATAAACCCACTTGTCCGCTTATTGGAAATTATCTTTCCATTTACAGTAATTATTTTTATGCTCGTTCTTTTCATGAGCTACAACCTTTTTGAAATTAATAACTTACGGCCTGTACTAGGACTAGGAGTCATGCCTGCCTTTAAAGCTATAAAAAGCACTGCCCTTAGCTATACATGTTTTGAATCCTTCTTTTTCCTTGTGGCGTTTATGAAGCATCCAGGTAAAGCTGTAAAAGCTGTCGTTATTGCAACGGTTATTCCTTTAGTGTTTTACTTGCTGACCGTCGTCATGGTCATCGGGGTATTTTCGATTGATGGCGTGGTAACTAGAACATGGCCAACGATTGATCTCATTACAAGTTATGAATTGCGTGGTCTGGTTTTTGAAAGGTTTGATTCACTCCTACTTGCAGTGTGGGTGATGCAAATCTTTGCTACTTTTATTATTACATATTTCGCAGCTGCTCTAGGTTTTGCTCAAGTTTTTAATAAAAATATATCTCAGTTTATATATATTGTGTCTCCCGTTATTTACATCATTGCTATGATTCCGAAAGATCTCAATGACATATTTACACTCGGAGATTGGATTGGTAATAGTGCAATTTTCTTATTCGGTGCCGTGCCATTAGTGCTTCTTATTATCACCAAATTAAAAGGGGACAAAGTAAATGCAAAAATATAAAAATATGAGAGGAATAAGAGGACTTATCATTTTTTTGTCATTACTTTTTATCTCAGGGTGTTGGAGCAGTGTGGAAATTGAGGAGAGAGGTTTTGGAGTAGGAGTCGCATTCGATATCGTTGAGGGGGCCTCAATAGAAAATAAAGAAAGCAGAGACCATCTAAAAAAAGACCTTATGACGGTTACCTATCAACTTATTAATCCAAGTCCTACGAGTCAGGAAAATAGTGAAGTGGGAAGTGGAAAAAAACCCTACAATAATATATCTCAAACCGGGGATTCTATCCATCAAATTGTGCGTCAATTCGCACTAGAAAATGAACATCCTGTATTTATGTCTCATTTAAAGGTACTAGTTATTAGTGAAGAGGTTTTAAGGATACTCAGTTTGGATGAAATACTTGACTTCCATTTTCGCGACAATGAGGTAAGATTAAGCACCCTTGCATTCGTTAGCTCTGGCAAGGCTTATGAGACGTTGGAAACAAACCAAAGCGACATGCTCCCTGCATTTCGTTTATTAGACATTGCAGGAAATGAATATAGAACTACTAAGCTTTTGACACCAGTGCCATTAGCAAAATTGATAGGTAAAATGCATTCAGGAGCTAGTTTTCTCTTACAAAATGTTGTTTCTTCAAATGGGGAGGTAATGTTTTCAGGTGCAGCAGTGATTGATGGCAAAACCAATAAATGCTTAGGTTTTATAAATGAAGAGGAGCTAAAAGGCTATATTTGGCTTACTGGAGAAGGTCAAGGCGGAGTGGTAAGAACATTAGATGAAGAGACAGATCAGATTATTATATTTGAAGTAGATGCAATGGAAAGCACGATCACCCCAACGATTGATGGCGCCCAAATGGCATTTGATGTGAGTATAAAATCAGAAGGCATGTTATCAGAAAGTTGGATTGATTCGGAGGAGGCCATTGACAAGGAATTTATTAAAAGAATTGAAAAAGAAATAGAAAAAACGGTGGAGCAATTAGTGACAGGAGTACTAGAAAAAATGCAGCAAGAATACGAAGTAGATGTTATGGGATTTGGTGAACACTTAAGAATTAATCATCCTAAAGTATGGGAAGAAATGAAAGACGATTGGGATCAAACCTTTCGTGATGTTCCCATCACATCTAACGTGACAATAACTATTACAGAATATGGTTCAAGAATTATTAAGTGAAACTCACCATTACTAATCCTATCGCTAAGTTTGTCCCACAACAAATGATTAACAAAAAAAATCTAAGAGTGAGAGATAAAGAGAGTGAAGAAAATTCCCTAAAGAAAGTGTGAGGCTTATTAGAACTATTTTTATAATAGTATCTCTGTCAATAGACAGAAATTTATGAATACACCAACTTTGTAAACGCTTTATTATAAAAATAAACAGTGAATCCGCTTTCTTGACGAAGGTGTGTGGGAAGAGTAAAATGGAATTGTCATATATTATTCAAAAATATGACCTTTTTGGCTATTGACAAAGTTTTTATCTAAATAAATTTAATATTGAGGAGGGTTATAAAGTTGTACCTGTGTTAATCTCCAGAAATCTATTATTTTAGGGGGAGAGTAGGATGTCTTCAAACCGAGAGTTTTTCTACAGAAAGCTTCATTCATTATTAGGCGTTATCCCGGTGGGGGCTTTTTTAATTGTTCATTTAAGTGTGAATTATTTTGCCGTGAGAGGGCCTGAAGCGTATAATCAGGCCACGCACTTTATGGAAAATCTGCCGTTTCGCTACTTTATGGAAGCGACGCTCATTTTTCTACCATTAATCTTTCACGCTATTTATGGATTGTATATTGCCTTTCAAGCCAAACATAACACGTCTACATACAGTTATTTTAGAAACTGGATGTTCAGACTTCAGCGAACGTCTGGGATTATCGTGTTAATTTTTGTGACTTGGCATGTGTGGGAGACACGTATTGCTGCTGCAATGGGTGCAGAAGTGAATTTTAATATGATGGCTGAAATTGTAGAAAATCCACTAGCACTAATATTGTATATTATTGGAATAACAGCGACGACATTTCATTTTGCTAATGGGCTATGGTCATTTGCTATTACGTGGGGAATCACAATTACACCAAAATCCCAAAGAATTTCAACGTATGTAACAATGGCTATTTTTGTCGCCTTAACATTTGTAGGTGTACGGTCCATTCTTGCATTCGTAGGTTAGTAAAAAGAGGGAGTGTTAATGATGAGTAATGGGAAAATTATCGTTGTGGGAGGCGGACTAGCCGGCTTGATGGCAACGATTAAAGCAGCAGAAGCAGGAATGAAAGTTGATTTATTCTCAGTCGTACCTGTAAAACGGTCCCATTCCGTCTGTGCTCAAGGTGGGATAAATGGGGCTTTAAATACGATGGGTGAAGGTGACTCCACTTGGGAGCATTTTGATGATTCTGTTTATGGAGGGGATTTCCTAGCAAATCAGCCTCCAGTTAAAGCGATGTGTGATGCAGCACCAGGGATAATTCATTTATTAGACCGGATGGGAGTTATGTTTAACAGAACTGCAGAAGGATTATTGGCTCTTAGACGTTTTGGAGGTACTCAACACCATAGAACTGCTTTTGCAGGAGCTACTACAGGTCAACAACTCTTATATGCCCTAGATGAACAAGTAAGAAGGCATGAAGTCAGTGGTCTCGTAACCAAATATGAAGGCTGGGAGTTTTTACACGCTGTCCTAGATGAAGATGGTGTATGTCGAGGAATGACCGCACAAAACCTCAACTCTTCAGAAATTGAATCCTTCAAGGCTGATGCCGTGATTTTAGCTACTGGTGGGCCAGGAATCATTTTTGGAAAGTCGACTAATTCTATGATAAATACTGGCTATGCTGCCGCAGCTGTTTATGAGCAAGGGGCATATTATGCTAACGGTGAATTTATCCAAATCCATCCGACAGCTATTCCTGGAGATGACAAACTCCGATTGATGAGTGAATCAGCACGAGGTGAAGGTGGGCGCGTGTGGACCTATGACGAAGATGGGAAGCCATGGTATTTCCTTGAAGAAAAATATCCAGCTTATGGGAACTTAGTGCCAAGAGATATTGCCACGAGGGAAATTTTCCACGTTTGTGTAGATCTTAAGCGCGGAATTAATGGTGAAAATATGGTTTATCTCGACCTTTCTCACAAAGATCCGAAAGAGCTAGACATAAAATTAGGTGGCATTATGGAAATTTATGAAAAGTTTATGGGGGATGATCCACGAAAAGTTCCAATGAAAATTTTCCCAGCCGTTCATTATTCTATGGGTGGTCTATGGGTTGATTATGATCAAATGACTAATATTCCTGGCCTTTTTGCTGCTGGTGAAGTGGATTATTCCATCCACGGTGCAAACCGGCTTGGGGCTAACTCACTTCTATCATCCATTTACGGAGGAATGGTTGCAGGGCCTAAAGCAGCTGAATATATCCAAGGTTTAGAAAAAACATCGGAAGATACAGCGGAAAAGGTGTTTACTGATCAAGTAGCTAAAGACCAACAGCAATTCGATGATATTTTGAACATGCAAGGCACTGAAAATGCTTTTAAATTGCATCAGGAATTAGGGAACATGATGACTGATAATGTAACGGTTGTAAGGGAAAATGATAAACTTAAAGCAACTGACGAGAAGATTGTTGAACTGCTTGAACGCTATCATAATATCAACATTGATGATACAGCTAAATGGACAAATCAGAGTGCAGCATTCGTTAGACAATTAAAATCGATGATGAATTTAGCACGAGTGATTACGATTGGTGCATACAATCGCAATGAAAGCCGTGGAGCACACTATAAACCAGACTTCCCCGAACGAAATGATGAAGAGTGGTTGAAAACGACGAAGGCTAAATTTAATCCGGAGACAAATTCTCCTGAGTTTGAATACGAAGAAGTAGATGTTTCTTTAATTAAGCCTCGTAAGCGCGACTATACTTCTAAGAAGAAGGCGGGTGAAAAAGCATGAGTGAAAGAACAATCGAACTCGTCATTAAACGTCAGAAAGATCAGAACAGTGATGTCTATGAGGAGAAATTTAAGATTCCTTACCGACCGAATATGAATGTTATCTCAGCGTTAATGGAAATTAGACGTAATCCTGTGAATGCCAGTGGTGAAGAAACGACTGCAGTTGCATGGGATGCGAGCTGTCTTGAAGAGGTGTGTGGGGCCTGTTCAATGATAATCAATGGCAAGCCTCGGCAATCCTGTACAGCTCTTATTGACCAATTGGAGCAGCCGATTAAATTAGAGCCGATGCATACATTCCCTGTATTACGGGATTTAACAGTAGATAGAAGTAGAATGTTTGATTCATTAAAACGTGTGAAAGCGTGGATTCCAATTGATGGTACTTATGATTTAGGCCCAGGTCCAAGAATGCCTGAAGCTAAAAGGCAGTGGGCTTATGAATTGTCTAAATGTATGACATGCGGTGTATGCTTGCAAGCCTGTCCGAACGTGAACAGTAAGTCTGAATTTATTGGACCAGCAGCATTATCTCAAGTTCGTCTCTTTAATACCCACCCTACAGGAGCCATGCAAAAAGCAGAGCGTCTTGAAACATTAATGGAAGGCGAGGGTGGATTAAGTAATTGTGGAAATTCACAAAACTGTGTGGAAGCTTGTCCGAAAGGTATTCCATTAACGACATCGATCGCCGCTTTAAATCGTGAGACCACGTTACAATCATTTAAGAACTTCTTTGGGACAGACCATACAGCTTAACAGACTCAAGGAAAGGGATGATAGCATCTCTTTCCTTTCATGGGTTAGAAGTCACTAAGCTAACTAAATTACTAGTCGAAGACTTCTTCGATATCATTCTATTAAATTTTTAGATAGAGAAAGCTTGTATTTGAATGGACGCTTCATTCAAGTGCGGCTCTTTCCTTTAATTATGAATGACTGATCATTCATTTATATATTAGAATTTGAGGAGGACGATGTGATGAAAAAGCCGACCTATATAACTGATTATGAGGCATGGTGTAAAGAATTTAATTATTTCTTCCCGGTACAGGTACGTTTTTCAGAAACAGATGCTTTCGGACATTTAAATAATACGCAAGCTTTTGTTTATTTTGAACACGCACGGATTCAATTTTTAAAAGTCGTCGGTTTGATGGCATTGTGGATGAAAACGGATGACTTGATTCCTGTAACAGCAGATTTGCAATGCGATTATTTTAAGCAAGTATTTTTTGATGAGACCTTACGAATTGGCGTCAAAGTCATGTCTATTGGCACGTCATCTGTTGAGCTGCATTACATTATTTTGAATGAACAAAATCACGTATGCATGACAGGAAGAGGTCGGATCGTCCAAATATCGAAACGAACAGGGGCATCAAAAGGGTGGAATGATGAGACGCTTAGCCTTTTAAAAAAGGGGCAAACAAAACCAGTGTAGACAGTCTGTTACTATCGCCTTTTCTTGTCACAGTGAGAAGTACCTTCACATATCATACTCATGACTAAATATTCGCCTTAAACGATTTTAGAACAGCCCATGCAAGAAAGGGTGAATGTATGAAGGAGCATGATTTTAGGCCAAAACCACTGTTGACTAAGCGTGAAAGGGAAGTATTTGAACTACTTGTGCAAGATCAAACTACGAAAGAGATCGCTTCCCAACTGTTCATAAGTGAAAAAACAGTTCGCAATCATATTTCCAACACAATGCAAAAGCTAGGGGTAAAGGGGCGATCCCAAGCCGTCATTGAGTTAGTTAGACTAGGCGAACTGAAAATCTAATGTGAGCCGGCTTCTTAAAATGGAAGCCGGTTATCATTTTCAAATATAAAGTTAACTAAACGATTGTTGAAAAACATAAATACATGAAAAAAAATTTAATCTTTAAAGATTTTAATTTTGCCCAGACCATATGCCACCTTCTCAATTTGTGTGATTGACAGTAATTTCATAATATGATAATCTGCATTTAAACGATTACGTATCTTTTAAAACAATAATGAAAGCGCTTTAAAAAGGAGAGCTTATAGTGAGTATTAAAGATGTGGCAAAAAAAGCAAATGTGTCAACCGCAACCGTGTCTCATGTGATTAATGAAACGAGGTTTGTATCAGAATCTACGAAGGTGAAAGTCTTTCAAGCGATGAAGGAGCTAGATTATAAGCCAAACTTAGTGGCAAAAAGCTTGCGTAGTCGGAAGTCCATGACGATCGGGCTGATCGTGCCAATGATGCATATGGACACGTCAAACTTCTTTTTTATGTCAATCGCAAATGGGATTGAAACGATTGTGAAGCAAAAAGGCTATAACCTTATTTTAGGGAATTCCCATGAAGACCTGCATACGGAGCTTGAGCAAATTAAACTTTTTAACACCCAGTTAATTGACGGGCTCATCATTGCCCCAACGGCTTTGGACATTTCTCAGTATGACGGTGTCTTTTCCGGAGATTATCCTGTCATCTTTATCGACCGGAAACCGCAGGGCTACGACGGTGATTTAGTAATGGCTGATGGGTATCAAGGGACGTTCCAAGCGATTGAAACACTCATTATGAAAGGTTACGAGCGAATTGGGTTTATTTCAGGTTATCTAGGGATCACGACCAGTGATGAACGCTTACGAGGATATAAAGAAGCGCACGAACGCTATCGTTTGGAGGTGAAACCATCTTTAATCCAAGAAAGTCACCCTAATTTTCAAGAAGGATACAACTTAGCAAAGAAATTAATCATAGAGGAGCAGGTCAGGGCTTTGTTTGTGTCTAATAATGTGATGACGATGGGGGTTTTGCGATACATCAATGAACAACAAATCAAAATCCCAGAACAAATCGCTATCATCGGTTTCGATAATTATGATTGGATGAAGATCACGAACCCACCCTTATCCGTCGTTGAACAACCATCCTATGAAATTGGAGAAAAAGCGGTTCATGTTTTACTAGAACGGATCGAAAAAGGGCGATCAGATAAAAAGTCGATCTTATTGCCGACTCAATTGATTTCACGAGACTCTGTGTAATGGAGAGCGATCTCCTATGCGCATTACGTAAACGATTACGTAATCGTTTACGTAAAAGAGATGAGGATGAACTTGCTGCCGCTAAATCCATGTTGATAGGATTGATCAAGCTTTTAATCGTAACGAAGGGAGAAGTTGAATGCTGCGTGGAGATTTCTTAATTGATAGACCAATTAAAAGAAGTGTGAGGAGTGGGAACTGTGCCAAATGTAAAAAAAACGACAGATAGAGTGAGTGATTATACGGAAAAGTACCGACCGCAATTTCATTTTACGCCAGAGGAGAATTGGATGAATGACCCAAATGGGCTCGTTTATTATGAGGGCGAGTATCATTTGTTTTACCAGCACCATCCGAAGGGACGGAAATGGGGACCGATGCACTGGGGCCATGCTGTGAGCAACGATCTGCTGAGGTGGGAGCACTTACCGATTGCCTTGGAGCCCGATGAGTATGGAATGATTTTTTCAGGAAGTGTTGTGGTGGACTGGGAGAATACATCAGGACTGTTCGCTGGTAGCGAGGGACTTGTCGCCATTTTTACACATCACGATGAACAACTTGGGGTACAATCTCAAAGTCTTGCATATAGCAGGGATAAAGGCCGAACATGGCAGAAGTATGACGGCAATCCGGTGCTCACCAATGGAGAAGAAAAGGATTTTCGCGACCCGAAAGTGTTTTGGCATGATGACACGAACAAGTGGGTCATGGTGGTAGCGGCAGGTCAAAAAGTGATGTTGTACGGTTCGAAAAATCTTATACAGTGGGATTTCTTGAGCGAATTTGGCAGTACAGACGGTGCCCATGGTGGTGTGTGGGAATGCCCAGACCTTTTTCCACTTCCAGTAGACAAGAATCATGAGAAGAAAAAATGGGTGCTCCAAGTGGATTTAGGGGCTGGTGCGATTGCAGGAGGTTCCGGTGGTCAATATTTTATCGGCGAGTTCGACGGGGGGGCCTTTACCAATGATCGTCCGCCATCTGAAACGTTATGGGTCGATTACGGGCGGGATTTTTACGCAGCCCAGTCGTTTTCCGATCTACCAAGTGCGGACGGAAGGCGAATATGGCTCGCGTGGATGAGCGATTGGACATATGCCAATGAATTGCCGACAAACCCATGGCGAAGCGCAATGTCGATTCCTCGTGAAGTGAAGCTTAGTCAAATGGCTAATGGAGACATTACATTGATGCAAAGGCCGATTGCCGAATTGCGTACCCTCCGTCAGAGCAAGCTCGTGATAGAAAATGAGATGGTGGATAAAACGGTGAATGTGCTAGCCAACCAAGCGGAAAATGTATTTGAAATTGTCGCAACAGTTGAAAATCTCACCGCCTCAGAATTTGGCTTTAACGTGAGGAAATCTTCCGCTCATGATCAGGGAACTATTATCGGTTATCGGACGAACAATCAGCAAGTGTTTGTCGATCGTGAACATTCGGGTGAGAGCGAGTTCCATCACGTATTTAAAGGTCGGCATTCAGTACAGGTGAAAGGAGAAACAGACCGTGTGACGTTCCACATCTTTGTTGATAAATCTTCTGTTGAGCTTTTTTTTGACGATGGCAAAGTGGTCATAACCGATTTGATTTTCCCAGAAGATGATAGCAATGATATGGAGTTTTATGTAAAAGGAGGAGGGGTGAGATTAGTATCTTTAGAGCTTTATGCGTTGCAGAGCACCTGGGCTTAAGTGAAAGTGAAGGGGTAAAACGTTTAAATCAAAGCGCTTATTTGAGAATTTGAAGAAAAAAGGAGGGAAGGCGCCATGGGGCCAGCAGCAAAGAAACAAACCTTCTCGCAGCAGCCGTCACAAGTTCCTTCACATCCAGTGACCAACCCTAAGCTAAAAAGACGACAGAGAAGAAAGCGCTGGAAACAAATCAAACAAAATTGGGAGCTCTATTTGTTCCTGTTGCCTACGCTAGTTTATTTTATTGTCTTTCACTATATTCCGATGTACGGCGTACAAATTGCCTTTCGTGACTACTCCCCGGGCCTAGGGATTACCAGGAGTCCGTGGGTAGGGTTTGAACATTTTATCCGCTTTTTCGAGTCGTATCAATTTTGGGACCTCATGTATAACACATTTTCCTTAAGCGCGTTGCAATTAATTCTAACCTTTCCGACTCCAATCATTGTTGCATTAATGCTGAATCAATTGGTATTTAAACGGTATAAAAAGTTTGTCCAAACCGTCATTTATGCGCCACATTTCATCTCAGTCGTTGTGTTAGTTGGGATGGCCTACGTATTTTTCTCGAATAACGGATTAGTCAACAACCTTTTAATGCTAGTAGGCATGGAACCGATTAGCTTTTTAGCAGAGGCATCGTGGTTTAAACCGCTCTACGTTGGTTCAAGCCTTTGGCAGGAAACAGGCTGGGCCGCGATTATTTACTTAGCTGCCCTTGCAGCGGTAAATCCTGAGATTCATGAGGCCGCGATAATGGACGGTGCAAACAAGTTCCAACGGATTCTTCACGTCGATATACCGGCGATCCTCCCGATTGCGGTGATCTTGCTCGTCCTATCTGTTGGAAACATCATGAATATCGGATTTGAAAAAGCGTACTTGCTGCAGACACCATTAAATCAAAATGCATCTGAAATCATCCCAACCTATGTTTATAAGGTCGGTCTTCAGCAAGCACAGTATAGCTTTGCCGCTGCTGTCGGTCTATTCAATGCAATGATCAATCTCTTCCTGCTATGGTACGTCAATCGGGTCGCTAAACGTCTTTCAGGTAGTGGCTTATGGTAAAGGAGGATGGAAAAAGATGAGCTTGTCCACAATTAGACGATCAAAGGAAGATAAACTGTTTGATGTGATCAACATGACGCTTTTAACGCTCATGTTGCTTGCGGTTCTATACCCGCTCTATTTCATCGTCATTGCCTCTATCAGTAATCCGGATCGCATTTTTGCCGGAGATGTGTGGCTTTATCCAGTGGAAATTACGTTCGAAGGGTACTCACGTATTTTTCAAGATGGGAAAATATGGACCGGTTATAAAAATACGATCATTTACACGGTACTCGGTACGGCTCTCAATGTCAGCCTGACATTAACGGCAGCCTATGCCTTGTCACGAAAAGACTTTTACGGTCGCACGTTTTTCATGATGATGTTCGTGTTTACGATGTTTTTCTCAGGTGGATTGATTCCGACCTATTTGCTTGTCCAAAACCTAGGGATGGTCAACACGATGTGGGCGATGATCATTCCGAAGGCGGTGGCCATTTGGAACATTATCGTCGCAAGGACGTTTTTTCAGGCGACGATTCCACAAGAAATGCTGGAGGCCGCGAAGGTTGATGGTTGCTCCAATACGAAGTTTTTTACGAAGATTGTTCTGCCTTTGTCGAAGCCCATTATTGCCGTCATGGTTCTGTTTTATGCGGTTGGACATTGGAATTCGTACTTCGATGCTCTCATCTATTTGAACGATGAAAGTCTGTATCCACTACAGCTCATTTTGCGAAACATTTTAATCCAAAATGAAGCCGCGGCTACGATGGTGAGCGATCTTGAATCGGTGGCTGCCCAACAACGAATTGCTGATTTGATTAAATACGGTGTCATTATCGTCGGGAGTTTGCCACTTCTCATCGTCTACCCGTTTGTGCAAAAATACTTCGTTCAAGGCGTCATGATTGGGGGAATTAAAGGATAATATTCCAGCGTGGTAAAAGGAGGGGTGACCGATGAGTTTGTTAGATTCCAAGCTCTATCAACTAGTAGAACGCTGCGTGAATTTCTTTCTTTTGAACTTGTTATGGCTTCTCGCTTGCTTACCTGTTATTACATTCATTCCGGCCACATTAGCGATGTTTGGTGTGCTTCGCGATTGGCATATGAGAAAAGAGACAAATGTGTTGAAACCATTTATTTATCATTGGCGGAAAAACATAAAAGTTAGCATCGGTCTCACCTTGAGCTGGCTACCGCTCTCGGGGCTTTTACTAGCCAATCTACCATTGCTAGATCCGATGGGGTCAATTGTCAATCTCGGGCTCGCAGTACTTATTGGGTTTGTGTTGATCCTTTTCAGCTTTACGACGGTGTATTTATTTCCGGTTGTTGTTCATTTTGACTTGCCGGTCGTGCATTTAGTTCGCAATGCGTTTTTGATCGCCACAAGTCAACTTAAATATACAAGTTTGAACGTGGGCGTTATCGTTTTAGCTGGATATTTCATTTATCAGATCCCTGTGTTGATGGCCTTCATGACGAGTTTTATGTGCTATGCGATATATGTCCTTTGTTATGAAGCGTTCAAAAATGTAGGGGCAGCATACGACGGGTTTCAAGGGTAACGATCCATAAGAAGGAGGCACATGTAAATGAGGAAACTATTAGTTGTATGTTTACTAATGATGGCAATGATGGTAGGGGGAATAGCGTGTTCAAACAACACTGGCAGTCAGGAGGGCGGTGGTGAAGGAGACCATGAGTTCCATCAAGAGGGCTTGCCGATCGTCGATGAAAAAATGACGTTAAAATTTGTCTCGCCAAAAGCGCCACTAGCTCCAGATTACAACGAAATGGAAATCATTCAAACGTTAGAGGAGATAACCAATGTTCATATCGCTTGGGATAATATCCCGGGAGATGGTTATGAAGAACGGAAAAATTTAATGCTTGCGAGCAATGATCTTCCTGATGCTTTTTATAACGCTGAGTTTTCCGATCATGAAATTGTCAAATACGGTCAAGCAGGTACAATCATTCCGTTGGAAGAATTAATTGAGGAGTACGCGCCCAACTTGCAAAACATCTTTGAGCAACGCCCAGAGATAAAAAGTATGGTGACGGCTCCTGATGGTCACATTTATTCGTTACCGAAAGCGGAAGAGATGGGGTTAAGCGCTGTACCGAACTTTACATCGATCAACAAGTCTTGGCTGGATGAACTCGGACTTGAGACGCCAGCCACCCTTGATGAACTGGGTGACGTGCTCAGAGCCTTTCGCGATGAAGATCCGAATGGCACTGGAAAGAAGGATGTCATTCCTTTTAGCTTTATGCACAATCACTGGACAGGAAACTTCGGTGATATGTTTGCTGCCTTCGGGATTCCAGATAATGTAGATCATCGCATTATTCTGGATGGTAAGGTGATTTTTACAGCCATACAACCAGAGTATAAAGAAGCGATTGCCTATTTCCATGATTGGGTGGATGAAGGGCTAATCGATCCAGAAGCGTTCACCCATGATGTCAGTCAATATTTTGCCAAAGGGAAAACGAACCCACCAACACTAGGCGCCTACATTTGGTGGGAGACAGAAGAAATTGTCGGGCCCGAACGTGCGGACGACTATGTGCTCCTTCCACCGCTAGAAGGGCCAAATGGTCACCAAATGGTCGGTCGATCGAATTATTCCGAATACGATAGAGGTGCGTTCGTGATTACATCTGCGAACAAGCATCCGGAAATTACGATGCGCTGGGTCGACCAGCTCTATGAGCCAAAAATGTCAGCGCAAATAAGCTGGGGACCGATTGGGATCATTTATGAGGAAGATGAGAATGGGATGCTTATCAACAAAGAGCTAGACGAAGGCGAAGCGATGGGCGAGATTCGACAAAAAGTAGCACCGAACGGTCCAACTGCTGTATTGGCTGAGCACTTCGGAACGGTTGTCGATATGGAACCGCGTGCAAAGCAGCGTCTGAACGACATTGAAGAAGTGTATGCTCCTTATTTAGTGGAAGAGAACTATCCAGATATCTTTTTCACAGAGGAAGAGCTTGACCGTATCAACCGTTTGGAAATGGAAATTTTAGATTTCGTGAATCAGCAACAAGCCCTTTGGTTGTTAAATGGCGGAGTTGAGGAAGAATGGGATTCGTATGTGAACCAGCTTGAGAGAATGGGGCTTGATGAATTAATGGAGATTTATCAAGAAGGCCTCGATCGTTTTAACGAAAATTTATCACAATAAGCGTCCGTAAAACTCCCGCCTCAAAATAGAGAGCGGAGATAAATCTATTTAAGCGGGAGATAACGGACGCTAATGTCCTGATTCACTCAACTACCAATTAGTGGGAGAAGAACGAAAACTCCCACTGATTGAAGGTTCGTTTTATAAGCAGCAAGTCTATGAGCCCGATCTGAATCAACTGTTCCGGCATTAATATGAGAGATGGAGGGGGAAGCTTGTGAGAGGTGTAACAGGTTCGATTGATCATGCTCTTTTGGCCCATTGGCCGTTTAACGAACGAGAAGGTCACGTGATTCGAGATAAGGTTCAACACATCGAAGACGCGGTTCATCACGTATTCCATCAGGCTATGTTTCAGCCTAATCGAACGATTAAAAGACGACAGGGGATTAGTGGGCATGCGTTGTGGTTTGATGGGTATTCGACATATGTGAAAAGGGAGAAAGAGGCGTTCCCACCTTTAAAAGAGGGGCTCACCATATCCGTGTGGCTCGCTCCTCATTCCTATGGCAGCATTGATGAAGATGTAATGGCGGCGCTTGTCAATCAGCATGTACCGAAGGATAAGACAGGGTTTATCCTTGGCTTTAAATCCCATGGCGTGGTGGCGTTTCACGTCGGATTAGCGAAGGGTTGGTTGAAAGTTTCTAGTAGGGAGGTCACGGTGCCTAAAAACAAATGGACGCATGTTGCGGCCACCTATGATTTTACGGACGGCTTTATGGCTCTCTATTTAAATGGAATACAAGTGGCGAAAACATACGGAGAGGAAGGCGTTCCGATTGCTTTTGCTGATGCGGACTTGCTCATTGGAAAGCACAATGATCCGAAGATGGTCGACGATACATTTTCACTCGGAATGTTTAGTGGCTTGATCGATGATATCCGCATATATAGCCGTGGGTTAACGCAAGAAGAGCTTCTTATGGAATTGCGATCATATTTGTCTATCCACCAGGGGCTTATCCCGGAAATTTCTGAAAAGGATATGGCGATTCAGCGTGAAGATTTTGCATCCGATGTCCACCGACCCCAATACCACCTTTCGCCGCCGGGACACTGGATGAATGAGCCCCATGCCCCGCTTTACTATAAAGGGCGGTATCACCTTTTCTATCAGCACAATCCACAAGGGCCGTATTGGGGGAACATTCATTGGGGCCATTGGATTAGTGAGGATTTGATCCATTGGCGTGATATGTCTGTTGCCCTTTCACCTGAAAAAGATCATGTGGACCCTGATGGAACATGGTCAGGATGTGCCCATTATGATGAAGAAGGAGTTCCAGTTTTATTTTTTACTGCTGGTGATTATCGCTGTCTTCCGAATCAGCGGATCGGCTTAGCGCGAAGTACCGTGAAGCAAGATGGCGACATAGAGCTTAAGAAATGGATTAAGCACTCAGAGCCTGTATTGATTCAGCCAGAAGGGTTCGATTTAGATGACGATGGTTTTCGCGATCCGTTTGTTTGGAAAGAAGGGGCGATCTGGTACCAACTAGTTGGCTCTGGGATCAACGGCCGGGGTGGAACAGCGCTGTTATTTGAATCGAACGATTTATATGAATGGACGTTTAAAGGCCCACTCTACGTAACTGATCCAGCGAAGTACCCTTTTTTAGGGAGGGTGTGGGAGCTCCCGATTTTGCTTCCGCTCGGAATGGATAATAGCGGGAAAGAAAAGCACATTTTCATCATTAGTCCAATAGGCGATGAGGCGGATGTGGAGGTTTTTTACTGGATCGGGACGTGGGATCGTGAAAACGGACGTTTTCTTCCTGAGGAGGAAGAGCCGCAGCTAGTTGATTTAGGTGATTTTCACTTTACTGGACCTTCGGCGATGATCGATCCAAAGACTGGACGTCTGATTCTTTTTACAATTGCTCAAGGGGAACGGTCGATCGAGTATGAATACGCTTCGGGTTGGGCCCACAATGGCGGGTTGCCTGTTGAGCTTTACTTAGCGGGAGATGCTCGACTAAAATTCAGGCCGATCATAGAAGTAGAGACCCTTCGTAAAAAGAAATTACTTGATGTGAGTCAGAAAACGGTCGCCGACGTCAATCAAGCGTTAAAGGCCATCTCAGGGGATATGTTGGAAATTCAAGTGACGTTTCAAGGCCGAGAGGAAGGGTGCTGCGGCTTGTACGTCCGTCAGTCCGATGATCGTAAGGAGGAGACGTTGCTTTATTATGACTTTTCCACCCAAGTTTTTTCCGTCGACCGGAGTAAGACAACGCTTGATCAGCATGAAAAAACAACGGGAGTTCAAGGTGGAGCGACAAGGATTGCCAAAAATGAACCGCTTAGGCTGCGAGTGTTTTTAGATAAGTCGATCATTGAAGCGTATATGAATGACGTGAACAGTTTAACGACCCGAGTATACCCTACATTGGCGAGCGCAAAGGGGCTATCGCTCTTTGGGGACAAAGCGCTCGTGGTGGAGTCGATGGCCGTTTGGGAGTTGAACGGAATTTACGCTTAACAGGTGCTATCCCCTACTGCTTTTGCGTCATGGGAGAAAGGTATAGATGAAATGAAAGCGATTTATTAAAAGCGGATTAAACAACGATTAAACGATTTTTAAGGTGGGTTTTATCCTTTGTTTTACTATCCTAATAAAAGGAGATAGATTTTAATGAAAAGGGATTCACCTAATCGATGGTTTATTGTGTTGCTGATTATATTAATGTTAAGCCAACAGTTATTAGATGTTCGTGCAAGTGGGGAAGTGGAAGCTGAAGGGAGTGGTTCTTTGAATTATTATGATGAAAAATATCGGCCGAAATTTCACTTTACACCTGAACAGAATTGGATGAACGATCCGAATGGAATGGTGTATCTTGACGGGGAATATCACTTATTTTACCAGCATAACCCGACAGAAACGGTTTGGGGACCGATGTATTGGGGGCATGCCATCAGTACGGACCTCGTCAACTGGGAGCACCAACCGATTGCGTTATACCCTGATGAACATGGCTTTATTTGGTCTGGAAGTGCCGTCGTTGATGAGAAAAATACGAGCGGCCTTCAATCAGGTGAAACGCCGGTTTTAGTCGCGATTTTTACGTATGAGTTTGGTCAGGACGATCAAACAGTGGGTCTCGCCTACAGCAATGATAAAGGACGGACGTGGGAAACGTACGAAGGAAATCCTGTCATTGAGATGCCCGACGAAGCAAAAGGAAGCAACGGAGGTGACGGCGTTTTCCGCGATCCGAAGGTGTTTTGGCATGAGGAATCACATGAATGGCGGATGGTCATTGCCACGGGGAAGCAAGCCGACTTCTATTCTTCTCCTAATCTAAGGGAATGGACACAGGAGGGCCGATTTGAGACGGCAGAAATCAATGGGGACCTTGGGATTTGGGAATGTACGGACCTTATAAAACTCCCAATAAACGAACAAGGAAACGAGCATAAATGGGTACTGATCACAAGTGTAGCCAACGGTCCAACGGGGAGCCAAGGAATGGGCTATTTTATCGGCGATTTTGACGGTGCACATTTTACCCCGGATGAAGAGGAAATACGCTGGCTTGACTTTGGATCTGACATGTATGCAGGGGTGACGTGGAGCAATGCCCCTGACGATCGTTCCATTTTACTTGGCTGGATGAGCACGCCTCATTATGGTGGGGAGACCCCAACCGATCCTTGGCGGAGCGCAATGACCGTTCCAAGGGAGCTATCATTAAAGGAAGTAGACGACGAACTTGTGTTAACACAATCTCCCGTTGAAGAACTTCGAAGCCTTCGCGGGGATAAGCTAAGTTGGGCTGATCAGAGCGTTTCTAGTTCCAATGAGCTCCTTGCTGAAGCTGAAGGGGACACGCTCGAAATCATTGCTGAAATCGATTTGACGAAAACAACGGCGAACGAACTAGGATTTCTAGTTAGAAAAGGTGAAGGGCAATGGACGGGTGTTGGCCTTGATCGGTCGGAAAACAGTGTGTATGTTGATCGAACGCAATCAGGCGAGGTCCATTTCCATCCAGACTTCTCTGCGAAGCATATGGCCTCTTTTCATGAAGCAGAAACGGTCAAAGTTCATTTATTGGTTGACCGATCCTCAGTTGAAGTGTTTTTCAATGAGGGCGAGGTTGTATTTACCGAGCAAATTTTTCCTGATCACGACAGCTTGGGAGTCGAGTTGTTTGGCGATGAAGGCGAAATTTATGTAAAAAATCTCGAAATCTATCCTTTATCTCGTGCAGAATTTACTCCAAGTTATCCGCAGGAATTTAAGCGTAGCTTCGGTATTGATCCGAATGAAATCAACGTAGAAGAGCTCCCAAATGACATTGAAAATCCAGACTTTGAAACGGGGGATCTCACGGGCTGGACGACATTTGGACGCGCCTTTGAAGGAGTTGTCACCGACCAGGAGAAGTACTGGGGTGGTCGTTTTGGTCATCAAGGCAGCTACCATTTGTGGGGATTTTCTGGTGCAAACGAAGAACGGGCGGATGTTCGTGCAGGGATGATGACCTCTAGCTTATTTAAGCTAGGCGGAGATGGAACGATTCATTTTCGCATTGGCGGTGGAGAAGACGAAGAGCGGCTCTACGTCGCTTTAGTTAGGGCGTCCGATGGAAAAGAATTGTTTCGGGCAACCGGTCACAATGATGAGCGATATCAACAGGTGACTTGGGACGCTTCTGATTATTTAGGTGAAGCGATGTTTTTAAAAGTGGTCGATAGGCATTCTGGCAGGTTCGGCCATATTAATCTTGATGATATTCAAGTGTTCAATCAAGAAAAAAAAGAAGGACCATATGAAATGGAGAATCCTAGCTTTGAAACAGGTGATTTAACGGGCTGGACGGTTGTTCGCGGAGACGCCTTTAGCGATGGAGCGGTTACCGACGAAACTGATTATTGGAACAAACAGCCGTTTAAGCAAAATAATCTGTGGCACATATGGGGTGGAAGAGGTGATGATTCCAAGGTCGGTGTGATGCGCTCCCAAACGTTTACATTAGGTGGAGATGGCCAGATCGATTTTCTGATCGGTGGAGATGAAGACATTGAAAATTTATACGTAGCTCTCGTCCGAGCTGAGGATGGGGAGGTTGTGATGAAAGAGACGGGGCACGGCAATGACACATACCACCGGGTTCATTGGGATGCCTCTGCTTATGTGGGCGACGTGTATTACATTGAAATTGTCGATCAGTCAACAGAAGGGCACCTGAATCTAGACGACGTCAACGTTCCGCCGACCGCTTCATTGCATGGAAATGTGGAGCCAGGCATTTTCAACCATGATTTTGAGTATAGCGCTCTTCATCCTGATCGGATTCGCGGCTGGGAGGTTGTTAGTGGTAATGCCTACGGTCCGGAAAGCCTAGTGCGAGACACGCATTGGAGCGATGGCGGCACATTTGATCAAGCGGGTGACTATCATCTTTGGGGATTTAAAGCAGCTGGAGACGAAGCAACGGGAGAATTGCACTCAAGTCCGTTTATCTTAAGCGGGAACGGCGGGATCGACTTTTTAATCGGTGGGGGTGATGACAGTGCAAACCTCTATGTCGCTCTCGTTCGGGTAGCCGATGGGGAAGAATTATTTAGAGCGACCGGGCGTAATTCAGAGACATATCAACGAGTATTCTGGGATGCGTCGGCCTATGTGGGAGAGGAAGTGTACATCAAGATTGTGGATGATGCAATAGGACCTTGGGGTCACATTAACGTGGATGATTTCAATGTATATAACTCCACATTTTCTCGAAACTTGCTTGGACATTGGTCCTTTGATGAACAAGAAGGAAAACATACGAAAGAGCAAGTAACCGGAAGAAAGCAGAGAATCGATTATTTTTTAAATGAAGGAGTTTATCAACCTCCGCGTGATCCGATGTGGAGAAATGATGGGATTGAAAACGGAACGCTGTTGTTTGACGGTTACTCCACATGGATCGAGAGTCCGCCTCATCATATCCCCGTTCCTGAAGACGAGATCACGCTTGAGGCTTGGGTGGCACCAAGAAACTTCGAGCACGGGGATGAGGGACGTTTGTCCGCTATTATTAACCAGCATGATCGGGAGAAGAAGGAGGGTTTCATTTTCGGCCATTATCGTCACGGTACGTGGGGCTTAGAGCTTGGTACAGGTGAAGAGTGGTTTGAAGTAATGTCAGATGTTGCCCTTCCGCTTGAAGAATGGTCGTACATTGCAGCTACTTATCGAAGCTCGACAGGGGAAGTGGTTCTTTATTTAAATGGAGAAAAGGTAGCCTCGCGTGATTTTCCGAAAGGGGCGTTGATTAAACCGAGCGCAACGCCGTTAAAAATCGCTAAGAATAACCAAGGTATGTGGTTGTACGGTTTCACGCTCAACATGTTTAGCGGCCTTTTGGATGAGGTGAAGCTAAGAGGTCGGGCTCTATCTCCTGAGGAGGTTCAACAAGAATATGAGCGGTATCTCGACCAAGTCGGTGGGAACTTGCCGACCCCTAATATGCGCATCGATCGTAGTATTTTGGCAAATGATCCGCACCGACCGCAATATCATGCAGCTCCGCCTGTTCACTGGCAAAATGAGCCGGGTGGTCCGTTTTATTTTAATGGACAATACCACGTGTTTTATCAGAGTAACCCTCGTGGCCCTTACTGGAACCATATTCGCTGGGGGCATTTAGTAAGTGATGATATGATTCATTGGCGCGACGCCCGTGATGCTGTCATTCCAGGGAGGCACGATGTAGATCCAGATGGAGCATGGGCCGGAGATGCGGTCATTGATGATGATGGAAACCCCGTCATCTTTTATACCGCGGGTGATGACCGGCGTACGCCGAATCAGCGGATTAACATTGCACGAAGCACGTTTGCCAAAGATAGTGACCTCGATTTAAATCGCTGGGAAAAGCATCCTGAGGTTCTTTTAGACCAAGAGCCTGGTCAAGGCATGTTAGGAGAGTTTCGTGATCCGTTTGTGTTTAAAGATGGCGATACGTGGTTCATGCTCATTACGTCAGGAGTGGAAACCGAACAGGGCGACCCAGTAGGGGGAACGGCGCTTGTCTATTCGACTGAGGATTCGAGCTTTGAAGAGTGGGAGTACCGCGGATACTTATACGTTGGCGATTTCGAAAAATACCCGAAGACTGGACGTGTGTGGGAGCTGCCGATCTTTCTACCACTAGGGGATAGCGGAAAGCATATTTTGCTTATTAACCCAGCGAAAATGGAAGAAGAGCAATTCCAATCTCGCTATACGTGGTATTGGATCGGAACATGGGATAAGGAAAAGGCAAGGTTCATTCCAGATGATGAAGAACCGAAATTACTTGATTTTGGTGATCATTTTACAGGACCAGCAGGCTTTGTCACACCAGATGGGCGAACGGTTATTTATAGCATTGCCCAAGGAAGGCGAACGGCGTTAATTGATTATGATTCAGGTTATGCTCACAATTTTGGTCTACCGATTCATGTCTACCTCCGTGACGATAATCGTCTCGGGATGGAACCAATTGAGGAAGTGGAATCGCTTTTAGGCGACCTATTAGTAGAAATAACAGAAGATACGCCATTTGCTGAAGCGAACGAGATTCTTTCCCATATTCAAGGAGATATGCTCGAAATTGAGCTAGAGCTCGATCATGGGCAAGCGAATGAGGCCGGTCTAAGTGTCAGAAGGACGCCTGACGGGGAAGAGGAAACGATCCTTTATTATAAAAAAAGCGCGAAGGAGTTTTGGGTTGATCGCACAAGCTCGAGCTTGAATCGTGACTTGGAAGGATGGTATCAAGGAGGTCAGGTTGATCTTGGCGGAGAGCAGATGAACATGAGGGTCTTCCTCGACCGCTCGATGATTGAAGCGTACTTGAACGGTCTGCAAAACATTACAACGAGAGCCTATCCGACAAGGGCAGACGCGACGGGTGTCCAGTTGTGGGCCAATGACCATGAAGATTCCGTCATCGTGAAATCTATGAAGGTGTGGGAAATGAATTCGGCCTATCGAGACGTATCGGTCACAGGTCTTGAGTTGAACCGTGAAAAAGAGGAGATGATGGCGGGAACCGAACAATACGTCACACCTATAGTTTCCCCGCAGCAAGCAACCAATAAGGATGTCATTTGGACCTCAAGTGATCCTTCGGTGGCGACTGTTACGAACGGACGAGTGACAGCTCATGCATCAGGGTCTGTCTCGATTACAGCAAAAACGAGGGACGGGGGATATGAAGCTAGTACTGATATTGTTGTCGTCGATCCTCCTCCAACTGGTAACCTTACGAATCCTAGCTTTGAAAAGGGGCTGGAAGGTTGGACGATCCTTTACGGTGATGCGTTCAGTCCTGGTGATGTGACAGATCGAACCGACTGGGGGTGGGGAGGGCCATTTAATCATGTAGGAACCTACCACCTGTGGAGCTTAACTACAGGCGATGATTCACAAACGGGGGCGATGCGTTCCGAGACTTTCACGCTTGGTGGGAACGGCCAGATCAACTTTTTAGTTTCAGGAGGAGACAATATATATGACCTCTATGTCGCTCTCGTTCGGGAGTCGGACGGAAAAATTTTAAAAAAAGCAACAGGAGGAAACAATGAAGCGTATTACAGGGTGCACTGGGATACTTCTGATTATATAGGTAATGAATGTTACATTTTAATCGTGGATCATGCGACAGATGGTTGGGGGCATATCAACGTGGATGATTTTCATGTCCCCGTCCAATTGAACAAAAAATGAATGTTCAAAAAAGATAAAGCAAGATAAGAAGGGGGAAAAGAGCAAGGCACGGAAATGTAACGAATAGATTCGATTCCATATTTTTTTGTACGTCCTCTAAAGAAAACATGAGGTGTAGCAGAACCGCATCTAACCATGTTTTCTTTATCACGGATAAGTGTCCGTAAAACTCCTGTCTCAAAATAGAGAGAAGAGCTAACTTTATTTAGGCGGGAGATAACGGACACTAATGGCCTATTTCACTCAACGATCAATCAGTGGGAGAAGAACGAAAACTCCCACTGATTGAAGGTTCGTTTTATTGGAAGGGGAGGATTTAGAGATAGAATAGCGGGCACGGACACGTTTTTTTCAAAAGTTAATATCTAAAATATCGTAATGTTATTTGACTTTGTCATATGCCTGTAACTGCTCCGTCTAACTCTTATATACATTAATGCATATCTTACGCGAATCAGTTATCGTCTAGCCGTTCATTCACAAAGTCATTCAACTCTTTGGCGAAGTCATCGAAATTATCAGGTGTGATTCCTTTAGACTCTGAACCTGCCCCGCTATACTTCCTTAGTGATCCATCTTGATATTGTAATAAGAGAGACCAACTTGCTCCATCTTCATAGTCAGAGGGATCTTCAACACTGTAATCTTCCTTCCATTCTTGTATATTATATTTTTCAAATATTTCAATTACCTTTTCGATATCATTTATTCTCTTTGCCCCATTTCTGACACGGACACCGCGAGAAGATATTCGGGGGTTAATATAAATTTCATTTTCTTGAATGTTAATAGCTATTGGCATATCAATATCATTTATGTTTGAATTAAACACTACTTTGATCACTTCTGATAAATCATGTTGCTCCGTTGCTTTAGGGGCTTCAAATATATAATAAATATCAAATAATTTTTCTTTTGCCACTTCTAACTCCTCCGTTTCTTTGGATTCGTTCGTCTCTTCAGATTCTATTCTTTCTTTTGAATTTTCTGTGTCTTGACATCCAACGATAAAGATACAAACTGCAAATGCTAGTAAAAAGAAGAGTATCTTTTTCAATGATTGTCCCCTCCTATTATTCCATCAAAAATTTTATCCATATGCTTTCTGGAATTAGGTAAAAATTCATCGATGCTATCTAGACCTGCCTGTTTACTTTTTCCATCTGGAACCATGATTCGTCCATAGTATTCAGCAAAGCATTCCTTATTTGGCTCACGTTTTCGCTCCCCATTTTCATTAAACCAATAGTCGAGCCCATGGCTATAACTACCTTCGATAATTTTATTTGTAACACCACCATAAATATCAGAAGCTGTATTATGATCAGGGCCAGTTAAATGTTCTTCATAAATATCTTCTATTTTTACTTGTAAACTCTTGTAGACGCTATACGCATTTACAGAACGGGTAGAGGCCTTAATATGAGGATGTTTTGCTAGGTTGGTGAAAGGATTGTCCCTCTTCAATCGGTTCATCTTGCAATGTATCAAGGTGATGAGTGATATCAAGAAAATCATTCGCATGATATAGTTTCTCTGTCATGCACTTTGTCAAAACGGTATCAATGAATGCTCGATATTGTTGAATGACCTTATGGATGATCGCAAATTGATCTCGACGATACCTCGGGTATCTTTGGCTGAGGTCATCCAAATAAGCGGCTGCAAGTTATTGATCTTCAAAACAAAAGATCAGGCGTTGTTTAAACTCTTCAACCCTTTGGAACGGTCTCGTGTATGATGACGGTTTTGAATGAGCTTTCCTTTTTCAGAGCTAATAAGGTGCTCGTCAATGACGTCACCATTTGTTTCTTTTCGAATCACGAGCGTTTGTTGTTCGTCACCTGTCACTTCAATGTATACAAGGTTCTCAGTCATCGTTTGATAAATCCCAAGTGGGACGGAATAGATTAGTTCTTACATTTCTTGTTATACTTTGGTTATGGGTACTTTCATATGAAAGTAGCGAAGAGGCTGGCTGTAAGTGTTGCTTTTCGAGGAGAAACACTTCTGCTGGTCTTTTTTTGTTGTTTGATGAACCTGATGATTTCCGGTACGATGAAGCCATTGTAGTGCTCGACTATTCCAATCTTCTATATCGTTAAACACGCGACTGTCTGCGAAGTTACCCTTTATGTATTTCACTACATTCTTAACCATGCCTTAGATTCCGGATCGGCTTTTCGGCACAAGTGAACGCTAAACTTACGCTCATTCACATAATGTTGGAACTCAGTTGTTAAAAGTAGTTGTCCAACATTCTCACTCACTGCGATTAAGTGAGCCTGATCATAAACAAATTCTTCTGTTCGCCCTCCATAGAACTGAAAGGCATGTTCATGACAACGAATCGCATCTCTTGTCGTAAAAGGACGCGCCTGCCATTCCATATATTTCTGTCTAGAATGAGCGAGCACAAAGGCAATAGAATAGAGTTTGATTTCTTTGTTATCTGTCGTTTTCTGTTTTGTCTCACCCTAGTTTACCTAAAGTTGTTTACCCATTGGTTGTTCAGTGTATCCTTTTGCTTCATCAAATATCATGTCTAAATATTTATAGACAGTCGGTCTTGAAACTTTCAGCTCCTTAGCGATTTGTGCTACTTTAAACTTTCTCTTACGTAATTCATGGATCTTTACATATAACACTAACTTCTCTTCCAAAGCCCTATCCCCCAGTAAAATAACACCACTATCTATTTTACTAAAGTAGTCGGTTGATTGAGCAAAAGTGTAAAATCTTATCGAGCAAAAACTTCAACTCTATTCTAGCGTTTACAAAGGGGAGGGTTCATACATAACTAGTGGGCGCGGGCACGTTTGTTTCTAAAGTTAACATCTAAAATATCGTAATGGTTATTTGGCTCTGTCATATGCCAGCAACCGTTCTGTCTAACTTTTATATACATTAATGCATATCTTGCGCCAATCAGTTATCGTCTAGTTGTTCATTCACAAAGTCATTCAACTCTTTGGCGAAGTCATCGAAATTATCAGGGGTAATGTCAACAGAGCCTGTCCCTGTACCCGAGTGTTTTTCTACCGTCCCGTTTTCGAACTGTAACCATAATGACCAGCTGTATCCATCTTCATACGTATCGGGATCTTCAAAAGTATAATTACGTTCCCACTCTTGAACATTATATTTTTCTAAAATGTCTAATACAGTTTCAGCTTCACTTATATGAATAGTTTCATCATAAGAACTAAAACTATGGAGACTGAGAGAAGGATTTACATAAATCTCATTGCTTTTAATATTAATTGCTATCGGTTCATAGGGGGCATCGAAAGACCATTCATCAAAAAACACTTTAATTACTTTGTTAATTGGTTGCTTTTCTGTTGCTTCAGGTGCTTTACCTAAATTTTCAAAATCAAAAATATCAATTTCATTCATACTACTTTCCTCACCTTCAACATTTTTTTGCTCATTTTTATTCAATGGTTTATCTGATTCATCTTTATTTATCTGTTGTTCACAAGCAAATAAAAATAAACAAGTAGTAAAAATGAACACACAAATTTGTAATTTTTTCATTCATTCTCACCTTCATTCATAGACTTAAACATGCTATTCATATGTTTTTTAGAGTTTGGTAAGTAATCCGTTACACTTTCTATGTGTTTACTATCTTGTATCATAATACTTCCATAATAGCTTGCAAAACCTTCCTTATCCGGCTCATTAGTTCTTTCTCCAGTTTCTTCATCAATCCAATAGTTATCATTGTGATGGGCCCACTTACCTTTAATTTGATTAAGTGTCACACCACCATACACATCAGAAGCATTATGATGTTCGTCTGGGCGCAAATCCTTTGATAATTTCACCTTAATCAATTTATACAAGTCTCTTTCAGCACTTGTTAAATTGTTATCTTTAGGACCAGTATAGATAAAAAATTCCGCAACATTATTAATCATCTTTGTTTTTGCTTCCATGTCAATATCATCATATGCTTTTTTATTTAATTCATCTTTCAATGCTAATTCAATTTTATTTTTCACATCGCTATGCATATATTCTGCCAATGTATTACCATTACTACTGTAGTTATTAGAAAAGAACCCGTCCATCCCTATTTCTTTCGCATAATTATAGTCAATCGCATGCCCTAACTCATGGAAAAAGGTGAAATATGCCCCCCGAGTATTGGTGCGATCACTTTCAACACTATATGTGATTGAATTATCGGTAGCGGAAAAAAATGATTTTTCTCCTTCAAGACTGGCTATCTTCACTTCATCTAAATACTTCATTGTCAACGTGCGGTACGGTTCCTCCGAAGTATACATTAAATACTTAATTTCAATGCCATCCTTTACTTCCAGCGGTGACAGAAACTCATTTGTTTGCTCCAAATATTCCGTATGTCTTTCCTCATACTTAATAATTGTAATGATCTTCTCTAAGTCTTCAGGGTACTTTTCCAAATGATCTCTATATTGCTCTTTAGCTTTACGGGAATAATGGATGTTATCCACTGCATGAACCCAGGAAAGGTCCAGCCCTATTGTACTAAATGTGCCTGTTTCCGGGTTAAATCCTTCTCCACCTTGCACTTGTGCTAAGCCTTGGGTGATACAATCTGCCAATTTATAGGCGGTGTCATAGTTACTGCGAGAGGTCGTATTGAATTGATGTAATTTTTCTAGTCTTTTATGAAGGTGTTGTTTCATTCCTTCATAAATGAAGATAGTTGCCTGAGTCATTGATGTAATGTCATTTAATTCTCTAAGTCGGGAAATAAGATGGTTTATATCCTCAATTTGTTCTACTATTTCATGTTCAATAACATCGGATGTTGATACCTGAGATCGAAACTCACTTGGATAGTCGTCATTTTGGCGAATAAGTTCTTCGCATAAATAGATGATGGCTTGTGCAAGGGGGCGGAACGTTTGGGCCATGTACGTTTTCGCTGTTTGATACGCTTTTCCTTGTAAACCCATATTTAATGTAAAATGATCAATGGAAGTCATTGCTTCTTCCATGCCTTGAATCGTCTGGATGCAAATATGATTCATGCTTGACGTTTGTGCATCTGCCGATCCTAAATACATATTTAAACTCATGCTTTCCCCTCTTTTTCTAATGATCGTAGATTACGATGTAAATTATTTTCCATATGACTCAATCGTTTATTTTCCTGAACGAGATGATGCTTTTTAATCTCCACGTTTTCTCGAAGCTTTTGTTGGTGATAGCGTAGTTGATCATATTGTTGCTCTAGCTGGCTTAATAATTTCCGGTCCTTATTCCATGAATAAAATAGCCGGTCAAAGAGTCGCCGATTTTTTTGTTGAATGTCAAACAGAGTGTGCTCATCCTGATTGTGGCGGGCGATAGCATGTCGGTTTTCTGTTTGCTTATCAGCTAATTGACGTAAATCCGTCTTTACTAGTAACTCCTTTTCTTCTTTTTTCATCGAATCAATCATTCTTTGCTTTATTATAAGTGATTCTATCTTTGAGATAGTTTGTAAGAGGCAGAGATTGAGTGATTCCAAGGTTTATTTCGTTATCTTTACGTTGAAATTCTTCTGCTGTAGCCTGAATATTTTGGATGGTTATCTGGAAGGAGTCATTAAAAAGCTTTGCAAGCTTTAACAATTGCTGATTTGCTTCTTGCGCTTTACTGTTTACCTCAAGGGTTGACATGTCGTCGGAGGAAAACTTTTTACTTGTTGCCCTATTGATGGAATTGGAAGCTTGGCCCATTTTTGTTGCAGTGTTTTCCGCAGTTTGAAGATTGCTTAGAATCATAGAAATTCACCTAACTTAATTTAGAATGTTTATTCCAAGAAAAAATTCATAAATAAATTTTATTGTAGCTTTGCTATGTAGTGATAACAAGAGTCTTAAGATACGTATCATTATAGATACAAAAATTCCAAATAATTCACATTTGTGGCTGCAACTTTTATTTATATCCACCAAAGAAGTTTTAAAAGTTTTTAAATGTGTGATTGCGCTTTTATCCTGAACGTTACATTTTTCTAAAGTGTTAATGCAGTATGAATGTCACAACTCAAAATAAGACGTAAAATTCGAGTAATGAATGTGATCTTCACTTCTCCTGGGCGCATTTCTGAGAGCTTGTCTTCAGCTAACTTTTTCTCAATAAACCTGCAAAAGTGAATCTCTACACAATGCTTCTTCCATAGGGAGTCACCGTTTTGCGTTTCAGTCACTTTTTATCCCTGCATATTATTCGTGCCTGTTGCTTTTAAAACATCTTTATTAAATTATCTCATAGCTTTACTTAATATGAATAGTTTCATCATAAGAACTAAAACTGTGGAGACTATAGAAGGGTTTACATAAATCTCATTGCTTTTAATATTTATCTTAAATGTTTTTAAGAGAATAGACGTCCACCATTGGATAGTACATTGGAATTGTTTAATCAGCTGCGCCCTCTGATTTCTCAATGTTTCAGATTGCTGAAACGAGTTCGCTCTGTAATTTAAATGTTTTAAACTGGTAGGAAGATTTCTTGCGGATAATTCGCGAACAAGACATACAATGAATTTTTTAATAAAATTTTAAAATTATATGATATGATGGGGATATAAATTGTCTAAAACCCAAAGAAGGTGTCGAATCGATGGTGAGGGGCCCATTTTATGTTCATAAAACATTAAATAATAATGTCGTGGTTGCTGAATCTGGAGATAACAAAGAAGTTATCTTTATTGGAAAAGGCATCGGTTTTGGCAAAAAGAAAGGCGATATCTTTGAAGAAAAGACGTATGACAAAGTCTATTCTCTCGTGGATGAAGTCGAGCAAGAAAAATATTTACGTCTCGCAACAAAAGAATCAGAAGAAACGTTGCTGATTATTCATGAAGCGATCGAAAAAATCCATGAAGCGATTGGCTTTCGGTTAGGGGAACAAATTCATTCTGCGCTAACTCAACATCTAGCCTTAGCTTTGCAAAGGACACGAGATCAAACCGATATTAAAAATCCTTTCTTAACAGAAACGAAATGGCTCTATCATGACACGTATTTGACTGCACAAAAAATTGTCGATTTTATAGATAAAAAAACAGGATATAAACTTCCAGAAGCAGAGATTGGTTTTATTACACTCCATATTCAAAGTGCCATTCGAGATAGTGACTCCGTCATTAATAAAGAATCTGATTTAATCACTAGATGTATTAAATATATTGAGGAAAAAACCGATATCGTTTATAATAAAGACACTGTCAGTTTTAGAAAGCTCATCCATCATTTAAAAAATATGATACGAGATCCTATGACAGTAGATTCACAAGCTTTAGAGCAAAATATTATTTTAATGTTGAAGGAAAAAGATCCGGTATGCTATAATATATCCCGGAACTTAGTTCGGATGATTGAGAAGTCAACGACAGTTTCTTTTAGTGATTCGGAAGTGTTACATCTCATGCTTTATATTCGAACACTGATTGAACAAAATAATAAACCATGACTCGTTTACGTGTTACTGATATGATCAGGCATGAGTAAAGAGGTGTGAATGATAAGGAATTGCTGTACGATAAGGCATTGTTCCATGGGGCTATGGCCCCCAGTCATCACCGCCCATTACTCATGTCTTTTTTAGTATACATTTAGGACAAATGTCTGAATTTGTCGCTTTATAAATGGGGAAAATGGGTATCATGAGTAACAGTGAACGATGTTTGACATCCATCGTAAGACAGATCATCATCTGAATAGTCAAATTTTAAAAAACATAAAATCTAAGGAGTGTTTAATCATGGCAGAGAAAAAATTTAAAGTAACAGCAGAAACAGGAATCCACGCACGACCAGCAACACAGCTTGTTAATAAAGCAGGTCAGTACGAATCTGAAATTACACTTGAGTATAATGGAAAATCTGTTAACTTAAAATCAATTATGGGTGTTATGTCTCTAGGTGTTGGACAAGGAGCAGATGTGACAATTAAAGCTGAGGGACCAGATGCAGACGACGCAATCAAAGGTCTTGATGAGATCATGAAACAAGGACTTGCTGAGTAATGTCAACACAACTTACCGGCATTGCTGCTTCAGCCGGGATTGCCATCTCAAAAGCGTTTCGTCTTGAAACACCGGATTTAACGGTAGAGAAGAAAACGATTGACAATATTGATGAAGAAATTCAGGCACTGGATGCAGCTTTACAAACCTCAAAAGATGAACTGGAAAAAATAAAAGAAAAAACGAGACAAGACCTCGGTGATGAGCATGCAGAAATTTTTTCTGCTCACTTACTCGTTTTAAGTGATCCTGAGCTCGTGGATCCAATCCGTCAAATGATTACGGATAAAAAAGTTAATGCGTCGTTTGCATTAAACGAAATTGCTAATCAGTTTGTTGCCATGTTTGAAGCAATGGATAATGATTACATGAAAGAACGAGCGGCAGACATTCGTGACGTCTCTAAAAGAGTACTATCACACCTTTTAGGTAAACCGATTGTCTCACTCGCGGAAATTAATGAAGAAGTGGTCATTATTGCAGATGATCTAACACCGTCAGATACTGCTCAGTTGAACAAGAAATATGTTAAAGGGTTTGCTACAGACATCGGTGGTCGAACGTCTCATTCAGCTATTATGGCTCGTTCCATGGAAATTCCAGCAGTTGTGGGATCAAAGGAAGTAACGGGTCAAGCTGATGCGGGCGTGAATGTGATCGTAGACGGGCTTGAAGGCAACGTTATTATCAACCCTTCTGACGATGAATTAGCTAAGTATCGTCAAAAGCTAGCAGATTACGAAGAGCAGAAAAAAGAGTGGGCTAAGCTTGTTAACGAGCCTTCAAAATCAAAAGATGGCGAACATGTTGAATTAGTCGCTAACATTGGTACACCTAATGACTTAGAAGGTGTTATTAATAACGGCGCTGAAGGTGTTGGTCTCTATCGTACAGAATTCCTTTACATGGGTCGGGATGAGTTACCGACGGAAGATGAGCAATTTGAAGCTTATAAAAAAGTTGTAGAAACGATGGACGGAAAGCCCGTTGTTATTCGAACGCTTGATATAGGTGGAGATAAAGAGCTCCCTTATCTTGATCTTCCAAAAGAAATGAACCCCTTCTTAGGATTTCGTGCCATAAGACTGTGTCTTGAAAAAGATGATATGTTCCGAACACAATTGCGAGCATTATTACGAGCCAGCACTTTTGGAAATCTGAAAATAATGTTTCCTATGATCGCAACGCTAGATGAATTTAGAGAAGCGAAAGCATTATTAGAAGAAGAAAAGAGTAACTTGTTAAGCAATGGCGTAGAAGTAAGTGACAACATTGAAGTAGGTATTATGGTTGAGATTCCTTCAACTGCCGTCATGGCACCGCAATTCGCTAAAGAAGTTGATTTCTTTAGCATCGGTACAAATGACTTAATTCAATATACATTTGCAGCTGACCGTATGAATGAACAAGTATCTTACTTATATCAACCATATAACCCAGCTATTTTACGTCTTGTGAAAATGGTTATTGACGCCTCTCATGCAGAAGGTAAATGGACTGGTATGTGTGGAGAAATGGCTGGTGATGAAGTAGCCATTCCATTATTACTTGGATTAGGTTTAGATGAATTCAGTATGAGTGCTACGTCAGTGCTTCCGGCAAGAAGCCAGGTTAGCCAAATAACGAAGGCTGAAGCACAGTCTATTGCTGAGCAAGCTCTCACCCTTAACACGGCTGATGAGGTTAAGCAATTAGTAGAAAAAACTTTCCTGTAATTGAATGGCTTAGCTAGAAAATGAGATGATCTCGTCACGTCTAGTTAACACGATATGATCGTTCAATAACACGAAAGCATCATCACTTATGACGCTGGTTTACAGCAGAGCTTTTGCTGTATGCCAGCGTTTTTAACATAGGTAGCCGTTTATACTTGAAATCCATTATAAAAACAGGGAAAATATAAGTGTTCATGTTGATGTTTCGTATTCCGAAAGGAGGTATAATATGCCTGAACAGCAAAAGGAAAAGACAAGGGAACAGCTCCAAGTTGAGGAGATTGAAAAGTCTCTCAGATTAATTGCTGATATTGTTAAACAAAAAGGACGCGAAATTCTGAATGAGTTCCCGATTACACCTCCACAATTTGTGGCACTGCAGTGGCTACATGAATATGGTGATATGACTATAGGAGAATTATCATCAAAAATGTATTTGGCTTGTAGCACAACGACGGATCTAGTGGATCGTATGGAAAAAAATGACCTTGTAGAGCGAGTGAAAGATACGAATGATCGCCGTGTTGTCCGTATTCACCTTCTCTCTAAAGGCGCCACTATTATTCGTGAAGTAATTAAGCAACGACAAATTTACTTACAAGATGTTTTAGAAGACTTTTCAAAAGAAGATGTGGACTTTCTGGAAAAAAGTTTGAGTTTTCTTTATGATGAAATGAAAAGAGATGCGAAAACATGGAAGTCATTTTAATAAATAGGTAAAGGGACGTTGAAGCGTGAAAAAACCAATTGGTGTAATTGATTCAGGGGTCGGAGGACTAACTGTTGTCTCTGAAATAATAAGACAATTGCCGAAAGAGGAAATAATCTACATCGGAGATACAGCACGCTGTCCATATGGACCGAGAACAGAAGAGGAAGTTCGAACATATACGTGGGAGATGATTGACTATCTCACCTCTCATGATATTAAACTTCTTGTTATAGCATGTAATACAGCAACAGCGGTCATACTAGAGGAAGCGAAGGAGAGGCTGTCTATTCCAGTGTTGGGGGTTATTCATCCTGGTGCTACTGCAGCATTAAAAGTAACAACCAACCATCATGTTGGCGTGATAGGGACAGAGGGAACCATTTCGAGTGGCGCCTATCATCGTGAATTGACAACAATTAATGATAAAGTAAAAGTTGTCAGTTTAGCTTGTCCTACGCTTGTTCCCCTAGTTGAGACAGGCGAGTTTAATGGCCATATGGCGAGAGAAATAATAACGAAAGCGTTAGCACCTATTCTACAATACGATATCGATAGTTTAATCTTAGGCTGTACACACTATCCCTTACTGGCGCCTTTAATCGAAGAAGTTGTTGGTTCTAATGTGAACGTTATCTGCTCTGGTGATGAAACTGCATTGGAAGTGAGTTCCCTCCTGTACCATAAAGAACTTCTTTATACCGGAGATGTGGCACCACACCATATTTTTTATACGACAGGACTAAAAGCTAATTTTAAAAAAGTGGCTGAAGAGTGGTTAAAACCTCACTCATTAGATATTAGAGAAACGGATTTAAGATTACCAATTCGTCTTTACCATAAAAGGACAGCTGGATTTCGCTCTTAAGCAACTAAAGCACAGCGCATTTAATGCGTTGTGCTTTTCTATATTCTGTTGGTCTAAAAGCATGAAAAAGCTCGTATACATGATAGTACAAACTGTCAAGGAGGGAATGCGATGTTGCGCGGCTCGGGAATAAGAAGGTCATCAGCCATGATTGCAGGAGCAGCTGTTTTACTTTTAACGGCATGTGGGTCACAAGTGACAAACGATGTACTAGAGGAGTTAGATCCGCCTCAAATTAATTATATCGAGGACGAAAATGAATTAGAAGTTGAGGTGATTGAAGACGATATAACTGGTGAAGGGGAGATCAGTGCCATAACAGATGAGAACATGGAAGAAAACGAGACTGAAGAAGCGGTTTCTCCAGAGGAGAAAGGTGGAGAAGTAACAGTTCAAGGAGATATTCGTGAATTATACCTATTAGATAGTAATGGGATGGTAGCACCGCAGTCAGTAGAAGTCCAAATCGAAGAAGATGAATTGACGGCATTGGCTGAACATTTAGTACAAGAGGGGCCAGTTACTGAAAACTTACCAAATGGTTTTCAAGCACCTTTGCCAGCGGGGACAGAAATATTAGATGTTGAATTAAATGAGAATGGTGTGGCGACGATTAATTATAATGATTATTTCGGAGAGTATCACCCTGCTCAAGAAATGCAAGTTCTACAGTCATTAACATGGACCTTGACACAGCTCGATGATGTGGATAAGGTAAACATTCAAATAAATGGTGAAGATTTAACTGCTATGCCGCACAATGACACACCAATTGGTGATGGCTATACACGGGCTCATGGGATCAACTTAGAAATGACAGACCAAACGGATCTTGTCTCTACTGAACCAGTAGTCGTTTACTTTTTGAACCAGACAGAAGATCAGACATATTATGTCCCAGTGACGCGCCGTATTAGTCAAGAGGAAAATAAATATCAAGCGGTGATCAATGAATTATTGGAAGGTCCGCATTACATGTCTGAGCTCTTAACTGATTTCAGACAAGAAGTTGAGCTTATTGAAGAGCCGGAATATCATGATGGCACAGTTGTGGTTAATTTTAATGAGGCGTTACTAAGTCAGCATGATGGGACAGCACTGTCCGAAAATGTGTTAAATATGATTGTATTGTCATTAACTGAACAGGAAGAAGTGAACAGTGTGTCATTTATGGTTGAATCGGAAGAAGAGATAATGGTGAGTAACGGAGAAGCTTTGTCAGAATCAGTGGTGAGACCCGACCATGTTAATATTGGACAATTTTAAGCAAACGGTCAATAATTGAAATTCAAGGACGAAACGCTTATCATTAAAGAGGTAGCTGTAAAGCAGCTGCTTCTTCTTTTTCTCGCTG
Organism: Bacillus sp. A301a_S52; assembly: GCA_024701455.1. Lineage (GTDB taxonomy): Bacteria > Bacillota > Bacilli > Bacillales > Salisediminibacteriaceae > Salipaludibacillus. The sequence continues at coordinate 3,089,249 of JABXYP010000001.1, read as the reverse complement.
TTAGCCAAGCGATAATTATGTTAAGTATTAAACTACATACTAGCAAGTAGTAACCATGTAAGGGGAGTGACAACATGCGTCATGATGGACGTTCAGCTAATGAATTGAGAAAGGTAGAGATTGTTCCGCATTACATAAAACATCCAGAAGGGTCGGTACTCATCACGTTTGGAGATACAAAGGTCATTTGTTCAGCCAGTGTTGAAGAACGAGTTCCACCCTTTATGAGAGGGCAAGGAAAAGGCTGGATCACCGCTGAATATGCGATGTTACCAAGAGCCACTGAACAGCGGAACATAAGGGAATCAGCGAAAGGGAAGATCACAGGACGTACGATGGAGATCCAAAGGCTTATTGGGAGAGCTCTCCGGTCTGTCGTTGATTTAGATCGTTTAGGTGAACGGACGGTTTGGGTAGATTGCGATGTTATACAGGCTGACGGTGGAACCCGAACAGCCTCTATCACAGGCGCATTCGTGGCAGTAGGGCTTGCTTTTGAGCAGCTTATAAAAACATCTAAACTAAAAGAAAACCCGTTAAAAAATTATTTGGCAGCGATTTCTATAGGGGTTACGTCAGGACACGATGTAATTCTTGATTTAGATTATGTGGAAGATTCTCAAGCCGATGTGGATATGAATGTGATTATGACTGGTGACGGTCAATTAGTAGAAGTACAAGGTACTGGGGAAGAAGCCACTTTTTCTCGTAGTCAGTTAAATGACATGCTTGATTTAGCAGAAAAAGGAATAAATGAGCTATTTACGTTTCAGAGACAAGCACTTGGGGAATTTGCCGAAAAAATGAACGTGAATGTTAAGGCAGTTGATAATAATGATCAGGAGCGGGAAGCAGATGTATAAAGATATTTTTATTGCTACGAAAAATAAAGGAAAAGTAGCAGAGTTTGAAGCTTTCTTTGCTGCCAAAGGGTTAACGGTTAAATCGCTGTTAGACTTAGACGAAGATATTGATGTTGTGGAAGATGGCAAAACGTTTGAAGAAAATGCGATTAAAAAGGCAAAAACAATCGGTGAACTTATTCATAAGCCAGTTTTAGCCGATGATTCTGGTTTGGCGGTAGATGTCTTGAACGGAGCGCCAGGTATTTACTCAGCTCGCTATGCTGGTCCTGATAAAGACGATCAAGCAAACAATGAGAAGCTGTTAAAAGAACTGGCTAATACGAATGATGAAGCACGTACGGCTCAATTTGTATGTGCATTAGCTATTTATTTCCCATCCGGTGATGTGAAAACAGTACGAGGTATTTGTAAAGGAACTATCTCACATGCACCGACAGGCGATCATGGATTTGGGTACGACCCTCTATTCTATTTGCCAGAATTAGGGAAAACGATGGCGCAACTCACAAAGAAAGAGAAAAACACATTAAGTCATCGGGCAAATGCTCTTATGACATTAAATGAGATGTGGGATAAATGGACGCTGCAGGAATAATCGTGAAGAGGTGATAACTGATGAGAGCTTTAATTATGAGTGACAGTCATGGTTGGGAAACTGAATTAAAAGAAGTAGTGGATAGACACCGTGCGGAAGTGGATGCTATTTTTCATTGTGGTGATTCAGAGCTAAGTGCGGCCTCACCAGCTCTTCAAAACGTCTCTACTGTGAGAGGCAATTGTGACCACGGTTCAGACTTTCCAGAAGAATTAGTTGAAACGGTGAGGGATACGACTTTTTTCGTCGGTCACGGTCACTTGCTAAATGTGAAAATGACCGAGATGAATCTCATTTATAAAGGTGAGGAAGCTTCAGCAGATATTCTTTGTTACGGTCATACTCATATCCCTGTTGCGACTGAAGAAAAGGGTAAGATTATTATTAACCCTGGAAGCATGAGACTACCAAGACAATACAGTGTTGGTAGTTACGTTATAGTCGATACTTCTGACACAACTATAAATGTGAACTTCTACTCAATTGATGGACAAAAATTAGACGACTTAAGCAAAAGTTTTTCTAAAAACGGTTGACATTAAGACGGAGATTGTATATATTAAATATTGTCGCTGTTAAACATATTTTTTCTATACAATCTTCGTTATAACATATTTACACATTGTTGTGTCTTAGCAAACATGCGGGAGACATTTTTTCATGACAAAGCGGGAGTTGTCACGACGGATAAACGCCAGAGCAAAGTTAGAAGAGGAAGAGACATGTAGGTCGTGAGAAGCAACAAAAGTCTTTACATACTAATAAGCGGGTGTAGTTTAGTGGTAAAACCTCAGCCTTCCAAGCTGATGATGAGGGTTCGATTCCCTTCACCCGCTCCAATTAAATCTTAGCGGTAACATTGTCCCAGTAGCTCAGCTGGATAGAGCAACGGCCTTCTAAGCCGTCGGTCGGGAGTTCGAATCTCTCCTGGGACGCCATTTAAAAACGATTATAAGCGGTTGAACCCGCGTTACATAAGCCTTCTGTTACGTTGATTGATACGGTCATTGAACCGGTCAAATATACGTGATAGGAGGCTTTTTTCGTTATGACTAAACGTAAAGAATCGCTTCATGTAAACACCGATTTATCAAGCGTATTTCACCGCGTTCCAACCCCGAATAAGACGCCCGATGGCTTTCCGATAGACCGCGCGTTGGAATTAATCCTACGGCAAATGCGATCGGCTGGCTTTCGCGACCGTACGATGTCTGATTACGAATTACACGTCAGTCATTTTGCGGATACCACAGGCGCGAAAACTCTAGAAGAATTAACAACCGAACATGTTTACGATTGGCTATCCGCTATGCACGTTAGTAATCAAACGAAGCTCACGCGTTTAAAGTGCCTCAAAGCGTTTCTCTCGAAATGTTTGAACAACGGTTGGTTAGACCGTCCTTTTTGGGCGCAAGTTCATGTGAAAGTTGACATGCCTGTTAAACGCGGAGTTACAGAGCGAGAGATAAACGTTTTACTAACGATGTTAGATTTAACACGTTTTCTAGAGCTTCGCGATGCTACCGCAATATTAACGATGTATCAAACGGGCATAAGAATTAGCACTCTTGCACAACTGCGAGAATCACACGTTGATGTAGCTGCCGGTGTATTAAAGATTGACGGCGGTTTATTAAAGAATCACCAAGCGATATTCCTACCGTTCAAAAAGAACGAGCTGGAATTCCGCAGATAAAGTAAAGGTATGATATGAAATGTTGATATTGACCACATTGGTCAATCATGATATATTAAAAATGACCATATTGGTCAATGGAGTTTTAGAAAGGAGTTGATGTATTTGTGTACACAAAATTCTATAGTCTACCGTTAGAGAAACAAGAGCGTATTATTAATGCTGCTATTAATGAATTTGTAAAAAATGGCTATGATAAAGCGTCTACGAATGATATTGTCCGTGGGGCAGAGATTTCTAAAGGTTCCCTATTTAACTATTTTAATAATAAAAAAGATTTGTATTTATTTTTGCTTGAATATGCGACAGGTATTGTTGATGACATTTATCAAGAAATTGATTTTAATGAAACCGATATTTTTAAGCGAATTGGGCAAATTGGTAGGGTTAAGTTAAATATTCAAAGAAAATTCCCACAAGTGTTTAATTTTTGGTTTTCTGTCGTTAATGAGAAGTCTGCTGAAGTCAAAGCTGAAATTGAGGAAAAACAAGATAACATCCTTAAAGAAGGATTTGAAAGGATTTACGAAAATATAGACTACTCAAAATTTCGCCAAGGTCTTGATATTGAAAAAGCAATTAATATCCTAAATTGGACGATGGTCGGCTTTTCTGAAAAATTAAAAAATGAATTATCTTCTATTGAAGAGATGAGTGATAAGTACCTCAAAGAGTGGGATAGTTATTCAGAAATATTAAAACATAGCTATTACAATTAAAAGGAGGGGACAACTATGAGCTTGTTAGAAGTTAAAAATCTCAAGAAACAATTTGGCACGTTTACCGCTTTAGAAAATGTCAATCTGGAAGTTAATCATGGGGAAGTGTTTGGATTCATTGGTCCGAATGGTGCAGGGAAATCAACGACGATCCGGGTTTTGCTCGGTATTTTAAAGGCAACTGAAGGACAGGTGCGACTGTTTGGTAAGGATGCTTGGAATGATGCGGTGGACATTCATAAGCGAATCGCCTATGTTCCTGGTGATGTGAATTTATGGCCAAACTTAACCGGTGGAGAAGTCATTGACTTATTTGTGAAATTAAGAGGCACGAACCACAAAAGTAGGCGTGATGAACTAATAAAAAAATTTGATTTAGACCCCTCGAAAAAATGTCGTACCTACTCTAAAGGAAACCGGCAAAAAGTAGCATTAATAGCCGCCTTTTCGTCAGAAGCGGACTTATATATTTTGGATGAGCCAACGTCTGGTCTAGATCCACTCATGGAACAAATTTTTCAAGAATGTGTGAAAGATGTTAAGGAGCAAGGGAAAAGTGTCCTGTTGTCTAGCCATATTCTTTCAGAGGTAGAAAAATTATGTGATAAAGTAGCGATTATTCGTGATGGTCGTATTATCGAAACAGGGACGCTAACTGAATTGCGTCACTTGACACGTACAAATGTCCTCGTAGAGACAAAGCAACCAATTACGGACCTAAGTCAATTAAAAGGGGTCCATGAGATAGATGAGACTGATCAAGGGCTGGCATTTCAAATAGACACGGAAGAAATGGACAATGTGATGAGGCATATTAGTGAATTTGGAATTGTTAAACTTGAAAGCTCTCCACCGACATTGGAAGATTTGTTTATGCGTCATTATGAAAAGGCAGACAATATAACAGAATCAGGAGTGGGAGGTACAAATTAATGGCTCAGAAAATTATTGCTAAAACGGGTCATCTTTCACGATTTATTCTCCGGTTAGACAGGTTAAGGATTCCACTATGGTTAATCGGATTAACGGTCTTCACTTTAATTATTCCTCCTGCTTTTGATAATTTATACGAGACGCAGCAAGAGAGAGATGCTATTACAGACACGATGGCCAATCCTGCCATGACAGCGATGTTAGGCCCTGGTAACCTAGAAAACTATACCCTCGGTGCCATGATGACTCATCAAATGTTACTAATGACCGCCGTTATTGTTGGTTTAATGAGTATATTAGTCGTGGCGCGCCATACAAGAGCCGATGAAGAAGAGGGAAGAATCGAGATGATACGTTCGCTTCCTGTAGGACGTCTTTCTTACTTAAATGCTTCCTTACTTGTCATCATTGGGACGAGTTTAATATTAGCATTGCTCGTTGGCTTTGGCTTAACTGCTCTTGGAATAGAAAGTATGAATATAGAAGGATCTTTACTTTATGGTGCTGCTTTAGGAGGGACGGGGCTGGTTTTTGCTGGGGTGACTGCTGTCTCGGCACAGCTTTCTGGAAGTTCGCGTGGTACGATCGGCTTGTCACTTGCTGTCTTATTAATTGCTTATCTGTTTCGATCGATTACAGATGTGAGTAACGATACGTTATCTTGGCTTTCACCTTTAGGGTGGGTGTCCAAAACGGACGCCTACTCTGAAAACCATTGGGGACCGATTATATTAATGTTTGTCCTTTCTATCATTTTATATGTCTTAGCTAATTATTTAAATAGCATCCGCGATTTAGAGCAGGGGTTTTTACCTGCGAAATCAGGGAGAAGACGTGCTTCACGCTTTTTACAGAGTCCTCTAGGTCTTGCCCTTAGACTACAACGAACGGGGATGATAGCATGGGCAATTGGTTTATTTGTTCTCGGGGCTTCTTATGGTTCCATATTCGGAGATTTGGAATCATTTATAGAAGGGAATGACATGTATGAAAACATGTTGGTTCAAGTCGAAGGGATCTCAATAGTTGAGCAATTTCTGCCAACGCTAATGATTGTTATCGCATTAATAGCAACGGTACCGCCTTTAATGGCGATAAATAAACTTCGTGGAGAAGAGAAAAAAGGTCGTTCTGACCATTTGTTAGCAAGAGCGGTCTCACGGATTCGACTTATGGGCGGCTATTTGGTTCTATCATTAGTGAATGGATTTGTCATGCTTTCCGTAAGTACGTTTGGCTTGTGGGCTGCTGGAGCAGCGGTTATGGACGAAGGACTTGAATTTACTATGGTTTACAGAGCAGGAATAGTCTTTTATCCTGCGATGATTGTCATGATCGGTCTTGCTGTACTTCTGATAGGATGTCTGCCAAAGCTGACACAAGTGACTTGGATTTACCTTTTATATTCCTTTATTGTTGTGTATTTAGGTCAAATGTTCCAATTCCCAGATTGGGTAGCTCAATTAACGCCATTTGGGCATATTCAAAAAGTTCCTATCGAAGATCCCTCATTTTTGACACTCTTTATCTTGAGTGCTATTGCAGCAGTAGTCATTATGATAGGCTTCATAGGTTATAGAAAACGTGATATGGAAAGTATTTAAATAGATATAGGACGTCTCTCGTTTTTAGAGTAGAAACGAGAGATGATTTACTATTTATAAAAAGCCGTTCAATATCATTCATTCAATTCTTGGTTGATGGTAAAAAATGAATGACATTGGGTTTATTCTTTAACAACTCAATAAATATAGAGGGAGGTAGAATTACGGACAAGGGAGGAAGAGGAGGAGTTTTAGACATCTTCACTTTATAGTGGCTCTGATACTTTAAAATTACTGTAAGGAACAGAAATTTTTTTGTTCATAAAAGTGAAGCATGTATTTTATTGTGGTGAAATAGATAACCCTCGCAGTTTTAATGCGAGGGTTTATATTTAACGGGTCTATTCTATCTCAATAGTCCAATTTCCGTCTGCATTTATTTCGAATGCATAAGCTGCTGAGTCTTGGACAGTTTCAGTGGTAGAACCACTATAGTTACCTATTTCATTTACTAATAAGGTCTGTCCATTAACTAAAACAATAAAATTTGAATCACCATCATGAGTAAACTCAAATCGTTTTAATCCATTTTCTAAATTTACAAAAATGACATCATCTCCTTTTCCTGATAAGGAGTGAGGTTCATCATCTATCTCACTTGGATAAGATTGATTAATCTCAGCACTCCACTCCCCATCTGCCGAAATATCTAACAAATAGTCTCCACTTTGAGGGATCAATTCAAAGTTAGCCCCTTCATAACTTCCAATATGGTTCACTACCAATTCTGAAGCACCAGATTCATTCTTAAGTTCCACTATAAAATTAGAAGAGCCAGAATGAGTAAACTCTAAAACAGCAAATCCATCAGATAAGTTAAATAATTCAGTTGCTGTATCACCAGTGCCAGAAAAGCTTATAGCTACTGATTTAATATAATAATCACTAAATGTAATTCCCTTACTATTGGAGGGGGAGTTTAGAGATTCTAATCGATCCCCATCAAGTAATTGGCCTTCAGAACCGTATACTTCTTGCAACTCATCAGTTTGTAAAGAGGGATCAAAAATAACAAAAACTTCAATTTCTCCATTTGGCAATTCTTCAATGCTAATTGTCTCTTCAAAAGAGTCGCTTTCTATTTCGAAATCACCATCTATAATTGAATCATTAGTAGAACTTACGATTTCAAAATAAAATAGCGTACCATTTAGCAAATTTGTTTCACCTGAAATAGTAATTTCCTCGTTGCTTATAGATATGGACTCGTTAATTTCAACTGTGAATAAATCTATTTCTTCTTCTTCGTTTTGCTCTGCACTGGTGTTGTTATCATTATTATTTTCTTCATTTTGTTCTTCTTTATTTATTTCTTCGCTTTCAGCCACTTCTTCGTCCTCTGAAAGGGCATTTGCTAATCCGCTAAAAACAAATAGAGCAGCAACAATTATAAACCATTTTTTCTTATAAAAAGGTGTTTTCTTTTCCATAAGTACCTCCGATAGAGTGATGATAATGATTGAATAACACTTTAAAACAGAATGAAAAGTATTAAGTTGGCATGAAGGACAATAGGTGAAGAGTTGTTAGTATGTATGGGAAATTAATAAGAGTAAGCTTCAACTAGTAGTTTAAAAGGGTTCACTAAAACGTTGTCTATATAAAACTCTTACCTCCCTAAGGCGTTCATCAATGTGCACCGACATAAGTACGTACGATAGGTTCTACTAATGTTATCGGTTTCTCTCTAAATATGTTAAGTTTTTACTTTGTAACTTTTGAAAATAACCATTTTTATCACAGATAACCGCTCGTAAAACCCCGAGTGAAAATAGAGAGGAGAGATAAATCTATATAAGCGGGAGGTAACGACGCTAATGTCCTGCTTCACTCAACCTTCAATCAGTGGGAGAAGAACGAAAACGCCCAATGATTGAAGGTTCGTTTTATTATTCTTACATTGAAATGAAATATTGTTCGTGTTATTGCTTTAAAAACACTATTATCAAATCGACTCATATGTCAAATTAATTTCTATCAGAATCACATAGCGAAATATATAGTTCAATTTTTTTTACTTTCAGCCTCCATTGTCCAAATCTGTACCCCAAAAAAACTCATTTTCAGTCTTGCAGCCTTTGATGCCATGACAGCAGATAAATAGACATAATGAGTTAAAAAATGAACTCTTTCACTCTAATAAGCTCTGATATGATAAAGAAACTATTGTCGAAATAAGTCGGCCTCATATGTAACAAATAGATTGTTCATCACAATGATGCACAATTTAGGGGCGAATATATGTGATGAAAACGCATACATTTTGAGGATTATTGATGATATATTGAATTCAAGGAAGGAGGTACTATATGCAACTAGATGACCGCAGCTGGCAATTATTAATGGAGGTCATGGGTAATCCGTCGATTAGAAACAAAGATCTTGAGAGAAAATATCATCTTAACAGGAGACAAATCAGTTACAGCTTTGAAAAAATTAATGACTGGCTTAATATGAGCGGAATGCCAAAAGTTAAACGGAATAGGCAAGGTCAATTTTTAATTGATCCTGTACTTATTACAACCTTCCAAAAAGAACAAGAGGATACAAAAGCATATGTTTTATCAGAACAAGAAAGGGCTCGTTTTCTCATTTTAATGCTATTAGGTAGAAATGAAGAACTTTCGTTGTTTCATTTAACGACAGCACTTGATGTTAGCAAAAATACTGCTTTACGAGATTTAAAAAATGCGCAGGAGATTGTAAGAGAAATGGGCTTAAATATTGAATACTCTAGGCAATCTGGTTACAGGATCGTTGGAAATGAATTTAAAAAGCGTAAACTCCTAAGTGATATGACGAAAAAGGTCCTTAACATTTACAATGGTCAACAGCTGATAATGAAAATTATGGATATTCCTAAAGAGCAAATTAAAGATATTAACAGACGAATAGAAAATGTGGAGAAAACGCTGGATTTAAAATTCACAGATGAAAAAATGGCCACAATGCCATACATTTTCTTATTTATTTTAAGGAGAATAAAATTTGGTAAAAAAATTCGTTTATTTATGATTCATTTTAATGAATTATCAGATACAAAAGAATATAAAGTTGCTGAAGAGTTTTTGAGCGAGCTGGACCATATTCCAATGGAAGAGCGACTGTTTATTACACTATATCTTTTAACATCAAATGTTTCTTCTTCAAAACTATTAACAGAAAAAACAATGCCAGAACTTATTCAGGCGATCGATGAGATGTTATCGATTTTTGAGAAGAAAGCATGTATCTATTTAAACGATCGTCAACAATTACTTAATAAAATTTTGCTTCACCTTAAGCCCGCTTATTATCGGATTAAATATAAGCTAACTGAAACCAATGCATTACAAGATTCAGTCAGTAAAGAGTTTGAAGAGCTTCATCACCTTGTAAGAAAGTCGACAGGGCCCTTAGTAAATTTAATTGGCTCTAAAATTCCTGAGAGTGAGACGACTTATTTAACGATGCTTATTGGCGGTTGGCTTACGAGACAAGGTGTTAGTATTAACGAAAAAATAAAAGCTGTGGTCGTTTGCCCTAACGGTGTCTCAGTATCACGTTTAATGTCCAGTGTACTGAGTGAATTATTTCCTGAATTTATCTTTCTTGATACGTTATCAGTAAGAGAGTTCAATAGCTATACATTAAATTACGATATCGTATTTTCTCCAGTGATTGTGGAGACTGAAGCAAAACTTTTCATCGTTAAAACATTTATTGAAAAAGAAGAAAAGCATCGATTAAGGAAGCAAGTGATGAGAGAAATAAACGGGTATGTCCCATCAGATATGAATACGGAAGAGGTAATGGAAATCATTGCAAAATACGCCACTATAAAAAATAAACAGGAACTAGAAAAATCATTGGGTCACTATTTTAGTCAAGACAATACACCAAGTGTTATTCAACAATACGAAGATAAAAAGCCTGATTTATCAGATCTGATTACAGAAAAAACAATCCGCTTTAAAAAATCTGTTGTTGATTGGGAAGAAGCTATATGTACAAGCGCTCAGCCATTATTACATGAAGGAAGCATTCATGAGAGATATGTAGATGCCATTATACAAAACTATGAGCCAGCTGACCCCTATATTGTGATTGGCCCAGGCCTTGCAATTCCACATGCAGGTTGGGAAGAAGGCGTAAACCAATTGGCGATGAGCCTACTAAGGCTAGAAAAACCTGTTAAGTTCTCAAAAGATGTTGCTGTCCAGCTTATTATTGTCATTGCAGCTCCTGATAAACAACAACATTTGAGAGCTTTGATGCAACTGATGAAGCTAGCTAGAAATCATAAAGACGTGACAAAGCTCATTAAAGCTAGAACACCTAATGATGTCATGAAGGTCATTCGAAAATATGCAACAGAAGAGTAAAAAATATAATTAATAGCGTTAAAATTTTCAACTATATACAGATAGGAGCGGCCCACATGCACTTTGACGAAGAGTTAATTTTAAAAGAGGTTGAAGCCGGAACGAATAAAGAGATATTAATGAAGATGGCTGAAAACCTCGAAAGTAAGGGATTAGTAAAAGAAAGTTATAAGAAAGCAGTGATTGAAAGAGAAGAGGCGTTTGCCACCGGATTACCGACAATTAGTTACTCGGTTGCTATCCCACATACGGATGTTGAACACGTTAATAAAAAATCAATTAGTGTGTCGGTATTGAAGGAGCCTGTTGCTTTCGGCATTATGGGTGAAGAATCTGACACGACCCCTGTCAAAATTGTTTTTATGCTTGCTATGGATAAAAAGCACGATCAACTAGATTTATTGAAACGATTGATGCAATTGTTCGCTGATCCAAAAACATTAGACCTTATCGTGAATGAACCAAATAAAACGACGATAAAGGATCATATTTTAAGTTTGCTTCATTTATCACATGAAGGAGGTGAAAACTAATGAAAAAACATATTTTAGTAGCTTGTGGGACAGGTATTGCCACATCAACCGTTGTGAACGGAGAATTAGAAAAAATCTGTAAGGAACATGAACTCGACGTTAACTTGATTCAATGTAAAGTATCTGAGATTTCCTCATATGCCGATCAAGCAGATTTACTTATCACAACTACAATTATAAAAAAAGAGTACCCATTTCCAGTTATTAACGCTAGAGCGTTCCTAACCGGTATTGGCCTTGATGAAGTTAAACAGGACATTTTACAAGAGCTAAAAAAGTAATAGCTGATCAAACCATGCTTTGAAAAGTGGAGACTCGTATGAGAGATGATGAAGCTTTTAAAGTAAGAGATTCTAAGACATTAAGCAATTAATAAGGAGGCTTTACAATGGATCAAATGGTTGAAGCTTTACAAGCCTTTCTCGCTTTAGGACCGACTGTTATTCTACCTGTTGCCATCTTTCTTATTGGTATCGCTTTTCGGCAAAAAGCAAGTAGGGCATTTCGTTCAGGGTTAACGATTGGTGTGGCATTCGTTGGCATTTTACTTGTCGTTGACTTACTAGTTAACAACTTAGGTCCAGCAGCTAACGGTATGGTCGAAAGATTTGGTATCGAATTAAATGTTATTGATGTCGGTTGGCCAGGGGCTGCTGCTATGTCGTGGTCATCACCAATAGCAGCACTTATTATCCCTATAGGTATTTTCGTAAATGTTATCATGCTTGTCACTAAAACGACGAAAACAATGAACGTTGATATCTGGAACTTTTGGCATTTTACATTTACCGGTGCGATCGTTTATACCATCTCTGGCAGCATGATACAAGGCCTCATTGCAGCTGTTTTGTTTCAAATAGCATGTTTAAAAATTGCTGACTGGACTGCACCAATGCTTCGAGATTATTTTGAACTACCAGGCATCTCCATCGCTACAGGAAGTACTGTTTCTTATGCGCCATTAGGTATACCACTTGTAAAGGCTATCGGTAAAATTCCTGGTTTAAAAAGATTGAACGCAGACCCTGACACGATTTCCAACAGATTTGGTGTGATGGGGGAACCAATTTTTATGGGGCTTGTTCTTGGTATTGCTTTAGGCTTTCTCGCAGGTTTTCCCACAGGTGAAGTGATACAAATTGGTATGGCAATGGCAGGGGTGATGGTACTCATGCCGCGGATGGTTAAGATTTTAATGGAAGGGCTTACGCCAGTATCAGAATCCGCCCGTGAATTTTTAAAAAAACGTTTTGGGAACGAAGATATTTATATCGGATTAGATGCGGCGGTCGCCATCGGTCATCCTTCAGTAATTTCTACAGCTTTAATTCTAGTACCGATTACGGTAGGAATGGCTGTTATACTTCCCGGTAACAATGTGTTGCCATTCGGTGACTTAGCAACTATTCCGTTTATTGTCGCATTTATTGTAGGGGGAGCTAAAGGGAATATTATCCATTCGGTGATAGCAGGTAGTATTTTAATCGGTTTATCACTATTTATGGCTACAGACATTGCGGCTGTTCATACACAAATGGCAATTGATGGATCCTTTAGTATCCCTCAAGATACAAATCTTATCTCTAGTATCGATCAGGGAGGTAACTTGATCAACTGGCTTATTTGGAGATTTTTCGAGTTATTTAACTAGAGATTACAACAAGAGAGGGACAAAAAACGAGTAAGAAAGAAACTACCGCCAAGCAGTTCAAAATCTTTCTTACTCGCCTCACAGCCCATAAATAAAGAGACTGTCCCTCTATTTTCACATAAGGACACTGGCGTTTTCAAGTTACTATAGCAAGAAGAATTTGTCAGAAATGTGGCGTTTTGTTATGACATTTTGGGAGGGTTAGAATGATGAAAGCCTTAGTTAAAAAAGAGCTAGGATTTGGAAAATTAGAGTTAATTGACGTTGAAGAACCACAACCGAGTGAAGGAGAAGTGAAAATCCTTGTAAAGTATGCTGGTGTGTGTGGTTCAGACATTCATACGTATGAAGGCCATTATAAGGTAAAAGCACCAGTCACACTAGGTCATGAATTTTCTGGTGAAGTGATTAGCGTTGGAGAAGGTGTGACGGCATTCAAACCGGGAGATCGTGTTACCTCTGAAACAACTTTCTATATTTGTGGAGAATGTCAGTATTGTAAAACAAAAGACTATAATCTATGTCAACATCGTAGAGGTATCGGTACACAACAAAATGGAGCGTTTGCTAAATATGTATTAGCTCGGCAAGAAAGTGTCCACAAGCTCCCAAAAAATGTCGACTATCTGTCAGGAGCATTTACTGAACCTTTAGCTTGTTGTTACCATGCTGTTAAAAAAGCACATATTAAGCCTGGAGAGTTAGTTGTGGTTCTTGGACCAGGGCCAATTGGGTTATTAACTGCTCAGCTCGCTAAAGACGCAGGGGCGACGGTCATCATCACAGGTCTAACACAGGACCACGTCCGTTTGGAAAAAGCAAATGAATTAGGGATTGACTATGCTATTGATATTCAACATGAAGATGTAAAAAAATTAGTAGACTCTCTAACTGACGGTTATGGAGCAGATGTTGTTATAGAATGTAGTGGCGCTGTGCCAGCTAGTAAATTAGGTCTTGAATTATTGAAGAAAAAAGGAAGATATGTACAAGAAGGTATTTACCCGAATGATGAAATAACGATAGATTTCTCAAAAATTATTCAAAAAGAATTAGTTGTAAGAGGCGCCAGAAGTCAGAAGAGCTCTGACTGGGAACCTTCTTTACAACTCATGAACAATCAAAGGGTAAATGCAAAAGCTTTGATAACTCACACGTTTAATATTAATGAATGGGATAAAGCATACTCTGTCATTAAAAGTGGTGAAGCCATCAAAGTTATCTTTCAACCATTTGATTAAGGGCAATCATTTTGAAAGAGAGGCTTATGATCTATGAAGATTTATATTGGAAGTGACCACGGTGGATTTCGTTTGAAGGGAGCAATTACACAGGTGTTAGACGATCTCCAACTAAGCTTTGAAGATATGGGAACGCATTCAACTCGATCAACTGACTACGGTCCTATAGGCAAAAGTGTGGCTGAAAAAGTCGCTTTAAGTGAGGATGCAAAAGGGATTCTAATTTGTGGAACGGGTATTGGAATGTCTATCATCGCAAATAAAGTGCCAGGTATCCGGGCAGCAGTCGTTCATGATGTGTTCTCAGCTGAAGCGACAAGAGCACATAATGATTCAAATATTCTTTGCTTAGGTGAAAGAGTCATTGGACAAGGGCTAGCAGAAATGATCGTTCAAATATGGTTACAGACAGTCTTTAAAGCAGGAAAACATGAGCGCAGAATTGATTTTATTAAGAGATATGAAGCGTAACAATGTGTTGTAAAAGCCATCAGTAGTTATTTCCAAGGAAATAACTAGTTATAAGCTAAATCTAAAACGGGGTGATGAGATGGTAGAAACTATGCTCGATTTTTCATTGGGTCCACATGGGAGATTTTTGAGCAACTTGTACAATGAACATCAGTTGATTATTCATACGTTTGTCATTGGTATAGTCATTGGAAATCTAGTGTTCAAAAGAGTTAAAAAAAGAAAAGCACCACTGAATGATAACGAGCAAAGTAGTGTGAATGAGGTACGATCTTTATGACTGATCAAACACTCAAATTGGCTCCGTCTATATTAAATACCGATTTTTCGTTGATAAAGAAAACGCTTGAGGAGACTGAGGCAGGTGGGGCTCATATAGTTCATTTCGATGTAATGGATGGGCATTTTGTACCTGATATTACATTTGGTCCTGCCTTTGTAGCTTCATTAAGACCGTTAACCTCGCTACTTTTTGATGTGCATCTCATGGTAGAAAATCCTGAAAATCATATCCCACAGTTTATAGAGGCAGGCGCAGATATGATCACATGTCATGCAGAAGTATGTCCACATTTATACAGAACAATTCAAACAATTAAAGCTTCAGGAGTGAAGGCGGGAGTGGTGTTAAATCCAGCTACGCCTTTATACGTTCTTGATGGCATATTACCAGAGTTAGACATGGTATTACTCATGAGTGTAAACCCAGGGTTTGGGGGACAACAATTTATTCCTTCTGTGTTAGAGAAAATCGGTCGATTGAGAGAGGAAATAATTAAAAGCGGGAGGGAGATTGATATAGAAGTTGATGGAGGAATTACACATGATAATGTGAAAGAAATCACAAATGCTGGTGCGAATATTATTGTGGCTGGGACAGCTATATATAGTCATGAAGATATAAAATCAACGATCTGTGATTTTAAAAAAAGAATGGGAATAGTCGTATAGATTGAAAATTTTTCAAATCCTTTACATGCGAGGAAGGTGGAAGCAGAATGACGTCATTTTCTCAACTATTAAATAAGCCTTTTACATGCTCGTGCGGAAGAAAACACACTATTTCTATTGAACACATTGCGCTAAACGATCATCTTCCCCCTTTAGATCAACTGTGTATTGACTATTTAAAAGAGGAAAAAATTTCCATTGTAAGTGATGCCACTATATGGTCGGTTATGGGAGAAGCTGTTACAGCTAAATTCGCAAAAGGTGGATTTAAAATCAACCACTTTTTATTTGATAATACAAAAGTGAAACCTGATGAAAAATCACTGGGACAGCTTCTCATGAACCTTCCAGTTGATACAAATGGACTCGTAGCAGTTGGATCAGGTACAATAACTGACCTTGTCCGCTATGCCGCCACCATTACTAATCGTCCTTTTATATCGGTGCCGTCAGCTCCTTCAATGGATGGCTATGCATCAAGTGTTTCATCACTTATTTATAATGGAAGAAAGACGACTTATAAGGGGAAAAATGCCATTGCTATTGCTGGAGATGTGTCGATCATTGCTAAAGCTCCTCAAGATTTGGTTCAAGCAGGTTTTGGCGATATCATAGGCAAAAAAATCGCCATAAGCGATTGGCTACTGTCATATATGCTTAACGATGAATATTACTGTAACTATGCCGCCTCACTCGTGAAGAGTTCCACGGATTTATGCATTCGCAATGTGAGTGCTATCACTCACAGCCAGTTAGATGGCATTCGCTCTTTAATGGAAGCTTTAGTTTTATCTGGACTAGCTATTTCTTTAGTAGGAAACTCACGACCTGCTTCGGGGACCGAACATTTGCTTGCACATTACTTTGAATCCGCTTTTATTAAAGCTGGCAAAACACCTGTATATCACGGGATGGCAGTAGCTTTAGGCACACTTTGTGCTACTCATTTTTATCAGTACGTCCTAGACACTTCATCATTTGTTTCTTTAAATTTAAGTGAGGAAAAAAAGCATGTGCTACGTGACCAAGTGCCATCTGTAAGAGAGGTTGAGAACTGGCTTGAAGAAATAGGGCTATCAAAAAATCCACTCGACTATAAAATTGAAAAACCGCTACTGGAAGAGGCACTTCTAAAAGCTCGATACACGAGAGATAGATATACTATTTTATCATTTGCTGCTGAACATGGTTTATTAGGAAAGGCTGTTTCTCATGTGGTGAGGAAAATGTATGTTTAATAGCTAGCTATTTTAAGGAAAGAGGTTGATCAGAAGATGTCAACAAAAACACCGATTGATTCATTGGCAATTAAAACTATTAGAACATTATCAATTGACAGCATTGAAAAAGCACAATCAGGACATCCAGGTATGCCTATGGGAGCAGCTCCGATGGCTTACAAACTATTTTCTACCCACATGGCTCATAATCCAGCAAATCCTAATTGGTTTAATCGTGATCGTTTTATATTATCAGCAGGACATGGATCCGCTTTATTATACAGTTTACTTCATTTACATGGCTATGATGTGACTATTGAAGATCTCAAGTCATTTCGCCAATGGGAAAGTCGTACACCTGGTCATCCAGAGTTTGGACATACCGCAGGAGTTGAAGCAACCACAGGGCCACTTGGTCAGGGGTTAGCTATGGCTGTTGGTATGGCGATGGCAGAAGCACATTTAGCAGCCACTTATAATAGGGATCATTTTCAAATTGTGGATCATTTTACGTACAGTATTTGTGGTGATGGAGATTTAATGGAGGGCATTTCTGCTGAAGCAGCTTCCCTTGCAGGCCACTTAAAACTTGGCAAATTAATTGTTCTATATGATTCAAATGATATTTCATTAGATGGCGACCTTCATCATTCTTTTTCTGAAAATGTGTTGAACCGTTTTAAAGCATATGGCTGGCAAGTGCTACGTGTTGAAGATGGAAATGATTTGGCGGAAATCTCCAGTTCACTTGAAGCAGCGAAAAAAAACGATCAACCGACCCTTATTGAAGTCAAGACAGTGATTGGTTTTGGTTCACCTAACAAAGGTGGGAAATCTGCGTCTCATGGTGCACCACTCGGTGAATCTGAGGTGAAATTAACAAAGTCTGCGTATGAGTGGCCACTCGAAGAAGATTTTTATATTCCAGAGGAAGTAAAGCAACATTATGCAGAATTAGCTAGAAAAGGAGCGAAGCAAGAAGAAGTATGGGTGCAAATGTTTAATGACTACAAGAGAATTTATCCTGATATCGCCAAAGAACTTGAAATGGCTATTCGTGGAGAATTGCCATCTAATTGGGATGAAGAGATGCCAGTTTATACCGCAGGTGAAAAACTGGCAACAAGAGTAACTAGTGGAGAAGTATTGAATACTTTAGCGAAAAATGTTCCAAGCTTAATTGGGGGGTCGGCAGATTTAGCTTCATCGAATAAAACAAACTTGAAAGGTGAAGGTAATTTCAGTGCGCGAAATTACTTAGGTAGAAATATCTGGTTTGGTGTAAGAGAGTTTGCTATGGCAGCGGCTGTTAATGGTATGGCTCTCCATGGAGGCGTGACACCTTATGCTTCGACGTTTTTCGTGTTCTCAGATTATTTACGCCCTGCTCTAAGGTTATCATCTTTAATGAAGCTACCTGTTACCTATATTTTCACACATGACAGCATTGCTGTTGGCGAAGATGGACCGACCCATGAACCGATTGAGCAATTACCGGCTTTACGAATGGTGCCAAATTTATCAGTGATCCGGCCAGCGGATGGAAACGAAGTAGCCGCTGCATGGAAGGTGACATTGGAATCAAAGCAACCGACTGCACTTGTACTAACACGCCAAGGTGTACCAACTCTAACAGGAACAGATAAGCATGCTTATGAAGGCGTTCGAAAAGGTGCTTATATAATTTCCAAGGCCGCAGGGAAAGTTGAAGGCTTACTCCTTGCCAGCGGATCCGAAGTAGCGCTGGCTATAGGTGCTCAAGAAAAACTTGCTGAGGAGGGCGTTTTTGTATCTGTCGTAAGTATGCCGAGCTGGGATCGATTTGAAAAGCAATCAAATGCATATAAAGAAACCGTATTACCGAAAAAAGTAACAAAACGCTTGAGTATTGAAATGGCTTCGACTTTTGGGTGGGAACGCTATATTGGCCAATGTGGTGAGGCACTGGGAATTGATAGATTTGGAGCCTCAGCTCCTGGAGATCATTTAATGAAACAATTTGGCTTTACAGTTGAAAATGTCGTAACACGGTTTAAGCAACTAATGAAAAGATAAAGGGATATGGCTACACCTTAGGATAGATGTTTCGTGGTTTACAATATGGGGAATAACGTTAGGTAAAGTTGTCGTTCAGAGAGTCGAAAAATATTTTTCGACTCTCTGTCATTTTTATTTTTAGAAGTTGGTGATTTGTAAGATGTTCTTGCTTTGGACATAGAGGATCAAATTTTAAGCTAACATCGTCGTGATAAACGACTTCCATCATGCAAGCAGGGCATGACAATGCATACATATTAAGAAATAAACGGTATTGAGCATGATAAAGGTCAGTTAGTTGCGTCATTTAATGCTTACTTGTCAAAGGTTTACTATTTCACAACCGTGATATATAGCAAACTTTTGCACGTGAATTGGTACTTTAGTCATTAATTCCATTTGTTTTTCTATTTCTTAATTGATAAACTAAATGAAAAGAATATCCAACTGAAAAGGTGGTTAGCTGATATGGGGAAGCAGGCAAACGGTCACGACGATAATGTTATTCTTTTTCCTGGACTGGTGCCGAGACTTGTAGATAAAGGAATGACCTCGCTAAAGGAAAAAAAATATTACGATGCTTTAACCTATTTTAAGCAATCGACAGAACTAGAGCCAGAGCACCCCCAAGCCCGTTATGGGCTTGTCATTACAAATATTGAATTAAACAGGCTGGCAGAGGCTAGAATGCATTGTGAATCAATGTTACACGAAGGAATTGGCGACTATTACGATGTTCTTCAAGTATATGTGTCTTTGTTAGTCCAACTAGGGGATTATCAAGAAGTGGTAAAATTACTCGAGGTTGTGATTGCGGAAGATAAATTACCTGCTAAAATGGCAGAATCATTTTATCATTTACTAGAATTCTCTCGTCAGATGACCGAAGGCTATGAGAGTGTGGAAATGGAAGCAGAAAGTGGGGGTGATGACTCATTTGAGCTTGTTCCTACAACGGAAGAACTGATTCAAATACTTGAGAAGGGGAGTCTTGACCAGCAATGGGGGGCAATACAGCAACTGAGTCAACACGATTCTATAAAAGTAGAAAAAGCATATAGATCTTTCCTTAAAGGAAGAGATAATAACCCAGTGCTAAAAAGCTATTTACTTCAAACATTAAAAGAAATGAACAGTCAGGAAACATTTGACGTACATAAATTTGGTAAAGACTTTAAAGTGACTATTGAAGACTTAGAGGATGTGTTTCATGAAAAATTTGGAACGGCTGTCCTATTAAAGTTAGAAACCACACTAGCTCAAAAAAATCCGTCACTGTTTGAAATGGTTCAACAAGTATGGTGGCATTATTTATTTGCTCTTTTTCCAAAGTCACCAGAGCCACTTGATATTAATATATGGGCCTGTGCATTGCACTATATGGGGAGAAAGCTTTTAGAAGATGACGCTAATATGGGCGAGATTGTGAAATTGTATCAGGTTAAAGAAGAGGATGTGGAAAAAGCAGTTGATCACTTGAAAGAAATTGAGACGTTACTTTTCTCAATGAATCATAATGAGAGTTAGGCTTTTGAATACATAATTTATAACTTACTTAAATCATACATAGTTTAGACAATACAATGAGCAGGTCTAAGGAACACCATACGGAATGTCATGTACGAAGGGGAATCGTCATGACAGAATAGTGCTTTTAATAGCTAATAAGCCTCAGCCTATGCAGTCAATTTGATCACAGATAACGGACGTTCATGTCCTAGTTCACTCAACACCCATTGAGTGGGAGAAGAATGAAAACCCACTGAGTGGAGGTTCGTTTTATAAATCATTGAAATGCATATGCCTTGTGTTATAATATAAGGGTTGCAAAACAGTAGCGATAAAAATGATCTTTTTTTATGTTGGAGGGAAAGTATATATGTCAGCAAAATGGGAAAAAAAAGAAGGTAACTCAGGTGTCCTTACGGTTGAAGTAAGTAGCGACCGTGTAAACGACGCGTTAGACCAAGCCTTTAAAAAAGTTGTTAAACAAGTGAATGTACCAGGATTTCGTAAAGGTCGTGTACCACGTCCTCTTTTTGAACAGCGCTTTGGTGTGGAGTCTCTTTATCAGGATGCATTGGATGTGCTTTTACCACAAGCATATTCAGAAGCAGTAGAAGAAACAGGAATTGAGCCTGTGGATCAGCCGGATATTGATATTGAGGATATGGCTAAAGGAAAGCCATTAGTATTCACTGCTACAGTCACTGTGAAACCAGAAGTTAAACTTGGTGATTATAAAGGGCTTGAAGTAGAGGTAGAAGATACGACAGTTAGTGATGAAGATGTAGACGCTGAAATCACCAACCTTCAAGAAAAACATGCCGACCTTGTGGCAGTTGAAGATGGTCAAATCGAAAAAGGCGATACAGTCGTTTTTGACTTTGAAGGATTTGTGGATGATGAACCTTTTGAAGGTGGAAAAGCAGAAAATCATTCCCTAGAAATCGGTTCTGGGCAATTTATTCCAGGCTTTGAAGATGAAATGATTGGTTTGAAAACAGGTGAAGAAGCAGAAGTAAATGTGACATTTCCTGAAGACTACCATTCTGAAGCCCTTGCAGGAAAGCCAGCTAAGTTTGAAGTGAAAATTCATGACATTAAACGTAAAGACTTACCTGAGCTTGACGATGAGTTTGCAAAGGATGTCAACGAAGAACACGAATCATTTGCTGCCTTAAAAGAAGACGTCCGTAAAAATCTTGAAGAAACCAAACAACAAGAAGCAGACGCTAAAATGAAAGATAGTCTCGTTGAAAAAGCGAGTGAAAACAGTGACATTGATCTTCCAGAAGCGATGGTGGAGACTGAAGTGAAGCGGATGATGGATGAATTTGCTCAACGTTTACAGTCACAAGGCATGTCTATGGATATGTATTATCAGTTTGCCCAAACAGATGAAGAAGGCATGAAGGCACAATTCCAAGACGATGCTGAAAAAAGAGTGCGTGTTAACTTAACATTAGAAGCTATTGCTGAGGCTGAAAAGTTAGAAGCAAGTGATGAAGATGTAGATGCAGAAATTGAAAAAATGGCCGATATGTATAAACGCTCAGCGGATGAAATTCGTCAAATCCTTGATATGCAAGGTGGCGTTGAGACGTTAAAAGGAGATCTAAAAGTGCGTAAAGCCATAGACTTCTTAGTAGAAAATAGTAAAAAGAGCTAATCGTTAATCACATAACTAACTGTTTCGTAAAGATTATAACGAGGAAATATTTACTTATCGAGTTATACTTTCCTATATTTTCGAAGCAAGTGTTGAAAGGTAGTGGCAAGGCGCGACGGAAAATCGTGCCTTGTTTTGTACATAACTTAGGCAAATATATTTTATGTTGACAATTAAAAACTGTTTCATTTATTCTAAATCGAACATAACTATAACCAGAGGTAGGAAAAGCGCTTTACTTATCATCTGTCAGATAATTATGGTACAATTCAGTAGAAAGGATGAATGAACAGGAAACGTTGCAATAAATACCTTAATGACTAAAAAAAGATATTCAGACGTACAATGTAAACATACAAATATCTAAAGGGCTTTTGAACATGCCTGAACGTTTAATCTTAATGTAAGGGGTGAATATGATGTTTAAATTCAATGAAGAAAAAGGACAATTAAAATGTTCTTTTTGTGGTAAAACACAAGATCAAGTGAGAAAATTAGTAGCCGGCCCAGGCGTGTATATATGCGATGAATGTATTGAATTATGTACTGAAATCGTTGAAGAAGAGTTAGGCTCTGAAGAAGAAGTGGAAATGGAGGATATTCCCAAGCCTCAGGAAATTCGCGATATTCTTAATGATTATGTTATCGGGCAAGACCAAGCGAAGAAAACGTTATCAGTGGCAGTATATAACCACTATAAACGAGTGAATTCCGCTTCTAAGAACGATGAAGTTGAGTTAGCTAAAAGTAATATCTGCCTTATCGGGCCGACAGGAAGTGGTAAAACCCTGTTAGCACAAACCTTGGCACGCATTTTAAATGTCCCTTTCGCAATAGCAGATGCTACTTCTCTCACTGAAGCTGGCTATGTTGGTGAAGACGTAGAAAATATTCTGTTAAAGCTTATTCAGGCTGCAGACTATGATGTAGAAAAAGCTGAAAGAGGCATTATCTACATTGATGAAATTGACAAAGTGGCCCGTAAGTCAGAGAATCCATCTATTACAAGGGATGTATCTGGTGAAGGGGTACAACAAGCCCTTTTGAAAATTTTAGAAGGTACCACTGCTAGTGTGCCGCCACAAGGAGGCCGTAAGCATCCACATCAAGAATTCATTCAAATCGACACGACGAATGTCTTGTTTATTTGTGGAGGGGCATTTGACGGAATCGACCAAATCATTAAACGCAGGTTAGGAAAGAAAGTGATTGGATTCGGTTCTGAAACGAATGAGTCTGATTTAAAGGAAGATCAATACTTATCTAAAATTCTCCCTGAAGATTTGTTACGTTATGGGTTGATTCCTGAGTTCATTGGTCGTCTTCCTGTTATTGCTAGTCTTGAGCACTTGGATGAAGCAGCTTTAGTAGAAATTTTAACAGAGCCAAAAAATGCGCTTGTTAAACAATACAAAAAACTTCTTGAGTTAGATGAAGTTGAGCTAGAATTTTCTGAAGAGGCATTGCGTGAAGTGGCCAATCAAGCTATTGAACGTAAGACAGGGGCACGTGGATTACGTTCAATTATTGAAACCATGATGTTAGATGTTATGTATGAGTTGCCTTCTCGTGAAGATATTGCTAAATGTATTATTACTGATGAAACAGTGAGAGATTTAAAGCGGCCGACGCTTCTATCTGAAAATGGCGAAGAGATTAAAGAGCAAGAAGAGCCAAAAGAAAGTGCATAAAGACGTTACCGTCTCCAATTAGGGAGACGGTTTTTATATATTTTGACAGATGAGCCTCCGATTGAAGGGGCGGTTTATATCCACCACCACCATGTATCTCGTTCAACTAGCTTGTTTATGGAATGCTAATTTCTGCCTGCTTAAGAAATCAAGATTAAGTGTTAAGTCTTCGGTAAGACTATACATATAGATCAAAAAGCCAAGCGAACATAAGAAGAACGTAAGTGACTTATTTGTCGTCGCATAGCTATAGATTAGAACAGGGAAGGAGCTATTAAACGAACTTAATAAGCAGTTTTCGTAAGGCAGTTAAGTCAGGAGGAGGATATGATGACAATTACCGGCATGATGGTGTTAATACAACTTTTTTTCGGAGTTGTGATAGGTCTGTACTTTTGGAATTTACTTAAAAGTCAGCATACGCAACGTCGTTCTGTGGATAAAGAATCTCAAAAGGAAATGGATCAACTGAGACGAATGCGCAAAATAAAATTAACAGAACCTTTGTCAGAAAGAGTAAGACCAAAGAATTTTGCTGATATTGTAGGACAATCCCATGGGATTAGATCATTACAAGCGGCTATTTGTGGCCCGAACCCTCAACATGTTATTATTTATGGACCACCTGGCGTGGGTAAAACGGCAGCTGCTCGGCTCGTACTTGAAGAAGCAAAGGCAAATCCCAATTCCCCTTTTCGATTTGATTCAGTCTTTGTAGAATTGGATGGAGCCACAGCCAGATTTGACGAAAGAGGCATTGCCGACCCATTAATTGGATCAGTGCATGATCCAATTTACCAAGGTGCTGGTGCAATGGGGCAGGCAGGGATTCCCCAACCAAAACAGGGGGCTGTGACGAAAGCCCATGGTGGCATTCTTTTTATTGATGAAATTGGCGAGCTACATTCCATACAAATTAATAAGCTGTTAAAAGTGTTGGAAGAACGAAGGGTGTTTTTAGAAAGTGCTTACTATCATGAAGAAAACCCTCAGATCCCTGAACATATTCACGATATTTTTAAAAAAGGTTTGCCTGCAGATTTTAGGCTAATAGCAGCTACTACAAGACATCCTGAAGAGATTCCGCCAGCGATACGTTCTAGGTGTGTTGAAGTGTTTTTTAGGGGTCTGACTCAAGAAGAGGTCAGAAAAGTAGCTGCGAAATCAGTAAATAAGCTTGGGGTGGATGTAGAGCCCACTGTTTATGATCAAGTAGCAAGCTATGCGACTAACGGTAGAGAAGCGGTTAATATGGTTCAGCTAGCTGCGGCCATGGCAATTAATGAAGGAAGGCAAAACGTGAGAACTGTTGACTTAGAGTGGGTGATTCATGCTGGACAAATGTCACCGAGAATGGAAAAGAAAATCTCCTCTATCGATAAAATCGGGGCAGTAAATGGCTTAGCAGTTAGTGGTCCTGGTGCAGGGATGCTTTTAGATGTGGAAGTAACCGCTTTGAAACGAGCAGCTGGTGGAGGTCTTATTGTAACAGGTATTGCAGATGAAGAAAGTACGGGAAACCAAATGAGAAGTGTCAAACGAAAAAGTATGGCAAGAAGCTCGGTAGAAAATGTCGTAACTGTGCTAAAACATATGGGAATTAAAACGGATCAGTATGATTTGCATGTGAATTTTCCAGGAGGTGTTCCTGTCGATGGTCCTTCTGCAGGTATAGCGATAGCTACCGCGATTTATTCAGCCATACATCGCATCCCCGTTTCTCATCACATCGCTATGACAGGAGAAATAGGTATTTATGGTGACGTGAAACCGGTTGGAGGAGTCGTAACGAAAGTGGAGGCGGCAAAACAAGCTGGTGTGTCAGAAGTTATCATCCCTAAAGAGAATAATCAAAAGGTTCTACAGGAGGTAGAAGGTATAACAATTTCCCCAGTAGAAAACTTAAAAGAAGTTTTTGATAAAGCATTAAAGGTAACAGAAATAAATAGGGAAGAAATACAAGATACACTTCTTAACTCATTTTCATTGTTAGACAAAGAAGGCTCAATAGGATAAAATTGAACAAGACTCATGTAGGGAAGCCCTGAGACGTGATCCGATGGGATGACGTCGTTTTTGTCTCAGAGAAATGAACCAAAGATGATTGAAATGTGGCTTAAGGAAACGAGCATTTCTTACAACAAGTATGTGGATTGTAAAGGGTAACAAGCTTTACAATCCTCATTATCAGTTAAAAGGCTCATGTGTAGGATGACATGAGATTTACGGAGGTGCATTACATATGACTGAAAAAGGAACGAGAAAACTGCCATTGCTACCACTACGAGGATTACTTGTTTATCCTACGATGGTATTGCATTTAGACGTAGGACGAAAAAAGTCGGTTCAAGCACTCGAAAAGGCAATGGTAGAAGACCATGAAATCTTCCTGACCACCCAGAAGGAAATTTCTACTGATGAACCGAATAAAAACGATATTTATAATGTCGGAACGTTAGCGAAAGTCAATCAAATGCTTAAGCTACCTAATGGGACGATTAGAGTCCTTGTAGAAGGTCTTCAGCGTGGAATAATAGGACGTTATAACGAGCTTGAAGACTTTTCTGAAGTTGAGGTAGAGCTCGTGGCGGAAAGGCAGGAAGCGACGGTTGAGGAACAAGCATTAATGCGAAATGTCCTCGAGCAATTTGAACAGTACATTCAGATGTCAAAAAAAATCTCTCAGGAAACGTTTGCCTCTGTAGCAGATATTATAGAACCGGGGAGATTAGCTGATATTATTGCATCTCACTTACCTTTAAAGATGGTTCAAAAGCAAGAAATATTAGAAACGATGTCAGTAGAACAGCGTTTAAGCCAAATTTTAGATATTTTAAGTAACGAAAAAGAAGTGCTTGGTTTGGAAAAAAAGATCGGCCAGCGTGTGAAGAAATCAATGGAAAAAACTCAAAAAGAATACTATCTTCGAGAACAAATGAAAGCTATTCAAAAGGAGCTTGGTGATCGAGAAGGTAAAGAGAGTGAGATAGAAGAGCTAACAGAGAAAATTACAAGTGCTCGCATGCCTGAATCAGTTGAAGAAAAAGCGATGAAGGAATTAAAGCGGTACGAAAAAATGCCGGCAAGTTCAGCAGAAAGCTCTGTGATTCGTAATTATATTGAATGGCTTGTTCAAATTCCTTGGACTCAAGAAACGGAAGATTTGCTAGACATTCACCGTTCAGAAAAGGTGTTAGATGAAGATCACTACGGATTAGAAAAAGTAAAAGAACGTGTGTTAGAATATTTAGCAGTCCAACAGTTAACACAAGAACTAAAAGGGCCTATTTTATGTTTGGCAGGTCCGCCGGGGGTAGGGAAAACGTCGCTAGCCCGCTCTATTTCAAGATCATTAGACAGAAAGTTCGTTCGTATCTCGCTTGGTGGTGTTCGAGATGAGGCAGAAATTCGAGGTCATCGTCGAACGTATGTAGGCTCTATGCCTGGACGAATCATTCAGGGTATGAAAAAAGCAGGTACGGTGAACCCTGTCTTTCTACTTGATGAAGTAGATAAAATGGCAAATGATTTTAGAGGAGACCCATCCGCTGCATTGTTAGAGGTACTTGATCCTGAACAAAATAGTACGTTTAGCGATCACTTTATAGAGGAACCATATGACCTTTCAAAAGTCATGTTTGTTACAACGGCCAACAACATTGGAGCAATTCCTGCTCCCTTGAAGGATAG
This sequence comes from Bacillus sp. A301a_S52, assembly GCA_024701455.1. Taxonomy (GTDB): domain Bacteria; phylum Bacillota; class Bacilli; order Bacillales; family Salisediminibacteriaceae; genus Salipaludibacillus. The sequence goes on along the minus strand of JABXYP010000001.1, from coordinate 3,061,815 downwards.
AATGGAAGTTATTCATATTCCAGGCTATACAGAAGTAGAGAAAAGTCAGATCGCAAAGGAATATTTATTGCCGAAACAAGTGAAGGAACATGGTCTTTCAAAAGGAAAGATCCAAGTACGGGATGACGCTATTTTAAAAGTAATTCGTTTTTACACGCGTGAGGCAGGTGTCCGTAATCTTGAGCGTCAGATGGCTACGATCTGCCGAAAAGCTGCCAAAATGATTGTCTCTGATGAACGGAAAAAAGTTGTCGTGACTGAGAAAACAATTGAAACCATGTTAGGTCAACCCAAGTTTCGCTACGGTAAAGCAGAATCTGAGGACCAAATCGGTGCAGCTACAGGTTTAGCTTATACGGTGGCGGGCGGAGATACTTTAACAATTGAAGTGTCTGTGGCTAAAGGAAAGGGAAAATTAACGCTCACTGGAAAGCTTGGAGATGTGATGAAAGAGTCCGCTCAAGCCGCCTTCAGTTACATCCGATCTAAATCTGAGGAATTATCCATTGATCCGGCGTTTAATGAAAAAAATGATATTCATATTCACGTTCCAGAGGGAGCGGTACCAAAAGATGGCCCATCCGCTGGTATTACAATGGCGACCGCTTTAATCTCAGCTTTAACGAATCGCCCCGTCCGACGAGAAGTAGGAATGACAGGAGAAATAACTTTAAGAGGGCGCGTACTACCTATCGGAGGCTTAAAGGAAAAAGCGATGAGTGCACATCGAGCGGGATTAACGGACATTATTATGCCGAAAGATAATGAGAAAGATTTGGAGGACATTCCTGAAAGTGTCAGGAAAGACCTTACCTTTATTCCCGTTTCCCATCTTGATGACGTTCTCAAACGCGCATTGAAAGAGGAGTAAAGACATGAAAATTACTAGCGCAGAATTAATTATTAGCGCCGCCAAAGATCACCAATTTCCTGGAGGGCCATTCCCTGAAGTGGCTCTATCAGGACGTTCAAATGTTGGAAAGTCGTCATTTATTAATACGTTACTAGCTAGAAAAGGATTAGCTAGAACATCCCAAAAACCAGGTAAAACACAAACATTGAACTTTTATTTTCTCAATGATCGATTCCATTTTGTGGATGTTCCAGGCTATGGATATGCGAAAGTATCCAAAAAAGAACGTGAAGCATGGGGCCGGGTAATGGAAAGTTATTTCACTCACCGTGAACAGCTTAAAGGGGTTATCCAGCTGGTAGATGCTAGGCATAAGCCTACGGAAGACGATATTATGATGTATGATTGGTTAAAGTATCATGAACTTCCTGTCATTATTGTAGCAACAAAAGTAGATAAAATTCCGAAAGGGAAATGGGAGAAGCACGTCACCAACATCAAGAAAGAGCTGGAGCTCCATGATGAAGATTCTGTCATACTTTTTTCATCAGAGACGGCTTACGGTAAAGACCGTGCATGGAAAGAAATTACCCGTCTTTTGTTTTAGAAAAACTCTTTTATTTATGTAGGTATAAACTAATTAACTAGTATTTGTATAATTGTTAAAGAGTCAGTATGACTAAATGATAACAAGGGCTTGTCTTTGAAAGACAAGTCCTTGTTTAAGATACACTTAAAATAAATTGAAACGGGTAAGAAAAATCGCTAACTGAGGAAAACAGAGCCAACATATGCGACTTTTACTGAAAATGGTTAAAAAAAGCCCTTTCATTACAGCTCAATTTTCGTTACTCTATATAATAGATGTACTTAGTACTATATACGGAGTATTAAGGTATAAATGAAAAGTCTATTACTTTCTTCGGAAAAATAGAAGATAGATGCCTAGAACTATTAATATAAAAGGCAGAAGATTACTAAAGCCTCCATACAAAGTGTTTAACCATATTGTAATGGTGTCGTAAAACATAGCAACTATAGAAACAAGAAGTAAAATTAAACCGGGTGAGATACCATCCCGTCTGTGAACGCTATATTTTAATAAAAAAGCAATCGCAACTATAAGGATAATGTAAGGCCATTCATAATCCCAAACGTTGAACGTATGGACGCCGTGGAAGAAAATGCCTAAGCCGAGCGATACAGTACCTGAAAAAAGCTTTGCCTCTTCTTTATTTGAAAAACCTTGCCATGCTAGTATCAGTCCGATAAGGGCAAGAACCGACGGCCATTGAAACAAAATATCTTTATAAGGAACGTCAATATTAAACTGATTAACTAATAAATAAATACCCATGATGACAAGAATAATACCGGGTAATACACGTTGAGACTTCATAATATTCACTCCTAAGTTAATGGATAAATTCCTTAATTGTAAGATTAAAAATAATTTTAATGGAAATGCTAACAAAAATTGCTTCTTTCAGTTTAAATAGAGAAGGATTAGTGTATATCTACTATTGTTCACGAAAAATTCACAAATAGGCAAAACAAGTTTTTATTATTCTTTGATTAAAAATGTTATAATCTAATATAGGTTATTATTAAAGTTAGATGAAAAAGCATGTAAAATATTTGTCATAATTCATTTTTAAATGTAAAATGGATGTCGGTTTGAAGTCAGGGGGGGATGACACGATGCACATCCTAGTTATCAGTTTGAATTATAAAACAACTCCAGTAGAAATACGAGAGAAATTTTCATTTCAAGATGATTTAGAAGAAGCTTTAGTTAAGCTTCGTCAATCTAAAAGCATCTTGGAAAATGTCGTGATCTCTACTTGTAATCGTACGGAACTTTACGTCGTTGCTGATCAATTGCATACGGGGCGTTATTATACAAAGGTGTTTCTTTCTGAATGGTTTGGTATTCCTAAAGAAGAGTTTAGCCACTATTTACAGGTTCGTGAGGATGAGCATGCTATTGAACACCTCTTCCGTGTAGTTTGCGGGCTAGACTCGATGATTCTTGGTGAAACTCAAATTCTTGGTCAAGTAAGATCAAGCTTTTTAGCTGCACAGAAACAAGACACAACTGGAAGTATTTTTAATCAACTATTTAAGCAAGCAGTCACATTAGCAAAGCGAGCCCACTCAGAAACAGCAATCGGGGAGAATGCTGTTTCCGTGAGTTATGCAGCAGTCGAATTAGGCAAAAAGATATTTGGTGATTTTACTGATAAAAAAGTGCTTCTTATGGGAGCCGGAAAAATGGGTGAATTAACTGCGAAACATTTGTCCTCTAATGGGGTGAATGATGTCACAGTGATTAATAGAACAAAACAAAAGGCAGAAGAGCTAGCAGAGAGGTTTTTTGGTCGTGCAGAAGATATGAGTCAGCTTGATCAATCACTAGAAGCGACAGATATTATGATTAGTTCTACAGGATCAAAGAATTATGTGATCACAAAGGAAGACGTCCTTGACTTGGTGAAAAGGCGCAATGGACGACCACTATTCCTTGTCGATATAGCCGTTCCGAGAGACCTTGATCCCGGGCTTGCTGATCTTGATAATGTGTATTTATATGATATTGATGATTTACAAGGCATTGTTGCTGCGAACTTAGAAGAGAGAAAGCGAGAAGCTGAAAAAATTGAACTAATGATTGAAGAAGAGCTCATAGGCTTTAGTCAGTGGCTAGATACGTTAGGCGTGGTACCTATTATAACGGCACTTCGTGAAAAAGCCACTTCTATTCAAGCTGATACAATGGAAAGCCTTGAGAGAAAACTATCAAGTTTATCCGAACGTGAAAAGAAAGTGATTAGAAAGCACATGAAAAGTATTATAAATCAACTTCTTCGTGATCCTATTACAGCATTAAAAGAAGTCCCAGGGGAAGAAAATTCAGATGAATTATTGTCTTATATGACAAAAGTATTTGCCTTAGAAGACCATTTAACTGAACAGGAAACGACACTTTCCTGTAATATTCAAATTAATAAACTTGAACGCGAGTGGAATATAGAAAAGCGTAAGTCGAAATTGGCTGGTCAGCAAAGTCATACCGTTGCCCGCTCTTATTAGAGAGAGGGGGAATTATCCATGTTAGGCTTGCACCTACTATACATTTTCATTATTGTTTTTTATTGTATGAGCGTGTCCGGGTACTTTATTGATTTCATTCAAAACAACCAGAAGGTGAATCGGATTGCCTTCTGGTTGCTTTCTATTGTCTGGGTTTTGCAACTTATATTTTTATTGCTTAGAGCACTGGAATACAGCCGCTTACCAATCATGACCATTTTTGAGGGAATGTTTTTTTATTCTTGGATTCTTGTCACATTCTCACTTATTATAAATAAGGTTTATAAAATGGATTTTTTAGTATTTGTAGTCAATCTTGTCGGGTTCTCTATTTTGACAATAAGCCTTTTCGCACCTGCCGGGGATGTTTCAGCTGAATTTGCGGATTTATTTATATTAGAACTCCTTATCATTCACGTTGTCATGCTGCTTTTTGCATATGGGTTATTCACTCTAAGTTTTTCATTTGCAATGCTTTATTATTTTCAGCATCATATGCTTAAAAAGAAACGATGGAGTGACAAAATGGCTAGAATGGGAAATTTATCGCTATTAGAGAAACGATCATTTCAGTCGGCATTGTTTGGCTTTCCATTCATGCTTGTCGGATTAATTTTAGGTGTTATTTGGGGTTGGACTGAATTAGCTGCTTTTCCATGGAATGATATTAAGGTGTTAAGTTCCTTTCTCTTGTTAGCAATGTATGGATTTTACCTTTTTCAATACAAAGTGAAGCAAAAGAGAGGTTATGGTCTTGCACTTTTAAATATAGCGTCTTTTTTAGTATTATTAATAAATTATTTCCTTTCAAGTTCATTTTCACAATTTCACATTTGGTAAACAAACGACAATTTGTGATTAAATAGTATTATAAGAAACGTGAGTTATTGCGTTAATGGAGGTCTATAATGAGAAAAGTAGTCATAGGTTCGAGGCGAAGTAATTTAGCGATGACACAAACAAAATGGGTAATTAATGAATTAAATCAATTACATTTACCTTTTGAATTTGAAATTAAAGAAATTGAGACAAAAGGAGATAAAATTCTAGATGTCACCTTATCAAAAGTGGGAGGAAAAGGTCTTTTCGTTAAAGAAATAGAGAAGGCAATGTATGATGGTGAAATTGATATAGCTGTTCATAGTATGAAGGACCTACCATCCGAAATGGCGCAAGGATTAACTATTGGAGCTATTCCAAAGCGAGTTGATCCAAGAGATGCCTTTATTTCAAACAGTGGTCAATCTTTAATGGATCTCCCAGCCGGTTCTATTGTTGGAACTAGCAGTTTGCGCCGAAGTGCTCAAGTGTTAGCAAAGCGACCAGATTTAAACATTCAGTGGATTAGAGGAAATATAGATACGCGTTTAAGAAAGTGTCGAGAAGAAGAATTTGATGCGATTATCCTAGCGGCAGCTGGTTTAGAAAGAGTTGGCTGGACAGAAGAAATCGTTACTGAATTTCTTGACACAAGCATCTCTCTTCCAGCTGTGGGGCAAGGGGCATTAGGTATTGAATGCCGTGAGGATGATAAAGAGCTCATTGAATTGTTAAATAAAATTAATGATCCTGATACTGAGCGTACGGTTACAGCTGAAAGGGCGTTTCTTCATACGGTTGAAGGAGGTTGCCAGGTCCCTGTAGCAGGTTATGCTACTCTGGAAAAGGATGGTCAAGTAAAGTTAACGGCTTTAGTTGCTTCACCAGATGGCAAAACGATATTTAAAGAAACAATTGTAGGACATGACCCAGTAGAGATTGGTACACAAGCAGCTAAAAAAATGATGAATGAAGGGGCAAAAGAATTGCTCGACCAGGTGAAAGCAGAGTTAGATCATTAGTTGAAGGGGGAGCGCACGTATGCAGCGGCTTGAAGGAATAACTGTGTTGAATACAAGGCCTCCTCATCAAGCGCATGATCTTTCAAAGGCAATTGAAAATGAGGGAGGAAGAGTTTATGAGATCCCTCTTATTTTGCTTAAACCACAAGAAGATAAATCACAATTGCGGGATGAATTGAAATATATACACACATGTGACTGGATCATTTTTACGAGTGTGAACAGTTTTACTTTTTTTCTCCATGCAGTCCAAGAGGCTGGCTATTCCCCTACAAGTCTCATGGTAAATAAAAAAGTAGCGGTGGTAGGAAAAAAAACAGCCAAGTGTGTCGAGAAAGCTGGCTATTCAGTGGACCTTATTCCTTCCGTATTTAATGCAGAGTATTTAAGGGATGAATTGATTGCGGCAACAGACGAGACAGCTTCCTTTTTTTATCCGAGAAGCCAACAAGCACGTCCTGTTTTAAGTAGGGGACTTCGATCAGCAGGTAGACGAGTTTGTGAAATGATCGTCTACGATACAATCTCGAATAAAGCCGATGTTGAACAACTTCATATTCTTATTAAATACAGGCAAATAGATGTTATTATACTGACGAGTCCATCAGCTGTAAACTCTCTATTTGACCAAGTATCTTGCAATTTACATAAGTTTTTAAAAGAATCATTAACGTTTGCAGTGATTGGAAATGTGACGAAAAAAGCTCTCCAACGCTATGATGTTAAAAAAATTATGATGCCAGAAACATTTACCTCAGAAGGATTGGTGGCAGCGATTAAAAAATATAGTGAGCAGTTTTAAAGGAGGAATAATGTCATGGATGATGTGATATTTCGTCGACACCGGCGATTGAGAACGACTCCGACGATGAGGGCGATCGTTAGAGAAACCTACATATTAAAAGAAGATCTGATTTATCCACTATTCGTATTAGAAGGTGAGAATATAAAACATAGCGTGTCCTCAATGCCAGGCGTTTACCAATGGTCTTTAGATCGCGTCATTGAAGAAGTGCGTGATGCTGTTGATAAAGGAATCAAAACAATCATTTTATTTGGTATACCTCATCATAAAGATAACGTAGGATCGTGTGCTTATGATGCTAAAGGTATCGTTCAACAGGCTATACGAAAAATCAAAGCTGAGTTTCCAGAGATAACAGTTATCGCAGATACATGTTTATGTCAATTTACAGATCATGGACATTGCGGGGTCATAAAAGATGGTAATATATTAAACGATGAATCATTAGAACTTTTAGTTAAAACAGCTGTGTCACAAGCAGAAGCAGGAGCAGATATTATTGCTCCGTCTAATATGATGGATGGATTCGTAGCCGCAATTCGTCAAGGGTTAGATATAGCAGGCTTTCATCACGTCCCAATCATGAGCTATGCAGTCAAATATGCGTCGGCTTTTTATGGCCCATTTCGTGACGCAGCTCACAGTTCGCCTGCTTCTGGAGACCGTAAAACGTATCAAATGGATCCAGCGAATCGACGTGAAGCATTTCGGGAAGCACAATCAGACGTTGATGAGGGAGCTGATTTTTTAATTGTGAAGCCAGCTCTTGCTTACTTAGATATAGTACGAGATATTAAAGAACGTCAGCAACTTCCAATTGTTGCGTATAATGTTAGTGGTGAGTATGCCATGATTAAAGCAGCAGCACAAAATGGTTGGATTGATGAAAGGGCTGTTGTCATGGAAAAAATGACAAGTATGAAACGTGCCGGTGCAGACTTGATTTTAACTTATTTCGCAAAAGATGTTGCTAGTTGGATCGATGAAAGTGAATAGAAAGGTGGATGTAGGATGACGTTTAAACGTTCTGTTGATGCGTTTAAGAAAGCCAAAAACTTAATGCCAGGAGGTGTAAATAGCCCGGTTCGTGCCTTTAAATCTGTTGGTATGGATCCCGTTTATATGGAGAAAGGAAAAGGGGCTCATATTTGGGACCTCGACGGTAATGAGTATATTGACTATGTTTTGTCATGGGGGCCACTTGTACATGGCCATGCAGATGAACAGGTTGTCGAAGCATTAAAACAAACAGCTGAAAAAGGGACAAGCTTTGGTTCACCACATTTGATGGAAACGAAATTGGCAGAACTGGTGATTGAGCGCGTCCCTTCCATTGAAGTTGTAAGAATGGTGAATTCTGGTACAGAGGCTACGATGAGCGCACTAAGACTTGCCAGAGGGTTTACTGGAAGAAATAAAATAGTAAAATTTGAAGGCTGTTATCATGGACATGGAGATTCTCTTCTCATTAAAGCAGGTTCAGGGGTAGCCACATTGGGACTGCCTGATAGCCCAGGTGTCCCGGAGTCTGTTGCGTCGAATACCTTGACGGTTCCGTATAATGACATAGAAAGTTTGAAGCTTGCTTTTAAAAATTTTGGTGAAGACATTGCTGCTGTGATTTTAGAACCTGTAGCAGGAAATATGGGAGTAGTCAAACCTGAACCTGGCTTTTTAGAAGGTGTTCGCTCGGTAACGGAAGAATATGGAAGTTTAATGATTTTTGACGAAGTCATGACAGGGTTCCGAGTGGGTTACAATTGTGCTCAAGGAGAACTGGGCGTCACTCCTGATCTAACGTGTTTAGGAAAAGTGATAGGTGGAGGATTGCCTGTGGGAGCGTTTGGTGGGAAAAGAGAGATCATGGAGCGGATTGCCCCGGCTGGTGATATTTATCAAGCAGGCACATTATCCGGAAATCCATTAGCTATGACTGCTGGCTATGAAACGTTACGGCAGTTGACCCCCGAAAGTTACAAGCATTTTGATAAAATTGGGGACCGGTTAGCTAAGGGGTTAGTGAATGCGGCCGACATGTATAATATTCCACATTATGTCACGAGAGCAGGCTCAATGGTCGGTTTCTTCTTAACAAATGAGAAAGTGCTGAATTTTGAAACGGCCTCATCTTCTGATTTAACGATGTTTAAGCTCTATTTTAAACGTATGTTGGAGCAGGGAATCTCGCTACCTCCATCACAGTTTGAAGGCATGTTCCTCTCAACTAAGCATACGGAGGAAGATATTGATAAAACGATTACTGCTGCTGAAAATGCATTTGCTGCCATTCAACAAATGTGATAGAAACAGTGCCTTACCCGTCGGAAAAGATATGTGGTAAGGCCTTTTTTTAATCACAGATAAGCGTCCATAAACCTCCCTGCTCAAAATTGAGAGGAAAGGTAACGCAGAGTTAACGAACGCTAATGTTCTGATTCACTCAACTACCAATCAGTGGGAGAAGAGTGAAATCTCCCATGTTCGTTTTATAATTAGTTTGAAGTTTCAACATAAGAGAACACGCCAACTTCAAACAAAGCGATAGTCTTTAATAGAAATAATCTGATAGTAAGGAGAGTGGCAAATAAATGAGTTATTATGAGATGTTACGAGCATATGTAGGTAAAGAGACACTGATTTTACCAGGAGCTGCAGTAATTATAAATCAAGGAGATAAAGTATTGTTGCAAAAACGGCAAGAAGGGGAATGGGGACTTCCTGGTGGTTTGATGGAAGTAGGAGAAAGCTTCGAAGAGACAGCTCAGAGAGAAGTCAAGGAAGAAACAGGATTACTAGTCGAACTAGAGCATTTACATAAGTATGATACCTATTCTGGAAAGGAGTATTATGTGGAAGCTCCGAATGGTGATCCATATTTTGCTGTGACAGTCCTCTTTTATACGTCGAACTTTATCGGAGATTTATCCTTTGAAGATGAGGAGACGTTAGATTTGCAATTCTTTTCGTTTTTATCACTCCCTAATAAAGTAAGACCTTCCCATAAAAGATTTTTAAATTTATTTTATGATAGCCACATGAAGTAGAGCACACGTATTCTATTTTGAAGATTAACTGCTTAGGCATAATTCCTTCTCTATTTTCATAGAAGTGTATCGTATAGTCCCGGTGTTTTTTAGAAATGGACAACAAGAGATTGTCTTATGACATCGATGGTAAATAGATCGCGGAGAAGAGGAGGAATTACATTGACAAATGAAGGAACGTCATCGCTGTCTTTTTCCATGAAAGAAGGAATTTGGCTTGAGCGAGGGTATGAAGCAGACGGACTCATGTCATTGGAGCTTGAACCGGATATATCAATAAGTGAAAATGGAGAAGAAGTAAGTGTTCAAGGGGTTCTTAACTTGACTGGTGAGTACAGAGTGACAAAAGAGGCCGATAGTAATAATTCTCGTACTGAGAGTGAAGATCTCAATAGCATGCCTTTTCGATCTGTAGAAGAGATTTCTTTTTCAGACGAAGGAACAGGGCACATGCATCATCAGTTTCCACTAGATATCACGATTCCAAAAGAACGGATTAAGGACTTATCAGAATTGGCCGTGAAAGTAGATACATTTGATTATCATATACCTGAGCGTGGTTTTTTAGAAATCAGTGCGGAGCTTTCAATTGAAGGTGTCAGATCGGAGGAAGAAGCTCCTACTGAAGAGGTGGAAACAGAAGAAATTCTTGATGAGCGATCTTTTTCATTTGAACAGGTGGATGCTGAGCCATCAAATGATGAGAATGAACACGACGTTAACGATGAAGATAGGAAAGTGATGGAGGAAGAAACTAGTGATGTTGAAAATGAGCGAGACTATTCAAATGAAAATGATGAAGAAGAAGCAAATGAGTCTCCACACTACACATTAAAAGCAACTTCACCAAAAACAGAAAGTAATCAACAGAAAGAAGAAACAATTGATTTAGAAAAAGCAGAACCAGATAGCGTCATACGAGCGAGTGAAGAACAGTCTTCTTCTAATTCTAAAGAAGCATTTGAAAGTGATATTACTACTTCTCGTGATGACGTTACCGAGAATCAACAGGGGAATGAGATATTAGAGGACCAAGAGCTTGAAAAGTATGAAGTGCATGAAAAGACCGACGTAGTCGGTAGAGATGAAGTAGAAGAATCCGAAAAAGAAAATGCCCTTTATTTAACGAAAATGCTAGCAGGAGATGAGGAAGCCTATTCGAAGTTGAGGATGTGTATTGTTCAAAGTGGTGAATCTTTGGAAACGATAGCAGACCGTTACAGAATACAGCCTAGCCAGTTAATAAGAATGAACCGCTTAAAAGGTGAAGATGTTAGTGAGGGGCAAATTCTATACATTCCTGTAAAGCAATCATCCTCATTAGAATAGAGGAAGGAGGCGAAGGAATGATTGAATTAGACCATATTGAAGAAAGCTATCCTTTTCAGTCCTTACGTTGGATAGATGAGGGCCATACTCTTGATACCGATAAAGGGAATAAAAGGATAAAGTTTTGGCCTGATGAGCATATGCTACAAGCTCAAATTGCATGGCGGGAAGAGCTGACTAAACAAACAGGTGTTTTAACAGATAGAATGATTCAGACTTCTAAAGGTGATAAAGCACTCTACACGGGAGCTGGTTGGATCACGCTACATGATATGGTGGAGGAGCTCTATCCAGTGTGGGAGCATCCAAATAAAATCGGTGCTTTCTTAGGCCGCTATATCACTATGCCATACAGGCAAACAGAGAGCGGTAGATTTCTCCCTCTTAGTGATGAGAATATCTCTTCAGATAGGGAGCGACTTATTCAATCGCTCCCAATCCGCTCTGTTTCATATAGACTCGTGGATAAATTAAAAACAGAGGCGTTAACACGACTAGATAAAGTTGCTAGCTTTATAAAGCGTCACGAGTTAACTGACACACATGATGAGATTGTCTCAATTTATACTTTAGCACAAGCAAAATTGGTACATGGGGAATTGTTCTGGGAAAATACTGAGAAAAAAAGCACCTCATCTTACAAAGTATTGCGACGGTGCTTGGCGGAATGGGAAAATCGAGGGGGCTCTCTCTATTTACTTTTGGATGGTTTGAACAAGACTTTCCCATTGAATAAGGATAGAGCCGCCTTATTATTAGCACATATCGTCTATCCTTATGAGATGATTAGTTTTATTAGCCGATTAACGCAAGAGACGGATATAACAAACAGTCAGAAAAAGACTCAATTTAATGATTTAGTGACAGAGTGGGATACAAATAAACGAGTATGTGAAACGATGGTAGCTTGGTTACAAGATGTTAGAGAGAAGGTTGTCCAATGAATAAGAATGAGTCGCAACTTATGAAAACAATGGGGCCTGTTTTGTTTCACTATGATTTACAGCCTACTCACATCACATCTCAAGGCAGTGTTCATAAACTGATTACTCATTATGGAGTATTCGCCTTAAAAAGGACAGCGATGACACAAGAGCAGGCAGAATGGTTTGTACATGTTATGCGTAAGTTGGAAAGAATCGATTTTCCTTTTTTTGTACCTGTTTTACCGACCAAATATGGTGACTATACTGTATTTGACGGTCAATTTATCTATTATTTAATGCCATGGTACGAAGATCATCACACGTTTCGGCATGGCTCCGACCCTGAAGAAGCGTTACTGGAAGAACTAGCAAAGCTTCATGGTTTAACAGAGAGATCAAGGGACACAGAAACACAATCTTTAGAGAAATCGTTTCAGCAACTGAAGGAAAGATGGGACTTACGAAAACTAGAAATGGAAAAATATATAGATGACATGGAAAAGCATACGTACTATTCCCCTTTTGAACTTACGCTATTAACACATTTCGAACGAACGAAGCAAGTGGCCACTGAGGCTGAGAAGTATTTGGAGAGGTGGCTTGAGACTGCAAAGGATAAAAAACATCAACGAAGTGTCCTATGTCATGGACGACCAAATCGTTCTCATGCTTGTTTTGATGAATATGGAACAGCATACTTCATTAATTTTGAAAGAGCCGTACAAGATACACCTGCCAGGGACACCGCCTTACTATTTCGCCACCTTTTTCAAGTTCGTCCTTGGGATGAGCACGATGGGAAACATTGGCTTAGCATATATGAAAAGCATTTTGCGTTTTTTGATGATGAAAAATATTTGTTTATGAGCTATTTACTTTTTCCAGAAAACATTTATCAAATGGTAGACCATTTTAAATCACCTTCAAGGCAAAAGTCTGAAATGCACCTCGTCATGCAACTAGAAAGACGTTTACTCACGATGAAACGCATTTTTCGATTTGTTAACTCGATATCTAAGCCGTCTTAAATTAAAACTAAGTAACTAGCCAAATATTATCGTTTATAAGAAAAATACGTGACTGAGTCTACATCAATAATTAAAAATGGCCCTCACATATGTGAGAGCCATTTTAAACATCTGATTTAATTTATCACAGATAGCTGTCCGTAAAAATTTCGCCTCAAAATAAAGAGGAAAGCTATATTTATTTAGGAGGGAAATAGCGGCCGCTAATGTCCTGATTGACTCAACTCCCACTGAGTGAAGGTTCGTTTTATATAGTGGAATTACTTGCTGGAAAATTAATTAACTAATTCTGTGAGTAAACGTTTCGAATCTATTAGCTCAATATAAACGGCTTGAGAAAGGCTTGTCTCTGTTTTTCCTGTTAAAAAGTGATTGAGAGAGGTCAATTAAGGCATCCAGTAAATAATATACAGTGCTACAAACACAGTTAACAAAATGACATCTAAGGTAGTTGGTAAAAAAAGTGTGCGAATTAGTTGAAAAATAATAAGGGGTAATAGCAGTTGATGAAACATATCGATGATTTTTCTTAAACGCCAATGAAGTTTTGATTTTTCAGCTCGCCGTTTCATGGATTTAGCTATTTTATGATGAGTAAACCGCCTCATTCGTCCACCTCTTTTCACACGAGTTAAGATAATCTATGCAAATGGCTAGGAAACAGTGTCTAGATTAGCTAAGATAAAAATTGACGTTATAATTAAATGACAGGGAAAAAAGAGGATGATACTAACTTCTATCAATACATAAAGCCCCTTATTTAAGCGCCTAATATAGCCAATAGTTTTAAAGTTTTTTTCATGTTCTAAGCGACAATGATTATTAGTCGGATTAGCTGAATGAAGGTTCGTTTTATGCTATGTACTTTGTCTATTGTCAAGTAAAGATGCCAATCGAACACACTATTTGTGACGTGAACCACAACATTTTAGGGAAATGTCTATATCCTTAAGGACATCACTATAAATAAAGCTCCAAAATTGATTAAGATTATTTTCATCATAATGAAGGAAGGGCATAAAGAGGGGAACTTTGCTATTGATTATGATTCAAAGTCAAGGTAAAATACGGTTATACAAGATATTAATTAAAATGTTGAAAGGGAAGAGTACGTCTTGAACCCGTCAGAGAGGAATACTAGCATATATTGCTGCTGAAAGGTATTCCCGGATGTAAAGGTGGAAGGTCGCCCTGGAGTTGTGATAATGAAAGGTAGAACGATATAACTAACTAGTTATCACCGGCAAGCGCCGTTAACGCATTTAAGTGTACAGAAATCATGTGCTAATTAGCAAATTTTTTCTGTAAACAAAGGTGGTACCGCGAGGAATATAACTCCCTTCGTCCTTTGACGAAGGGGTTTTTTGTGTTCTCTTAAATCGGGTTGAATAAAACGACATTTGAAGTACCATGTTTGTTTAGCGGCTAATAAAGCAAGTAATAATGAAGGTAACTAATTAGAAATTAAGGAAGGTGTTAACATGTCAGAAAAACTTAATACGACGATGCCGACGAAATACGATCCACAGGCAACAGAGGCTAAATGGTACCCATACTGGGTTAATGGGAAATTTTTTGAAGCAACAGGAGATGAGACAAAACAACCCTATACGATTGTGATTCCACCGCCGAACGTGACTGGAAAACTTCATTTAGGACATGCGTGGGATACAACACTGCAGGACATTTTAATTCGTGTGAAACGTATGCAAGGCTATGATGCACTTTGGCTTCCAGGAATGGATCATGCCGGAATTGCCACCCAAGCTAAGGTAGAAGGGAAGCTAAGAGAACAAGGGCTATCTCGACATGACCTCGGGCGTGAAAAATTCCTAGAAAAATCATGGGAATGGAAAGAAGAGTATGCGGATTTTATTAGAGAACAATGGGCTAAGCTTGGTCTTTCTCTCGATTATTCCCGTGAACGATTTACGTTAGATGATGGTTTATCAGAAGCTGTTCGTGAAGTGTTCGTTCGCTTGTATGAAGAAGGGCTTATCTATCGAGGAGAGTATATCATTAACTGGGATCCTCAAACGAAAACAGCCTTATCTGATATTGAAGTCATTTATAAGGATGTTCAAGGGGCATTTTATCATATGAAATATCCATTAGCAGACGGAGAGGGTTATATTGAGGTGGCGACCACAAGACCTGAAACGATGCTAGGAGATACCGCTGTTGCTGTCCATCCTAATGATGAAAGATATCGTCACTTAATTGGCAAAAAAGCCATTTTACCTATCATTGGGCGTGAAATAGAGATTGTGGCAGATGATTATGTAGATATGGATTTTGGCTCAGGAGCAGTTAAAATTACACCTGCCCACGATCCAAATGACTTTGAAATCGGAAATCGCCATAATTTAGAACGGATCTTGGTGATGGATGAATCAGGAACAATGAATGAGAATGCAGGAAAGTATAAAGGGCTTGATCGTTTTGAATGCCGTAAACAAATAGTAAAAGACCTTCAACACGAGGGAATACTATTTAAAATTGAAGAACATACTCATAGTGTTGGACACTCTGAACGAAGTGATGCTGTTGTAGAACCTTATTTGTCTACTCAATGGTTTGTTAAGATGGGACCTTTAGCTGAAGAAGCTATTAAACTTCAGCAGAAAGAGGGAAAAGTCAACTTTGTTCCGGAGAGATTTGAAAAAACCTACATGCATTGGATCGAAAATATTAGAGATTGGTGTATCTCAAGACAACTGTGGTGGGGACATCGTATCCCAGCTTGGTTTCATAAAGAAACAGGCGAAATTTATGTAGGACGGAAAGAACCAGAGGACATCGAAAATTGGCAGCAAGACGAAGATGTACTTGATACGTGGTTCAGCTCTGCCTTATGGCCTTTTTCTACCATGGGGTGGCCGGATTCTGAAGCAGCTGACTACAAGCGATATTATTCAACGGACGCCCTTGTTACAGGCTACGACATTATTTATTTTTGGGTAGCACGCATGATTTTTCAAGGGCAGCATTTTACAGGTCAACGTCCGTTCAAAGACGTCTTGATCCATGGTCTTGTCAGGGATGCGGAAGGGCGAAAAATGAGCAAGTCACTAGGAAATGGTGTCGATCCTATGGACGTCATTGATAAGTATGGTGCTGATGCTCTTAGGTTTTTCTTAAGTACAGGAAGCTCGCCTGGAAACGATTTACGATTTTACTGGGAAAAAGTAGAGGCTAACTGGAACTTCGGAAACAAAATTTGGAATGCCTCACGTTTTGCTCTGATGAATATGGATGGACTAAAATATGAGGATATTGATTTAACGGGTAAAAAATCGATTGCTGATCAATGGATATTAACAAAGCTGCAGATGACAATCGAACATGTGACAAAATTTATTGACACTTACGAATTTGGGGAAGTTGGACGAGCTCTCTATAATTTCATTTGGGATGATTTTTGTGACTGGTATATAGAAATGGCCAAATTACCATTGAATGGTGAAGATGAAGAAGCTAAACAGACGACTCGCTCCGTATTAGCTTATGTACTTGACCAAACGATGCGTTTGCTTCACCCATTTATGCCATTCATTACGGAAGAGGTGTGGCAACACTTACCACATGAAGGAGAATCCATCACTGTGGCACCGTGGCCAGTAAAAGACGAAACTTTAATGAATCAACAAGGGATGAAGGATATGCAGCTCCTTCAAGACATTATTCGTTCAATTAGAAATACTCGATCAGAACTAAATGTCCCTATGAGTAAAGAAATCACACTCTACATTAAGGCCGATTCTGAGGAAGTTTTGAAGCAACTTGAACGTGGAAAAGCTTATATTGATCGATTCTGTAACCCATCACAGTTAAAGTTAGCCACGGACATGATAGCTCCTGAAAAATCAATGAGTTCTGTCCTTTCCGGCGTTGAGCTTTATATGCCTTTGGCAGATCTATTGGATTTAGATGCGGAAATCACCCGTCTAAATAACGAATTAAAGCGACTTGATGGTGAAGTGATCCGTGTGCAAAAAAAGCTTGCTAATGAAGGATTTATTAGTAAAGCTCCTGAAAAAGTGGTTGCTGAAGAAAGAGAGAAAGAAAAAGATTACGTGGAGCAACGAGAAAAAGTGCAATTGAGACTGAACGAATTAAAAAGTTAATAATATAAGGATGGAAGAGGTGGAAGGATAATGGCAGAAATTGCGTTTTATAAAGACTCATTTATTGCTATTGATGCTGAAGTTGTGCCAATTCAAGAGAGGGCTCATCAATTTGGCGATGGTATATATGAAGTTATTCGTGTTTATAACGGAAAACCATTTTATTTAGAAGCTCATTTAGAACGTCTTGGAAACAGTGCTGCGGCTATTCAGCTCAGTTTACCATATACATTAGATGAAATCGCTGATATTTGTTATGAAGCAATAGCACGATCAGCCATTGATGAAGCAGAAATATATCTTCAAATTAGCCGCGGTATTCATAGCAGGCAACATCATTTTCCTGAACCACCCTCTTCAGTCTTGGCTCTAACAGTAAAAGAAGCTAGGTTTGTTTCCTTTGAAAAGAGAACGGAAGGGTTTCGTGTACTAACGACAGAAGATGATAGATGGAAAAATTGTTACATTAAATCATTGAACCTCCTGCCAAATGTTCTCGCTAAACAAAAAGCAAAGGACCAGGGATGTGATGAAGCAATTTATCATGAGAATGGGACGGTTAAGGAAGGGTCGAGTAGTAACATTTTTGTGATAAAAAATGGTTTAATGTTTACGTATCCGGCTTTAAAGGGAATTCTCCATGGCGTCACACGGAAAATTGTCCTCAATCTTGCTGGGAAGTTAGATATTGAAACAAAGGAAGAACCTTTCAGTCTCGACTTTTTATATGAAGCAGATGAAGTATTTTTGTCGAGTACAAGTTTAGAAATAATGCCTGTAAAACAGGTGGATCATCAGTTATTACCTACAGAGCGCCCTATAATAACAAATCTACAAGAGCATTTTCAAAAATTAAAATAATGATGTTTTAAGCTCCCTTAGTGGGGGCTTTTTTAGATTTCGACGCTGAAATGACAAAAAACTACGGTTATACAAGAAGCTACTTAGGCTGTGAGCTAAAAATAACTTAGGATTTGATCGCTTTTCTTAATTCTATTGTAGTTCTATTCCGTGGAATACTAGGCATTTTTATTTGAGTATCAAAGGGACCTAGGTGAGATTTCTCTTTTTCAGGACGTTACACATTTCCTTGGGACATCGCCAACTTTATCCAAGAGCTAAGTATACAACGTATGACATCATAACAAATATACGCCTCGAGTCTTATTAAAGATAAATCTGTAGGACGTTATACATAAATCCGACACGAGTTAAGATAGAAATAAGAGAAATGAGAGGAGGAAATGATAATGAAAACTTTCTTATTATTTATTGCGGCAATTATTGCTCTAGGTATTTTCTTAGTTAATATAGGGCCGTTAATTATGTTTGCTGTTGGTGCTTTTCTACTCTATATTATCTTTAAAAAATTTGTAAAAGCACAATCAACTGGAGCGAGAGTTATGTGGATAGTTCTTGGGCTCATCGTTTTGAGTATGACGATATCGAATATTTTTGGCTTAATAGGGCTCGTTGCATTGTATGTACTGTATCAGTTATTTAAAAAGGATAAAGACCCTGACAACTCTGTAAATCATGATGATCCATTTACAAACTTTGAGAACCAATGGGTTAATATAACTAAATCTTGAGGAGATGATTAAAATGTCAAATATTTTAACAAGAATTTTTGATAGTATTGAGAGTGACATTCATTCATTGTTAGATAGGAAAGAGGAAAAGAATCCAATTCAAGCATTAAATCACTACTTACGACAAAGTGAGAAAGAGACAGAGAAAGTGAGACACCTCATTGAACGTCAGTGCCGATTAAAAGAAGAATTCACGTTGGAACGTAAAGAGGCTGACGATATGGCTGATAAACGAAAGCATCAAGCAGAAATTGCTGAGAAAGCTGGAGAGAAAGAGCTAGCTGCATTTGCTCTAAACGAATATGAAGAATATGCTGCTAGGGCAGAACGTCTGACGTTAAATGAAGTCGAATCGATGAAGCAACTAGAGTCATTAGAAAAACGATATGAAGAGATGCAACATAAATTAAAGGATATGCGCTTAAAGCGTATGGAGTTAATGGGCAAAGAAAATGTAGCTCGAGCTAGATATGAAATGAAAAAACTAACAGGTTCATCGGCTGATAAGTCATATCTAAAATTTTCTGAGATGGAACGTTATATTGAAAACTTGGAGTCCAAAGTGACGAATGACTATAACCATCACACATTAGATAGCAAAATTGCCCGTTTAGAAAAAGAGATGGCTGATAACAAAAACAAAGACGAGATGAATGAAAAAGTGATATGATAAATAAGGGAGCGCTGTGCGCTCCCTTGTCCTAATAACTAATCATTAACGATGAACCGGTACTGGCTGATACTTATCGGAACAACTAGAGGAAAAGGGGGAGAGTTTTATGTTAAAAAGAATTCCAACACGCTCAATGAATTGGATTCTTATGATAACGTTGGCGATCCTCTTTTTCGAATTAATGTTCTTCGGCGGAGGGCTCTTTTTCAGTGCTCTATTTCTAGGTTTTTTGACGTTTTTAGGATGGAAAAACTACAGAACGTTTCTTGGGAAAGTCCTGTTTTGGATAGGGATAGTAAGCCTTGTCTTAAATATTTTAACGATGTACTCTGTCCGGTTTTTATTTATCGGATTACTCGTACTATTCTTTCGAGAATATCGACGATCTAGCCATGACCCTGATTATATAAAACCAAGAATGACGGAAGCTCATCGAGAAAAAGGGGAAATTGTCACATCTAAACCATTATTTCAACATCGATTTCTTGGAGATGAGCAGACCGAGGACATGCCTTACCAATGGAGAGATATAAATATCCATGGAGGCATCGGTGATCGAATTATAGATTTAAGTAATACTGTCATACAAGATGACGCTATTATATCCATTAGACACCTCTTTGGTAATATAAAAATTTATGTTCCTTACGAGATAGAGGTCTCTGTTCATCACAGCACCATGTTTGGCAATGTGTCCATTTTTCATAAAGTAAATAAAAAGATGTTAAATGAAACGATGATATATGAAACAGAGAATTTTCAACAAGTCAAGCCAGGGGTAAAAATTGTGACGTCCGTTTTTTCAGGTGATGTTGAGGTGAGACGAATATGAGTAGTCTCATTCGGCAAATATTACTCGCTATTCTTATAACAAGCTTATTTTCATGTCTCATACTAGCTGCTACGTTTACTGTGTTTCCGCTGATGAAGTGGTCTGATTTATGGCAAAGCCGGATCTATAATGTACCATACATTTACTTTATTCTTATGTTAACAGTAGTAATAGGAACGGTGATTGGGGCTTTATCGAGGCTAGTCAGCCGGAAAAAAGTGATGGTCATTAGTCAATCGTTAGAGGATTTAATTAAAGGTAGAAAATTATCAATGGAAGAAAATGAAGGAAGCTCTGGCTTGGGCCCTGTTCAAAAACAATTAAAATATATTGAAGAAAAAATGGCAAAGCAGGCAGAAGTAGCTCAAAAATTAGCAACTGAGAGAGCAAATGATCGTGAAAAAAGTCTTCAAGAAGTGGTTGTTCAAGAACGAAACCGACTGGCACGTGAGTTACATGATTCTGTAAGTCAGCAGTTGTTTGCTGCATCCATGATGATGGCCACGATTAATGAGACGAATCCTCCGTCAGATGAGGGGATGAAAAAGCAACTCACTATGGTAGAGAAGATGATAGATCAGTCTCAACTGGAAATGCGAGCCTTGCTTTTACACTTGCGCCCTGCTGCGTTAAAGGACAAGTCTCTTAAAGAAGGTATTGAGGACTTACTGGCTGAATTAAAGGAAAAAGTTCCTCTCAAAATTGAAGTTAAACTGGAAGAACTGTCAGTTGATAAAGGGGTGGAAGATCATTTATTCAGAATTTTACAGGAATCTGTGTCAAACACTCTGAGACATGCTAAAGCAGCAAAGCTTGACGTTATTCTTATTGAACGTGACCAAACAGTTATTTTGCGAATATCTGATGATGGGAAAGGGTTTAATGTACAGGAAGTGCAGAGTCATGGTTCGTATGGCTTGCAAAATATGCATGAGCGGGCCGTTGAAGTAGGGGGAGAGTTAAAAGTTGTTAGTGTAGAAAATGAAGGGACAAAGTTGGAAGTGAAAGTACCAACATTAAAAAAGGGTGGTGGAATGGATGATTAAGGTCTTGTTTGCAGATGATCATGAGATGGTTAGAATTGGTGTCTCTTCTTATTTATCTGCTCAGCCTGACATTGATGTCATAGCAGAAGCTGACGATGGGACAGAGGCGGTAGCATTAGCGTTAGAGTTAAGGCCTGATATCATTTTAATGGATCTCGTTATGCGTGAAATGGATGGGATTGAAGCAACGAGAAAAATTACCACTGAATGGCCTGAAGCTAAAATTATCATCGTCACGAGTTTCCTTGATGATGAAAAGGTATATCCAGCCCTAGAAGCTGGTGCTACGAGCTATATGCTAAAAACGTCAAAAGCAAGTGAGATTGCAAAAGCGATCAGAGCTACCTATAGTGGTCAATCCATTTTGGAACCTGAAGTAACTGGAAAAATTATGTCTAAAATGCGGCAACCGTCATCCCCTCAGCTTCATGAACACTTAACTGAAAGAGAAAGTGAAGTCCTCCGTTTAATGACTGAAGGGAAGAATAATCAGCAAATTGCTGACGAATTATTTATTGCCTTAAAGACAGTGAAAGTTCATGTTAGTAACATTTTAAGTAAGCTAGACGTGCAGGATCGTACCCAAGCAGTTATATACGCCTTTAATCAAAAATTATACCAAAAGTAACGAGGAGTTGGCCGATTGTTCTTTTAGGCTTCTTAGCCTTTCTCCAGTTCATTAGCGATATAGGCAACAAAGATCTCTGCAATGTCGATAGTGCTATGGATATAAAGACTCCGACAACCGACGGCATCCTCCATCTCGTTGAACAAAAGACTGCCATCATCATCAATAAGAAAATCAACGCCAACAAAGTCGAGGTGAATGGCATCTGTAATAAGTGAAATGAGACGTTTCTCAGATTGATTGAGCTCATAAAAACGTGCACTGCCTCCCATAGATACATTTGCCCTGAAATCCGTCGCTGACTCGCGTAGGATAGCGCCGACAATGTGATTACCGACGATGTATACGCGTAAATCTTTACCCTTTTGACCACCTACCGGTTGAACTAGTAAATTATCACTTAAAGTAGTGGCTAGTTCATGTATATCTTCAGGAGCAGAGGCTAATTTAACACCAGTACCGCCTTTTCCGAGAGGATCTTTTATGATCATTTTCTTTTTTGGCACCTGATTATCATTGAGAAAAAAGTGTTTGTGAACAGCAGTGCTTGATAACATTGGGACATCAATATTTGATAAAACAGCATGTGTTAGTCGTTTGTCATTAGCGATTCTTGCTACATAAGCCGTATTAAAACAACGAATACCTGCTAACTCGAGTACTTCATTCAACCAGGGGGTGGCCGATCTATTAATCACAAAATGATAATGTAGCTCATCAAAAGGACTTGCTAAATATTTTGGATTTGATAAGTGAATACATAACTGTTCATAAGCCATTACTTCTAGTTGCAGATCCTTTTTCAGACAATGATGTTGAAGCATATTAATAAATTTTAAATTTCGAGTAATTTCATGTTGCTTATAAATGACTAAGCCTCGTTTTTTCCCCACTGTGTGTCCACTCCTTTAATGAGTTGTAACAGTATGTTTAATATAATCTATCATATGATCTGCAACATTAATACCTGTACAGTCGTAAATGCTTCTCAGGTGTGGGTTGGAGTTTACTTCACATATAAGCGGCCCGTCTTTTCCAATTAAAAGGTCAACACCTGCAAAATCAGCACCTACTGCCTTAGCAGCTGCTATAGCCAATTCACATTCGTTTTTAGTAGGATGATAAGGGTGTGTGGTGCCTCCAGCTGTTACATTAGCACGAAAATCACTCTGTGAGTTTCGCTTCATAGCTGCAACTACGGAGTCGCCAACCACATTGAGGCGAAGGTCTGTGCCTAAACTATTGAAAATGGGCTGTTGATAGAGATGGTCAATACCTGTGAGACGATGCGCAATTTCTTCTAATTCATTGCGAGTTTCGATCCAATAGACTTGTTCACCAAAGGAACCATAAGCTTCTTTAACAATCAATGGTAAGCCGAGCCTTTCTTCCACTATTTTTAAATAATTTTTAACCTGCAATGACATACCTGGATAGATCATGGGGGCGATGATCGTTTTAGGCATAGGGAGGTGTCTGTCATTTAAAATACCGTGCATGACAGATTTGTTATCACAAATGTGAATGGTTGATGAGCGGTTAAAAAGACGTACACCCTGTTTTTCTAGTTGTCTTGCTAAATGGAGATCTTTATCGGCAAAGTGAATGAAGGCGGGTTTTAAATAAGCACTCTTATTTTCAGATACTATAAGGCCCTTTTCTCCTGTCATGACTAGAAGTTCATCATTTGTCATTTTTTCAATAGGGACTCGCTGTTTTTCACAAGATTCAACAAACCAATCCACGTATTCTTGGAATTTTGCTGTTTTTAGATGGCCATTAAAAACAATCCATCCTTTTAATTCACTCATTTAGTCAATCGTCCTTTCAGGAAATAATCACGGTATGATAGTATGTTAACGTGTTCTATTATTTGATGCTTGCTATACTAATTGATGATGGCATGTTTATATACTAAAATCAACTGGCAAAGACTATTAAATGGATAACGAAGGAGAAAATCATGAAACTGAGCTATTCTGAAGCGATTGCAATATTAGCAGAAAAAAAAGGAGCAGGAATTGTCTATTCACTAGAACGTATGGAAGAACTAATGGGCTATTTGAATCATCCTGAGAAAGACGTACGGTTTTTGCATGTAGCTGGGACGAATGGAAAAGGGTCTGTCTGTGCTTTTCTCTCTTCTATATTAAATGAGGCTGGTTTTACAGTAGGGGCTTTTAATACACCTGTCTTCGGTGAGGAGAAAGATCAATTAACAGTCAATCGCGAGCCTATTTCGAAAGAAGATTTTGCAGGAGCGTTTAGTGAGATTCTGCCTTCTGTGAAAAAAGTTGAAAGGGATCGTCATGAGGTTGTTAGTGAATTTGAATGTATAACAGCACTCGCTTTTTATTACTTTGCTCGCTTGAAACCTATGGATATTGTTCTCATTGAAGCAGGAATGGGTGGACGACTAGATGCTACGAACGTTCTTTCATCGCCAATTGCTACAGTTATTACGAATGTTGGCTATGATCACCAAGCCTTTCTAGGGGATACCATTGAAAAGATTGCAATGGAAAAAGCGGGCATTATAAAGTCATCTTCGCCTCATTTTACTGCTGCAGAGGGAAGTGCTCTTCAAATTATGAGAAAGATAGCAAAAGATAAAAAGACCACTATGTATTCATTACAAAGTAACACTCAAATTAAACAGTTAAATAGCCATACATTTGAGTTTAAAATGGAGAGTGTTTCATCGCCGAAACCTTATACACTTACATTAAAAGGGCAACATCAAATAATGAATGCGGCGTTAGCATTGCTGACGATAACGGTACTGGCGGACCAATTGCAGTGGAAAGTGGCAGAGAGGGACTTAAGAATAGGGCTTCTACAAGCAGGTCTTGAAGGAAGATGGGAGACTATAAGTGAAGAGCCAGAAATTATCATTGATACGGCACATAATGATGAAGCAATGGCAACTGTTTGTCACAATATCATGGATTTGCCTCATAACAAGCAAGTGACGGTTCTTTTTGCTGCCATGAAAGATAAAGCAGTAGGAAATATGCTTAAACGTTTACATGATCTTAATATCAAGGTCTATGTGACAGAATTTTCAGATCCACGTTGTATGACAAAAAAAGATTATTTACATGTGACAGATGTGGCTGAGGAAGACATAATTAGTGATTGGAAAAAGTGGGTGAATGACTGGTTTAATAAGAAAGAACAAAATCACATGCTACTTGTGACAGGTTCACATTATTTTGCAGGAATTTGTCGCAGTTATGTGATCGATCAAACCTTAAATAGCAATTAGGTAATTTGCCTAAGTAAGCCTGTGGAAAGTGAGTCATTTGACTTAACAAATTAACCAAACTATGGTAATGTAATAAAAGAGATTACTAGAGTGTTTTATTAAAATGCTGTAGTATGAATGCCTTGAACTCCATTAAGGATGTGACCAAACGTGTCAGAAAGAAAACAGCTTTCCCTCTGGATAACGTGGTTACTCATTGTCCCGCCATTTATTTATTATATTATAGAAAACACCCTCCCTTTATGGCAGACCTCTGGGCTGGCCATTCTTTCTTTTACAGCCCTAATTATGGTTGCATCTTTATTCCCTATTCAAATTAGATATACGTCTGTTATTCCATTTCATGGGATATCTTTAGCTATTTTTCTCCACTTTGGTTTATTAATTGAAATCCTCGTGACACAAATTGCTATTCTAACCACTCTTTTTAAATTGAAAATCTCCACCGATGATGTCTATCGTATTCCCATAAACGGATTAATATTTATAGCTACTTCGTTAGGTTCAGCGTCTTTATTTTATTTAGCAGGTGGTACTACCGGCCATTTTACAGTAGGTATGATGATAGAGATGTCGGTGCCAATCTTAGTGTACACGTTCACTTTTTTTGTGTTAAATAACCTCTTGCTCTACCTCTGTCATTACTATTTGTTTGATATGCGTGAGGTGTCCTTTTTTGATGAGGCTTTTAAGTGGCAGGCTATAAGTTGTTTGCTAATTGTTTTAGTGGGTTTAGCTCTTGCTATGCTTTATGAGGAAGTTGGGTATATTGCTGTACTTATAACGGGAATCCCGATAGTCTCAGTCTTTTTAATTCTTAAAATCTACAATGAAGATAAGAAAACGACAGAATTGCTTAAACAGGTTAGTTCTTTTGGCCATGAAGTAAATGATAGCTTAGAAGTTAACACTATAATTGAATTATTCATCTCAACGTGCTCGAAGATTTTTCCTACACAAAGTATTTTATTATTTGAACAAGAAGATTATAATCGTTTACGGCCAATCTATATGAGCCAGTCCTTTGACAAGGATGATCTGTCAGAAGGTGATGGAGTCAGTAAGCACGTTTTACAAACTGGGGGATCAGTACTCTTTACATCGAGAAAACAGTGGGAACATTTAGATTCAGAAAATGTCCTATTAGGAAATCAATCCATTATGGCGGCGCCTTGTGTAAGAAATCATAACATTGTAGCCGTCATAACACTGACGAATCAACGGAAAAATGTTTTTCAGAAGAGCGATCAAAAAGTATTAGAGATAATTGCTAATTATTTATCAGTAGCTGTGCAAAATGCGAGATATATTGCTCAAACTAAGAAGGATAGTGAATGCTGTGGGTTAACAGGATTGTATAATTTTAACTATTTCAAAAAGGTTCTAAGTGATTATGAAAAATTAGATACGTCATATGCAATCGTAATAATTGACTTAGACCATTTTAAATCAGTCAATGATACATATGGTCATCAAAGTGGAAATGATGTTCTCATTCAGGTGGCAGAAATACTAACACAAACAATAAAAGATGATGGAATAGTAGGGAGATACGGAGGAGAAGAGTTCGTTATTTTATTAGATAATGCTAAGTTGTTTGAAGCGTTCGATGTGGGAGAGCGAGTTAGACGTGCCATTGAAGCAAAGTTTTTTATTGTTTCTGATGATCTTCTCAAAGGTGAGAAAAAATTAATTAACATAACTGCTAGTATCGGTGTAGCTACCAAATTGTCAGAAGAAGATACACCTATTGAAGTATTGAGAAATGCAGACAGAGCCATGTACACGGGTGCTAAGCAAAAAGGGCGCAATAAAGTTGCACAATACTCTTAATGTATTTAACATTTCTAAAGCTTTACAAGTTCAAGGTTTGTTATAGTTCATAACCATCGATAAAGGGAAGTCAGGGGAGTGAGTATGTCATTTACTATGATAATGTATCTAACCATATTTTTAATCGGTATTATTATGGGTTCATTTTTTAATGTGGTGGGTGTTAGACTTCCAGAGAAAGAATCTTTTATACTGCCAAGGTCCCATTGTCGTAACTGTAAAGTGAATTTAAAAGCATCTGAATTAATACCAATCATTTCTTTTATTGCTTTTAAAGGACGGTGTCGTACATGTCAAACAAGAATTTCTCTTCTTTATCCTCTTATGGAGTTAATGACAGGAGCATTATTTGTATTAGCAGTAATGAAGATTGGTTTAAGTTGGGAACTACTCATGGCACTTTCATTGATCTCCTTATTGATCATTATTACTGTCAGTGATTTGATATATAAATTGATTCTAAATAATGTCCTCTTATTATTTCTTATCTTCTTCATTTTACTTCGACATACACTTGTTCCATTAGATCCATGGTGGGATGCCTCGGTAGCTGCCATTACAGGTTTTTTATTGTTGTTCCTACTTGCAGTATTATCTAAAGGAGGGATGGGGGGTGGAGATATAAAATTATATGGGGTGCTCGGTTTTGTCCTTGGCCTTTCTAATGTCTTCTTGTCCCTCCTAATAGCCTCAGTAATTGGCACTTTAGTTGGTTTAATGGGGATGATAATGAAAAAATGGGATCGAACAACGGCTGTCCCTTTTGGACCATTTATTGCGATTGGAAGCATAACTGCTTACTTTTTTGGAAAGGAATTAATAACTTTTTATTATGAGTCAATCATTAGTGTTTTTTACCCCCTATAGCTCTTGATTTATAAAAATGGAATCTTATGTAAACATGTATATCTATCCGTATAATTTTAATTATTCTGTTTAAGCTGACTATAAACATTTGTTACACTGAAGGCTGAAGGTTATCATTTGCACGGTTATTTATTTTAACTAAGTAACTAATGATCGTCTTGCGCGTGGTTCATCAAAACTTATGGATATGTTGAATTTAAATCTAGTAGTGTCCTATTTTAGCCTCTATAAAAATGATTGAATTCCTTAAACGAATGCACATGTTTTCAGTTCTATCAACTTGGCTTAGATAATAGACTTGTATAGAGAACTGGCAGACAGAAAGGAGTGCATAACGACGTGAATCGAAAAAAAGATGTTACAGTTAAATTAGATGGAAAATATAAGAAAATAGAAACGTGGACGCTTCCATTGGATGAACGGACTAATAATAAAAACATGAAATCAACGGAAACGAATGACGTGTCTCATTGGAAGACAGATAACGCCCATTCAAATAATAAGGAAAAAATTGTTGACCTCCATAAGAAACGTCGCACGATGGAAGAACTAAGAAAGCCTTTTTGGGATGATGGTAAAAGTGAACATAGCCCAAAGCTCCCTCCTTCTCATCGAAAGAAAGTGAAGCGTGGTCCGAGGACGTTTGCCTTAAGCATATTAAAAAATGCAGTGTTTCTTGCTGTGTCGTCTGCTGTTGTCATTGGTGGTGTGTTTGGCATGTTGTTACTCTCTATGCTTTCTGCAAATAGTACAAGCTCTGGAGCAGACAGTGGTTCAGAATCAGCTCCCTCAGTAATTTCTATTACAGGAGAAGAAGCGATTCAACAAACGGTAGAGATTCCAAATCTAGACGTTTATGTTGTTCAAGCTGGTGCTTTCTCAACTATAAATAAAGCTGAAGACATGCAAAGAGAATTAAGTGAAAAAGATATACCTTCCATGATTGTAGAAGAGAAGAATAATCATTATTTGTTTATTGGAGCGGCCGGGAATACGGAGAGCGCAGACTCTTTGGCTAAACATTATGACTCAATGGGCGTGGAAACATATGTAAAACCATTTACCATCGAATCAAGAGAACTTCAAATGAGTGAGGATACGGTACAGTTTTTCTTGTTAGGGGCTACTTGGATAGGGCTGCTTGCTGAAATAACTGAGGAAGGTTTTACAGGGGAAAATTCGAAAATTTTAATGGAGACACTGGCAAAATGGGAAGAATCCAAACCAGATACTTTGCTGGAAAGTAATGAAGCGGAGGCGCTTATAAGTGAGTGGATGGCATACAGCCAGCAATTAAATACTAAAGAAGCTTCTTATGAAGAAATTCAACAGATATTACTTAAAAGTCTGCAAATTTATGATACATTAATAATGTTGATAGAAGAGTAAGGTACTTAAATTATTTGTTATCGAAGGGAGATTGCTGATAATGACAGCTATGAGAACGGAAAGAGACTTAATGGGAGAACGTCAAATTCCTGCGCATGCCTATTATGGTATACAGACAGTGAGAGCAAAAGAAAATTTCCCTATTACAGGATATCCTCCACACGAGGAATTAATTAAAGCATTTGGGTATGTTAAGAAAGCAGCCGCGAAAGCCAATTCCCAGGTAGGAGCCTTAAACAAAACGATTGCTGAAGTAGTGATGAAAGCAGCTGATGAGGTGATTGAAGGAAAATTTAATGACGAATTTATAGTTGACAGTATTCAAGGGGGCGCTGGTACGTCATTTAACATGAATGCAAACGAAGTCATCGCTAATAGGGCTATTGAATTATTAGGGGGAGAAAAAGGAGATTATCTAAAAGTGAGCCCTAACACCCATGTAAACATGGCTCAGTCAACAAATGATACCTTTCCAACTGCTATTCATATCGCATGTCTGAACTTATCACATGGCCTCATTCATATGTTAAATGAATTAATTGAAACGATGACAAAAAAGGAAGATGAGTTCGATCATGTTATCAAAATGGGGAGAACCCATCTTCAAGATGCTGTTCCCATCCGTCTGGGCCAAGAGTTTGGTTCATATCGAAGATTACTTACGAGAGATCTTTCAAGAATTAAGCAATCAGTAGATCATTTGTATGAAGTGAATATGGGGGCTACAGCGGTTGGAACAGGGTTAAATGCCTTACCAGAATACATAGAGAAAGTAACAAAAAACTTAGCAGAAATGACAGGCATGCCTTTCCATAGAGCAGAAAACTTAGTGGATGCTACTCAAAACACAGATGCTTATACACAGCTGTCTGGTGCGATGAAAATACTAGCTATTAATTTGTCTAAGATTGCAAATGATTTGCGTCTTATGAGTTCAGGCCCTCGCACCGGATTTAATGAAATCAATCTTCCTCCCAGACAGGCAGGATCATCCATTATGCCCGGAAAAGTCAACCCTGTTATGTGTGAAGTCATTAACCAAATATCTTTTCAGGTTATTGGGAATGATCATACTATCAGTCTTGCTTCAGAAGCAGGGCAACTTGAATTAAATGTTATGGAGCCCGTACTCGTATTTAATTTATTGCAATCATTCTCTATTCTTAAAAATGGTATCCATGTTTTTAAAGAGTTTGCCGTAGATGGCATTGAAGCAAATATTGAACGATGCCGAGATCTCGTAGAAAATAGTGTCGGTATTATCACAGCGATTAATCCACATGTAGGTTATGAAACAGCTGCACGTATTGCGAAAGAAGCGATTACCTCAAGGCGACCAGTTAGGGACATATGTCTTGAAAAAGGTATTTTAACGGAAGAGGAGCTAAACAGAATTCTGGACCCGAAAGAGATGACAAACCCGGGAATCGCAGCTCCGGACTTGATTTTCGGCCAGGATATTTAAGATTAAAATCATTCTTATGAGAGGAAAATATAACGCGTAAGGTTTTGTTTTCCTCTTATCTTTCTTTTAGTGAATTTTTTAGGTGAAGGAAGCAAGGAACATATTTTACATCGTTTAACTGTTTTGTGAAATGGACTAATAGTTAAGCGATTACTAACGGATATAGGTTTATAGTCAAATCGTCCGTCAAACTCCCTCCTCAAAATAGTTAGGAGAGCTAACTCTATTTAGGCGAGAGATAACGGGCGCTAAGATCAACTATCAATCAGTGGGAGAAGAACGATAACTCCCACTGATTGAAGCTTAGCTTTATAAAAGAAAGGAATCATTGACTATGAGATCAGTTATTTTAGCTTCACAATCACCTCGAAGACGCCAGCTTTTAGAGCAAGTAAACATTCCTTTTACTGTCGTGCCAAGCTCCGTAGAAGAAATAGTTGATAAGACCCTTTCTCCTGCTGAGATTGCTATGTCTTTGTCAAAGCAAAAAGCTGATGAGATTTTTAAACGGCACCCCGAAAGTGTCGTTCTCGGTGCCGATACCATTGTTGTTGCCCAAGACAGCATTCTTGAGAAGCCCTTTGATGTACAGGAAGCTTATGACATGCTTCAGCTTCTTTCGGGCGCTAGCCACTCTGTTGTAACAGGTGTGACAATAAACTCTTATGAAAATACCGTATCTTTTTATGAGGAAACGATCGTACATTTTTATGCCTTAACACACGAGGAAATTGAGCTATATGTAGAGAGTGGTGAGCCATTTGATAAGGCAGGTGCGTATGGTATTCAAGGTTTAGGAGCTACCTTAGTGAAAAAAATTGAAGGTGATTATTTTACGGTAGTTGGGTTACCGATCGCTAAAGTTGTTCAAGTATTAAAAGAATTTCAAATATACCAAAAGAAATAATTAGCATGATTAAGTTTAAAGGAGGTTCTTTATGACGTCATCATTTATGATAAGAGATGTTCCAAAAAGTGAAAGGCCACGAGAGAGAATGTTAAGAGATGGAGCGGAAGCGTTATCGAATCAGGAGCTGATTGCACTGCTTCTTCGATCAGGGACGAAATCTGA
Source organism: Bacillus sp. A301a_S52 (assembly GCA_024701455.1). Classification (GTDB taxonomy): domain Bacteria; phylum Bacillota; class Bacilli; order Bacillales; family Salisediminibacteriaceae; genus Salipaludibacillus. The sequence continues at coordinate 3,030,104 of JABXYP010000001.1, read as the reverse complement.
GTCCGTCCTGCAATTGTCTACACGTGTTATTCAGCATTTTAACGGTTTAACTCTTTTTAAGGAAGCACAAGTAAAAGAATTAACAGCTATAAAAGGAATTGGTGAAGCTAAAGCCATTCAGCTATTAGCCGCTCTTGAATTAGGAAAACGAGTCTACCAATTTACGTCTGAAGAGCGTTATGTGATCCGATCTCCTGAAGATGTGGCACAATACATGATGGATGAAATGCGACAGCTTAATCAAGAGCATTTCGTCGTCCTTTACTTAAATACAAAAAATCAAGTCCTTCATAAAGAAACAATTTTTATTGGTAGTTTGAATGCCTCGATTGTTCATCCCCGTGAAATTTTTAGAGAAGCTTTTCGATTTTCAGCTGCTTCGATCGTTTGCCTTCATAATCATCCATCTGGAGACCCTGAGCCAAGCCAACAGGATATCGAAGTAACACAGCGATTAGTGGAGTCCGGAAAAATGCTTGGAATTGCTTTGCTCGATCATGTTATTATCGGTGACAGACGTTTCTATTCGTTAAAAGAAAAAGGATATGTCTAATCAGAAAAAATTAACCAGGAATCCTCCTATATTGTCTTCTTTAACTACACTTCACCTTCCATATTAAACCATAAATGAATCTGGATTTATTCCCCGCTCTTGTATGTCGTGAAAAGAACATAATAATGGATGAATCCTTTGACCAAACTCTTTTACCTTCACTCCATTTAGATGAGACCATTTTTTAAAAAAGGATATGGATCGAGTATTTGTCTTATGTACATGCCGCCCTTGTTATGTTAGGATAAAATGAGGTTTTTTATGTGAAGTATTTTAAAAAGCTACTCATTATTGTAAAGATTGAGTATAATTAAATTTATGAGCTTTACATGAATGATTACAAGTGGAAGCATTATATCATAAAGAGAATGTTTTAGTTTCATAAGATGAAGGGAGATTACATAGATGTTTGCAGGATTTTCTAAAGATTTAGGAATTGATTTAGGAACAGCTAATACGCTTGTTTATGTTAAAGGAAAAGGTGTTATTTTACGTGAACCGTCCGTCGTGGCGATTCGTTCAGATACAGGTTCGATAGAAGCAGTTGGGAATGACGCAAAAAACATGATCGGGAGAACGCCTGGAAATATTGTGGCTATTAGACCGATGAAAGATGGCGTTATTGCTGATTTCGATACAACGGCAACGATGATGAAATATTTTATTCAGCAAGCCCTTAGAAATCGCTCTATTTTCACGAAGAAACCTAATGTAATGGTTTGTGTACCATCAGGTATTACAGCTGTAGAAAAACGTGCGGTAGAAGATGCTACAAAGCAAGCAGGAGCGAAAGAAGCTTATACGATTGAAGAGCCATTTGCTGCAGCAATCGGAGCTAATTTACCTGTTTGGGAGCCCACGGGGAGTATGATTGTTGATATCGGCGGTGGTACGACAGAAGTAGCTATTATTTCTCTCGGAGGAATTGTGACAAGTCAATCTGTACGCGTAGCAGGGGATGAAATGGATGATGCAATCGTTCAATATATTAAAAAAACCTATAGTCTCATGATCGGTGAACGAACCGCTGAAGCTATTAAATTTGAAGTAGGGGCTGCTGGTTCTCCAGAAATTCACGATGAAATGGACATACGTGGACGCGATCTCGTGTCAGGATTGCCAAAAACAATTTCCGTAAACGCACAAGAGATTACAGAAGCTCTAGAAGATACAGTGACACAAATTATTCAGGCTGTAAAAGATACGCTGGAACAGTCACCACCGGAACTTGCAGCAGATATCATGGATAGAGGCATTGTGTTAACAGGTGGAGGGGCACTATTAAGTAATCTTGATAAAGTGCTGTCAGAGGAAACAAATATGCCAGTACTCGTTTCAGAGGATCCATTAGACTGTGTGGCTATAGGGACTGGTAAAGCATTAGAGAACCTTCATTTATTCCGTTCAAAAGCTGGAATTTCTGTCCGTTCAAACCGAAAAGGATAGTAGGTGTCGCCCATGTCTTTTTTTTCTAATAAGCGACTCATTGTATTATTAGTTTGTATGATCATACTAGTAGCATTAATCGGTTACTCTATGAGTGATCGCAGGAGTCTTTCATGGCCAGAGCAGTTTGTAGCCGATACAGTCGGTTCTCTCCAGTCTGCCTTCTCTAGACCCGCTCATTTCGCAGCGGGTTTCTTTGACAACGTGAGTGATATGAGAAATTTGTATGAAGAAAATCAACTATTAAAATCGCATTTAGATGAATATGCGTCATTGCAAGTAGAGTTAAGCCAGCTGCAACGTCGAAATGAAGAATTAGAAGCAGCTGTTGATTTGCAGGATGATCCTGATTTAATGAGCTACACTGTTCGATCAGCAATTGTTATTCACCGTTCTCCAGACCGTTGGAACGAGCAGGTTGGAATTAATAAAGGAGCTCAGGATGGTCTAGAGGAAAACATGGCGGTTATTACATCTGAAGGTTTGATTGGTAAAATTGATCAGGTGTCGCAATTTTCTTCTACAATTCGCCTTCTCAGTGATCAAGATATTACAAATCGGATATCAGCCATGGTCGATACAGACGATGAGACTGTGTATGGCTTCATTGAAGGTATGGATGAGGAAACTGGTTATTTACGGTTTACAAAGATTGATATGGAAGCTGAACTGGAAACTGGACAAACAGTGTCCACTTCTGGGTTAGGTGGGGTTTTCCCTCAAGGCCTCCAAATCGGTGAGATTGTAGAGTACGATACAGATGAATTTGGCTTAACACAAATAGCATATGTGGAACCCTCAGCAAATTTCTCTCATTTAGATTATGTTATGGTAGTGGAACGTGGCGCAGATACATTGGACGAAACGATTAATCCCGATTTAGAGGACGATGACTCATGATCGTTAGGTACTCTTTATTTATATCATTGTTCATTCTTTTCATATTTGAAGGTACAATTTATCAAGTTTTCGCTCCAGATTTTTACGGTTTCCCTTATGAGTTGATCCCTCGGTGGATGTTTATGCTTATATTGTTGATGGGAATCTACCGGGGCCGAGGCTATGGACTATTACACGGTATTATTTTTGGTGTCTTGTATGATATTGTTTACTCTTCTGTACTAGGTGTCTATGCATTTGGGATGGGATTAATTGCGTATGTCTTATCGATTTCTCTCCCGTTTGTTAAAAACAATTTAGCAATCACAATTTTAACGGTTATTTCAGGTGTGGCTTTGTTAGAATATTATGTGTTTGGTATGATGACTCTTTTAGGGATTACTGACATGTCAAACGATACTTTTCTAACTGTTCGTTTTATTCCTACACTTATTATGAATTTAATCGTATTGACCATCGTGGCTTATCCAGTAAAGCTCTGGTGTCAGAAGGTTGATTCGGAAATTCAGTAAGCGCTAGATCCAAAGACTTTTGAAGCCGATAGAGTTTTAAGATAAAAAAACAGTTGATAATATTGGTATCCAGGGAAGAGTGTTTCTATATAGTCAATTTAATAAAAATCTCTTCTAAAAAAAGATAGGCTTTTCTTTTGTTATAATCGCCTATGTGAGGTGAGGATTTAAGTCATGAAAACAAATCAAAAAAAAAACCAATATGTCATTATCAAAGGGACTAAAGATGGCCTGACATTTATTCTGGATGACCAATGCTCGATGGACACACTAAAGAATGCTCTGAAAGAAACGCTGTCTGATCGCCCACAACCTTCTAGAGAATCACAGGGAGCTGTAAAAGCGAAGCTCGTTATTGGGAAGCGTTATTTGGAGGACATAGAGCTTAAAGAACTGGAGTCTTTATTCTCAGAAGAAATGCACATTAAGGTAGAAGATATAGAATCAGATGTGATTTCTAAAGCGGAAGCTGAGCATCTTGTAAAAGAAAAACAAATGACTAAAGTAGCTAGAATCGTTCGATCTGGACAAGTTGTTGAGTTGCAGGGGGATCTTCTTATTATTGGTGATGTAAACCCTGGGGCAACAGTCAAAGCTACGGGGAATATCTACATATTGGGCAAATTAAAAGGAATTGCCCATGCTGGAAGTAACGGGAATAAAGAAGCGGTTATTTGTGCTTCTGAAATGACACCTTCGCAGCTCCGAATAGCATCTGTTGTTAGACGTTCACCTGAGGAGTCAGAGCAGCTGTTTGAACAACAAATGATGGAGTGTGCTTATCTCAATGAAAATGAAGAGATAATACTTGAAAAACTTCATAAATTGTCGAAAATAAGACCGCAGCTGGCAACAGAATTATGTTAAAGCACTTTACTAAAAGGGTGTTAATTATACAGTTGTTAAACCGGGTGTTAGAAAGGGGAGAATAATGTGGGAGAAGCCATAGTTGTAACGTCAGGTAAAGGCGGTGTTGGAAAAACGACTACCACTGCCAATATCGGGACAGCATTAGCTTTGTCAGGTAAAAAAGTTTGCTTAGTCGACACAGATATTGGTTTAAGAAACCTTGATGTCGTAATGGGTCTAGAAAACAGGATAATATATGACCTCGTCGATGTCATTGACGGTAATTGCCGACTTCAACAGGCGTTAATAAAGGACAAACGGTTTGATTGTCTATTTCTCCTTCCAGCTGCTCAAACAAAAGATAAATCGGCAGTGGAACCAGAACAAATGAAAGAATTAATTGACGAATTAAAGCAAGATTATGATTATATTTTGATTGACTGTCCAGCGGGGATTGAACAAGGATATAAAAATGCTGTAGCTGGGGCCGATAAAGCAATTGTAGTCACGACTCCTGAAATTTCATCTGTCCGTGATGCGGATCGAATTATCGGTTTACTTGAAAAAGAAGAAAATATTTCTCCACCAAAACTCGTGATAAACCGTATTAGAAACCATATGATGAAAAATGGGGAAGCGATGGATGTAGAAGAGCTAGTCTCAATATTAGCGATTGATTTATTAGGTATTGTCGTTGACGACGATGATGTTATCAAATCCTCTAATAGCGGAGAGCCTATTGCATTAGACCCGAAAAGTAAGGCAGCAATAGCTTATCGAAATATTGGTCGACGAATTACAGGAGAAACAGTCCCTCTTATGTCTCTAGAAGATGATAAAGGAATGCTGACACGAGTGAAGAAATTCCTTGGCATCCGAGGATAAATTACTGCTTTCGTTGTATAGCGAGTTGTAGAAAATTTTTAAAAAAGAGATAACTATAATAATAGTGTGTCACATGTTATAGTCATTTGAATATGTTAGTTAGCACCCCTTATAAATAATTTTTACCTCCTTCTGCTATAGAGAAGGGGGCTTTTTTTATTAGCAGATTATCAAGAAATAAATACTTATAAAAGTAAGCTCTTGTTCATTTTAAGGATAGGTATGTCAAAAACAAGAGCTAATGAACGCATAATTCGGTTAAATCATCCATAATTCAAGTGATAAATAATGCGCAAAACTTTCTTTTACAACACAATGATCAAGGATGACTAAGTGAGCTCTTTTTGAATAATAGGTAGAAAAAATTCCATCTCGTAGTGATTAAGTTTCCTATTGTTGTTATAAGATTATATATCGGGATTACCTTAAAGATATGACAGGATTGTATGGTTCGCTTATATATGCTTTGAGAAAGCGGGTGAAATAATTAACCGTATGGGAGAGGTTAGTGATTAATAAAGTTCTATCTAGAATTGGACGAGCATAAGATAAACTAGGACGATACCATTGGACAAGGATGGGGAGTATATGAATGATAGAGTTGCAAAGTTAAAAAGAAAAATGGAGGCTAGGAGACGCAAACGACAAGATAAAAAACGTCCCTATAAGTCTGTCCAGAGAATGCGAAGTGAAGGTCAATCATTGTGGGAGATGAAACACGATGAAGAACGAGAAGACACCATCTATTCATTTGATACGGTGAAAGATAGATCACTTCAAAAGCCAAGGACGGAACCTTTCTTTAATAGGGATGCTTTCATAATGCAAATGCTAGCTGGTATTTGTTTTTTTCTAGCAATCGGGATTCTTATGCAAACAAGTACACCAGCTTTAGATCAAGTAAGACATTTTGTGGAACGTCAATTTAAAGAAGAGTTTCAATTCGAACGTGTTGCTCTTTGGTACGAAGATTTATTTGGACGTCCAGTAGCTCTTTTTCCTAGCCAAATGGAAGCAGTGGCACCAGGTGATTTAGAAGAACAGGTTCCAAATCAATATGCCTTACCAGCAACAGGGACGATAAAAGAGACATTTGAGCAAAATGGCCGAGGGATTTATGTTGAAACAGATTTAGAAGAAGCCGTTGAAGCAGTAAGAAGTGGTGTTGTTAGATATATTGGTGAAGATAAGGAACATGAATGGGGGCAGATTGTTGTTGTAAGTCACTATGACGGAGGTGAATCATGGTATGGTATGCTTGAGGACATTTATGTGAATCTATATGATCATGTAGACAGTGGAGATGTTCTAGCAAGCGTATCCTCACATGCCGAAGATGAAGATACAGGAATTTACTATTTCGCATTAAAAGAAGGGGATGTTTTTATAGATCCGGTTGACGTGATTTCCGTTGATTAGTTTATTACGTTTAATAAAAATTCACCCTCTACTATGGGCTGTCTTAGGTATTGGCGGAATGGCAGGATTATTTAAAGAAATTCTCATGCTTTTATTCATTATACTTGTTCATGAATTAGGACATGCTTGTACTGCAAACTATTATGGATGGCGTATTCGTAAAATTGAGCTAATGCCGTTCGGCGGAATGGCTGAAATAGAGGAGTATGGGAATCGCCCTGTTAAAGAAGAATTTTTTGTGACTCTTAATGGGCCTTTGCAGCATCTATGGATGATTTGTGCGAGCATGTATTTATCAGGTACACCTATTTGGTCTGAGACAGATCATCAACTATTTTTATTTCATAACATCTCTATTTTACTATTTAATTTACTGCCGATCTTACCGCTAGATGGTGGGAAACTACTTTTTACATTACAGAGCTATTTTCTTTCCTTTCAAAAGTCGTATCATTTGACGACTATTCTTTCCTTAATTACGTTAACGATTATAACGTTTATAGCATTTATTATCTTACCATTTCATCTAAATTTAGTTGTCATTGTATGTTTTTTATGGTTGCACCAATATTTAGAATGGAGGCAACGGCATTATCATTTTCTCCGTTTCTTATTAGAGAGACAGCGGTTGCAACTAAATAATAAAGAGAAAAAAACCATTCCTGTTCATCCGAGTATCACAGTGTCTCAAGCTGTAAAAGAAATTTGCCGAGAAAAAAAAGTAACCTTCTTATTGAGAACCAAGAAAGGTGAAAAATATGTAAATGAAAAGCTCGTCCTTCAAGCTTTTTTTGACAGCCAACAAAAAGCCCTTCCATTAGCCCTTCTTAAATAGTAAGGGCTAATGTTATTGGCAATAACTTATATTAGCATTTATAATAAAAGAGATATAATGACTGATAGGGTGAAGGTCTTTGAAACCCTTTAGGAACAACGAACGAATTAACTTACTGGGAGTTCATGAAATATGTGAATAATAGAGGGACGAAACAGATTGGAGTAATGAATTGTGAGACAAATTGTGTTGCACCGACGGTTCGAGGATGTTAGAGGTGCAGTGATTGAGTACGGGAACGTCGTCGAATGGCTTTTTGAAGGGAAGACAGATTTACTGAAGCCAGGTATCATTATTAAAGGAAAAGTCGAAACGATTTTGCCGGGCATGGATGCGGCCTTTGTTAATATCGGATCGGAAAAAAACGGATTTTTATTAAAGAAAGAATTAATTAGTTTTCAGCAAGAAGAAAATAAACCGAAACCAATCACCTCTTTAATAAAGCAGGGACAATCCATTGTTGTTCAAGTTAAGAAAGAAGAGTTAGGAACAAAAGGGGCGAAACTTACTGAACAGTTATCATTTCCTGGGAAATACCTTGTGTATTTACCGTTTGGTGATTACATTGCAATTTCTAAGAAAATTAATCAAGAAGAGGAACGTGAACAGTTACGAGAGATCGCTCAAAATTATCTTGAAAATCAAGAAGGTATTATTTTTCGAACAAGTGCTGCAAAAGCATCTACTGTCAAACTGAAAGCAGAACTGGCGTTTTTGAGAGATCAATTTACCACCACAATGAGAAAAGCTCAATTACATGGTGGAACAACAATTTTGTATGATAGTACCTCCGTTACAAGGCGCGTGATTAGAGATTTTATCGACCGTGAAGATACCGAATTTGTTGTGGATGATGTAAATGATTATAAAGAACTGACAGCTAGCTTACCTTCTGATGAAAAGGATAAAGTCACCTTGTATCAAGGGAAAGAAAACCTTTTTTCTTATTTTGATTTGGATAAAGTGTTAGATAAGACACTCTCTTCATTTTTATGGTTGAAAAATGGAGGATCGCTTCACATTGATTATACGGAGGCCATGACAGTCATTGATGTAAACTCCGCAAAATTTACAAGTAAACAAGGATTAAGTGATACGGCGAAAAAAACTAATCTGGATGCTGTCTCAACGATTGCGCAACAGCTTAGATTGAGAGATATCGGCGGCATTATATTAATCGATTTTATCGATATGCCATTAGATAAGGATAGACAGGAAGTTATGTATGCATTAAAAAATGCGCTTAAACCTGACCGGACGATTACCAATGTGCTTGGTTTTACCCAATTAGGGTTGTTAGAAATGACACGAAAGAAAACACGTAAATCGATACATGAAATAATCTATTCGAATTGTAAAGTATGTGACGGGAAAGGCTTAGTAAAAAGTGAAGCTGAAGTAGCAGCAGAGTTAGAGGAAGCACTTTTTGCTTTTCGTAATTCTGAGGCTGCTGCCTTTGTAGTGGATATTCATAAAGGCACGTTAGCATTATTCTTACATAAAGGTAAGCGTCGCCTAAAGTGGTTGGAGAAGGTTCTTTCTAAACGTATTTTTCTAAATGCTGTTACAGAATCAGGCTTTGAGATTCGATTTGAAGGGGAAGAGCAAGAGGCAAGGGATTTTTGGAGTAAAAAGGTATAAAAAAGGAAAGTATAATGGATCATAATGGGAGTATTGACATGCCATTTTACATTATGGTATGATTTCCTTTGTTAGTTGTTTGGTTGCGCCCAAAGAACTGCAACCGCACAGATCAGGTTTGAAGCACGGAATGTGCACCTGTGATGGCGAGTCTGAGTATTGAAGGAGGTGCGCATATGTACGCAATTATTGAAACTGGTGGAAAGCAAGTAAAAGTAACTGAAGGACAAGAAGTTTACGTTGAAAAGATTGACGTAGCTGAAGGTGATACAGTAACTTTTGACCGTGTTCTTCTCGTTGGAGGAGATGAGACGAAAGTAGGAGCTCCCCTTATTGATGGAGCTACAGTGACTGCAAAGGTAGAGAAACATGACCGTGCGAAAAAAATCACTGTCTTCAAATATAAAGCTAAAAAGAACTACCGTCGTAAGCAAGGTCACCGTCAGCCATACACAAAAGTGATAATCGACAAGATTAATGCTTAAGGTGTAGGCCGATGATTCATGTAACATTTAACCGGAATGACGATGGAACGATCCATACATTTACGATGAAAGGCCATGCGGAATCAGGTCCTTATGGATATGATCTCGTCTGTGCAGGTGTGTCAGCTGTTTCTTTTGGAGCAGTGAATGCTATTGCCGATCTTTGTAATACAAAGATGATGGTTGAAACAAAAGATGACGGAGGCTTTCTCCGCTGTCGTGTTCCTAAAGGGTTAAATCATGACACGTTTGAGAAAGTACAATTGCTGTTAAATGGTATGCTTGTCTCTTTGAAAACAATTGAGGACCAGTATAGCCAATTTATACGTATTGATTCATAAACACAGGAGGTGAAGACCATGTTCTTAAAATTAGACCTTCAATTTTTTGCCCAGAAAAAAGGGGTAGGTAGTACAAAAAACGGTCGTGACTCTATTTCCAAACGTTTAGGTACAAAACGCGGTGACGGACAATCTGTTACTGGTGGATCCATTTTAGTACGTCAACGCGGCACTAAAATTTATCCAGGCGTGAACGTTGGAAAAGGTGGAGACGACACATTGTTTGCGAAAGTTGATGGCGTTGTTAAGTTTGAACGCGTTGGCCGTGATCGTAAACGTGTAAGTGTGTATCCAGAAGTACAGGAAGCATAAAATTAAAGCTCTGATGATTATTGAAACAATAATCGTCAGAGCTTTTTTGTTTGCAATGACGAACTAGATTTCGGGATAATAGTGAAAAAAGCATAAATATGGTAAGTGTTATTACAGCCAGCATCCGTAAACCACTTCTCAGCTCAAAATAGTGAGAAGAGGCAACGCTATTTAGGCGGAAGATAACGGATGTTAATGTCCTGATTAACTAAACTCTCACTGAGTGAAGGGGCGTTTTATACGTAAATTTGCAATAATATTTTTAAACTTTACATATCCATGGAGGCACACCATTGGTGGAGATATAATTGAGATAACTGGTGAACATTGGACATAAGTAAAAGCGATCTATGAAGAAGGGATCGTTTCCCAAAATAGCTATCTTTAAAAATGAAGCACCTACATGGAAAATACTAGGATTCTTCATTTTTGTCTAACTATCGTTTAGTAATGGTCACTGGTAAGATGGTTATAGGATGGGTATCTTTAACGCTAGTGTCTAGCCGATGTGTTTTATGAGGGAGTGATGAAAGTGAGTATATCTATGAAAGTGAGTGAAAGAGGACAAGACATTGGTTCAGTCCTTTTGAACGAACATCATTAAGTAAACTGAAAAGGAACGTATCTAAGACACTACAATCGGGATATTTCCAGATAATATAGCAAGTCTGCAACTTCATTATAAAAATCACTGTCGTTTAGTATGTAGACATGAACGAATTGCTAAACTTAATAGTAATTTGAAAGATGTATTGATATTGAACGCCATAGCTTAATAACGAGGGTATCATAGAAGGAGGTAATTGAGGTGAAAGTAACTGTTATAGGCTATTGGGGGGCGTATCCTGAAGCCAATGAAGCAACGAGCTCTTTTCTTATAGAAGAGGGAGAGACTAAAGTGTTACTTGATTGTGGCAGTGGAGCGGTTGCTCAATTACAAAACAAAATTGAACTAAAAGAGTTAGATGCTGTCATTTTAAGTCATTACCATCATGATCATATGGCAGATTTAGGTGTGTTAACCTACAGTCGCATCGTTGACATAAACTTAGAAAAAACAGATAGACCGCTACAAATTTTTGCTCACAACCATGATAAGGAAGCATTTGATTCATTAGGGAGCGACACTTATACATCTGTAGTCGCTTATAACGAATCAACGGCTCTAATTATAGGACCACTCAAGATAAGTTTTCAAAAAACTGTGCATCCTGTCATGTGTTATGCGATGAAGGTAGAAAGTCAACTTACAAATAAGGTGCTTGTGTATACAGCTGATACGGCATTTGAAGAAGCGCTTATTCCTTTTGCTGAAAAAGCTAATTTATTGATTGCTGAAACAAGCTTTTACGCTGGTCAAGATGGCTGTAAATTTGGGCATATGACGAGTGAAGAAGTAGCTAAACTAGCGACAGCGTCACAAGCTCAGTCTGTGCTTCTAAGCCATTTACCCCACTTTGGGTTCCATCATCAACTTAAATCAGAAGTACAAAGAGGTTATGGTAGGGAGGTTCACCTTGCCTCTTCAGGAGCTGTTTTTCACTTATAATAGAATTACAATATTATTCAAATTAAATCTCGTGCAGATAGAGAAACACCACTAGTGTCCAAAGCGACGCTAGTGGTGCTTCTTTATCCACAACCTTTACAAACACTTTACAAAGCATTTACTTACTATTCAATCTTCCTTAATATATGAAACTTATACTTTAATTGTGGTCAAGCGATCATAACATACTAGTCTCGTTAAGAGGAGGAAGTTGAAATTGAAAAAGTACAGCTTATCATTTTTAATGGCAGGGCTTATGGTAGTCACTGCAGCCTGCGGTGGTAACGAAAACACGGCAGGGGGAGACAGCAACACTAATTCAAGTAATACTAATAACAATGATTCGTCATCTGAAGAGTTGTCTGGAACAGTTATTATTGACGGTTCTGGAACGGTATATCCTTTAATGTCTAGAATAGCAGAAGAGTATATGGTAGAAGAACAAGAAGGCGTCAGTGTGGAAGTGAGTCGCGGCGGAACAAGTGCTGGAATGAGCCGATTTGTAGCTGGCGAAACAGATTTATCGAATGCCTCTCGGGAAATTAGAGAAGAAGAGCTTGCTGAACTTGAAGAAAACGGGATTGAAACACAGGAATTCAAAGTGGCATTAGATGGGTTAACGATCGTCATACATCCTGATAATGATTGGGCTTCTGACATGACGGAAGAAGAAATTAAAACTATGTTCGTCACAGGAAATTATGCAGATGATGATAATGTAATGTGGTCTGATATTCGTTCCGATTGGCCGAATGAGCCAGTAAACTTTTACGGACCAAATGAAAATCATGGTACACATGAATTTTTTGTGGAAGAAATTATTGAAGAGCAAGACTTAGTAGATACGATTAATTTGCAACAAGAGTACTCAACACTTGTTAATTTAATTTCTGAAGATGAGCATGGCATCGGGTTTTTTGGATATGGCTATTATGCGAACAATACAGATGACCTCCAAGCGGTAGCGGTTGATTTTGGAGACGGTCCTGTTTCACCTTCACTTGAAACTATTGCAGAAGATGGTGATTATGCATCGTTCACTCGTCCAGTTTTTACAAACTTGAGCTATAACTCAGCACGTGAAAAAGCTGAAGTAAAAGATTTTGCTGAATATGTGTTTACAGTAGCCAATCAGTTTGCTGAAGAAACAGGATTCGCACCTCTCCCAGAGGAAGAGCTAGAGGGCTATATTAACGACATTCAAGCAATTAACTAATATGTATAACAGAGATGAGAGTAGAAAACACTCTCATCTCTATCCTTAAAAAACGGCTTTGTCTAATGAAATTTAAGGGTGAAAAGGGTTCTAATAGTGATTAATAAGCATGACGTGAGTGAAAGGGGCATTAAGATGGCTCAGCATGAGAGCATAAAAGACATCATTCAATATAAAAAAAAACGTACAAAAACAACGTCAATCATTGAAAAAATTATTCCCTCTTTGTTATTTTTAGCAGCATTCATTTCTGTTCTAACAACGATAGGAATTGTGTTTACACTTATATTTGAAACAGTTTTATTTTTTAGAGAAGTGTCATTCATTGAATTTTTCTCAGGGACAGTGTTAAAACCTTTAAGTCCTGTAGATCCTCAATTCAGTATTTTGCCATTAGTCATGGGGACTTTTATGACAACACTCATTGCAATGTTAGTAGCGATTCCAGTAGGGTTGACGACTGCTGTGTATTTGAGTGAATATGCATCAAGCACGACGAGAAAAGTGTTAAAACCCCTCATTGAAGTTTTAGCAGGAATACCAACAATTGTGTATGGTTTTTTTGCATTTACATTTGTTACACCAGTATTGAGAGAAATCATCCCAGGTTTATCTGCTACAAATGCGCTCAGTCCTGGTATAGTGATGGGAATTATGATTATTCCAATGGTAGCTTCTCTCTCAGAAGATGCGATGAACTCAGTACCAAATGCTATGAGAGAAGGCGCTAAAGCACTTGGAGCTACACAGCTCGAAGTTACTTTCCGTGTTGTTATTCCTGCTGCAATTTCCGGAATTATTGCGTCATTCGTGTTAGGGATTTCCAGAGCTATTGGAGAAACGATGATCGTGACAATTGCCAGTGGTAGCTCTAAAAATTTCACATTCGATGTGACGCAGTCAATGCAAACGATGACAGCTTACATTGTAGAAATTACGAGTGGTGATGCAGCCACTGGAACCACAATATATTACAGTCTTTATGCAGTTGCCATGACGCTATTTGTATTCACACTGCTAATGAATATGCTAGCAAGGTATATTAGCAGCAGGTTTAGGGAGGTCTATTAATTCATGAAATACATCGATTTATCAGCAGTCGAAAAAAAAATGTCCAAACGTTTGCTCATGAATAAGGCTGTTAAATATATCTTTCTATCAGCAACATTGTTTGGGCTCGTCATATTAGCTATTCTTGTTTATCGAGTAGCTATAGATAGTATTGGATGGATAAATTTTGACTTTCTAACTAATAAATTATCAACAGCACCAGAGCGAGCAGGGATTAAAGGAGCTATTGTAGGGACACTGTGGCTTATGCTTATTGTTGGACCTGTGACGATGATATTAGGAGTGGGAACAGCCATTTATTTAGAAGAGTATGCAAAACGAGGGAAATTACATTCATTTATTCAAACTAATATTAGTAATTTGGCCGGTGTTCCTTCAATTGTATTTGGCATCTTAGGCTTAACTATTTTCGTGCGGTTATTTGGATTCGGTACTAGTATAATCGCAGGTGGTCTGACAATGGCTCTCCTTGTCCTTCCAATCGTTGTAGTGTCAGCCCAAGAAGCGATTCGATCGGTTCCAAGTTTTTTGCGGGAAGCTTCTTACGGCATGGGGGCAACAAAATGGCAGACCGTAAAAAATGTGGTACTACCAGCCTCATTACCGGGTATTTTAACAGGGGTTATTTTAGCACTCTCCCGGGCAATTGGAGAAACAGCCCCTTTAGTTGTTATCGGTATTCCTGCATTGCTAATACCGATTCCATCCAGTATCAGTGATAACTTTACCGCCTTACCAATGCAAATATATTATTGGACGTTAGATTCAGTTATGGTGGATGAATATGCTAACCTCGCTGCAGCTACCATTGTTGTTTTGCTAGTAGTCCTTATCCTATTAAATTCGACGGCAATCATTATAAGAAATAAGTTTCAAAAAAGATATTAGAAGGAGGAGAACTTAGTATGGTATTAAACCAAGTGATAGATGAGCAGACAGAGACAGATGACCAGATAAAAGAAGGCTCCGCTAGGGACAAAAAACTCGTTTTTAATACGAGAGGACTTAATTTGTGGTATGGAGACACACATGCACTCAAAAATATAAACCTTCCCATTAAGGAAAATGATATTACAGCTATTATTGGCCCATCAGGTTGCGGAAAATCCACATATATTAAAACGTTAAACAGAATGGTGGAACTAGTTTCAAGTGTAAAAGTGTCAGGAGAGATTCTCTATAGAGGAGACAATATCTTTCAACACTCATACCGAGTAGAGCAACTGAGAACAAGAGTGGGGATGGTTTTTCAAAAACCGAATCCCTTTCCAAAATCTATCTTTGATAATGTGGCATACGGCCCACGAATTCATGGGATTCGAGACAAAAAATTACTTAAACAGATTGTCGAACAAAGTTTAAAAGGTGCAGCCATTTGGGAAGAAGTTAAAGATCGTTTAAATGAGAACGCCTATGGACTTTCTGGAGGACAACAACAACGTTTGTGTATAGCAAGATGTCTTGCAATTGAACCAGACGTTATATTAATGGATGAACCGACATCAGCACTTGACCCTAAGTCCACCCTAAAAGTAGAAGAACTTGTACAAGATTTAAAGAAAAATTATTCCATCATTATAGTCACGCATAATATGCAGCAAGCGGCAAGAATTTCTGATAGAACAGCATTTTTTCTTAATGGTGAAGTGGTTGAATATGACGAAACAGATCTCATTTTTTCAACACCAAATGACAAACGGACTGAAGATTACATTACAGGGCGGTTCGGTTAAGGAGGAACGAGAAAAATGCCTACACGGGAAACGTTTGAAACAAACTTAGCGGAGTTAAAAGAAGACATCATGTTTTTGGGTACGATGGTTGAAAAAGCTTTTGAAGCAACACTTGATGCTGTTGTACATGCTGATGAAGCTAAATTTGATGATATTATTTCTAATGACAAATACATTAATGAATTGGAATTAGAGATAAATGAAAAAGCAACTCTTCTTATTGCTAAGCAACAACCTGTAGCATCTGATTTACGTAAAATTATCGTGACGCTCAAAGTATCTAGTGATTTAGAACGCATGGGGGATCTAACCGTGGATATGGCGAAAGCTGCGAAGCGAATTGAAGACAGAGATAAAGTAAGTCACTATATGGAAGACTTGATGGCTATGGCTGAAAAAGCCAAAGATATGTTAAGAAAAGTACTTGCAGCCTATCGTTCTTCAGATGTTATAAAGGCTCAACTTATTGCGGCATTGGATGATGAAATAGATGCGGCTTATGGAGAATTTGTCCAATCCATTTTTAAAATGGCTATTTCAGGTCATGATTCTCCAGAGTATATTACCCAGATGGCATTTATATCAAGATATATTGAACGCATAGCTGATTACTCGACGAATATCGCTGAATGGATTGTTTATGAAGTTAATGGACAACGATTTGATCTAAACTAAGACCAGTGAGAAAGTTGTTGATTCTATGAGTGAGGCTAAGGTGGTACCTCGTATTTTAATAGCAGAAAAAGATCGATCAACGCGTAGTGATATACAACAGATTTTCCAATCATATGGTTATGAAACATGGGTTGTGGCAAATGGAAAAGATGCGTTAAAAATCATTAACAGTCTTAAACCAGATGCCGTTATTTTAGACATGGATTTACCCGAACTTAGTGGACTTGATGTGTGTCGAGAATTAAGACAAACATTAAATGATTGGTTGCCGGTCGTGCTTATTTCAGCTCAATCAGATGAAATAGAAGCTGTTCTTGGAATGGAATTAGGTGCTGATGATTACATGGTAAAACCACTTCGCTTTAAAGAACTCGTTGCAAGAGTCAAGGCAGTGTTGCGCCGAGGACGGCTTTGTTGCTTAGAAAATGAAACAAAAGAAGAGGCGGCTTCCAAATTAAAACAAGCAAAATATCGGAGCGGTGAATTAGTCCTTGACCCCATTCATCTCACACTTTATAAAGGAAAACAGCCTGTTGAGTTAACTAGAAAAGAGTTTGATCTCATGTTTTTCCTTATGAAGAATAAAGGAAAGGCTTTTACGAGACAGCACTTGATTACGGCATTGACAGTTAACGATCAAACGTATGATGAACGTATTATAGATGTCTTCGTGAGTCGTATAAGGAGACAAATTGAGCCCAACCGGAGAAATCCATTGTATATAAAGACTGTTAGAAATGTAGGATATATGTTGAAAGATGTTCCAATAAAGCATAAAAACTACCAATAAAGAGTAACACGAATTAGCGGTGAACAGTGATTCACCGTTTTTTAAATTACAGATAATCGTTTGAAAAATTCCCGCCTCAAAATAGAGAATCTATATAGGTGCACTAGCATTGCATAAAAATGTCATTGATTTTCAGTTTAATAGTTCAAGTTGTTTAAAGCCAATAAAGATAATACCCGATTAATGGTGGGGGGGATTACCTGAATTAAAGGACTTTTTCTCTGCGTAACATAACTTTAATGAACATTATAACTAGATAACGTTAATTAGTGACGAGAAGGACACGTGAAATAATAATCATTAATAAAAACCTCGTTTACTCACTTTTTTTAATAAAACTGTTCACCTCTATATCTTTAGATTAAGAAGTCTTGTCAATAATCGAGTCATTAGTGAGAGTAAAATAAGCGGATATATTTCTGTTAGATGCAGAAGAGAGCTCATTTTTGGGGATATAGGGGGAAATTTTCCGACTATGCAAAGCAAAACGAGACATTTTCAGATTATCGAAGTCAATAGGCGGAAACTCTCCGTCTATTTGAGCTATTTTCATTTCTAATGACCATTTAAAAGCATTTTTTCCGTATTTCTCAGATCGGCTTCTTAACCTGAGCCACGATAAGAGCGAATCTTCACGATCCCAGAGGCGGGAATCAGCATCTTTTTATCAAAGATTTTTTTATCCTCTTGTCACTTAGATTTAAAAGAACGCGTATATGTGTTTGATCGCGGTTATTTGGCTTATAAGCGTTTTTATCGCATGACGGACGATAGCTCTTTTGTCTTTCTAGACTACGGAAAAACGCTGTTTACGATTTTAAATTATCGGAAGAATCAGCTGTGTTGGACGATCAAATAATTGTTATCGGCACGACTCAAAACCGAGCTGAATACTACTTCAGACTGTTAAAAGTGATTGATTCAGTTAATCACCAATTGACTTGGTTCGTTTTATCCCACTCTTAAGGTGCAGTAAAACCCCCACCTGAAAACTCAAGAAGAACGAAAAGTTAAGGTGGGGGATAAACTGCCCCTAAAGGTCCGATAAGTTAAACTAACAATCAGTGGGAGATGAAGGAAAACTCCCACTGATTGAAGCTTAGCTTTATGTCGAAAGTAGGTGTAATCAACTTCTATCCTTAAATAAGTACAGATAGTTATATTTACAATTATTTCTATGTTATATAGCTTGTTTATTATAAAAAAGGTGTGACGAAAATCACATTTCTAATTGACAATGATTATCACTTGGGATAATATAAATTCGTGGAAACAATCTATTATTCTTTCTAACATTGGGATTTAGGGGGGATTACCTATTCAAACAGATAGGATTTTATTTTTCATTTCAATTGAGAATGATAATCAATAAGATGATTGTGAAGCATATGAGATAGGAAGAAATTATCAATTCATTGTTCAAATGTTGAATCGTTTAGTAGAAAAAAGCATGAGGTCTTTATTTTTTAATCAATAATGAGAATGATTATCAATATCGATATCGTTGTTGCTATCACTATTGTAAGGATGGAGGAGAGTAATTTTGAAAAATAAAAAAACAGTTATGTTTTATTTTACGGTGTTAGTTATGATAACGAGTATCCTGTCTTGGTCGTTATTTCCCAATAAAACGATGGCTGATGAACAGCTTGCTGACGGTACATATACCATTCAATACACAGTGTTACACGCAGAAAATGATTCCGCTTCAATGGCTAACGACTACTGGGAGAAGCCAGCTACAATTACTGTCGCTAATGGTCAGATGAGAGCACAAATGACTATTAACCATAGTTCATGGGTGACTGAGTTTAAAGTCCCTAACAATGGTGGTTTCCAAGATGTTACAGTTATTAGCGCAGATGAAGCAGCGGATAAAAGAGTGGTAGAATTTCCGATTTCTAGCTTGTCAACACCTCTTGAATCAAAGATCCATGTGACTGTAGAGGACATTGATTATGACCATGATTATACAATAAGACTTTCTTTTGATTTAGATAGTTTACAAACTGTAAGTTTAGCAGAATCAGCTAGCAATGAAACTGAAGTGACAACGGATAATACCACATCAACTAATGGTGAAATATCTAACAATACAGAGAGTGGCTCTACGGAAAACCCTGAAACTAGTGATAATCATGTCATCCTGTGGGGAGCATTAATGTTGGCTGCACTAACGGTACTAGCCTTTACACGCTTTAATAAAGCGAGTTCAAGTACAAATTAAAAGAGGGGTTGAATGCTTTGAATAAAACATGGCGAAAATTAGTAAGTATTCTATCAATATGGATGATACTTTTTGCTTCCCTACTGCCATCAGTAGCTGGAGCGACAACTGACTCTTCATTGCTAAACGGTGAATATAGTATTGATTTCACTGTATTAAAAGATGGAACAGAAGATGGATCTGTGATGGATGGCTATACAGAAAAGCCAGCTAAAATTATTGTGACAGACGATGGAATATCTGCTGAAGTAACGCTAACGAATAGTGATTGGATCAAAGTATTTCAAACAAAAGTTAATGACGACTTTGTAGATGCAGAAGTCATTTCTGAAGATGTTGACGCTGATACACGTGTCGTGCGTTTTCCAGTAGAGGATCTGTCAGAAAAACTAGATGCTTATACGCATGTCGTTATACCAATGATTAATTATGATAATTGGTATAACGTGCAGTTTCAATTTCATACTGATAGTTTAACAGAAGTGAATGTTGAAACCCCAAAGGAGGAGCCAGAAGCTGAAATACCTACATCTCCAGATGAGGAGTCTGAGGAGAACGATGGAACCGTTCCAGAAGATAATGACTCGATAGAAGAAGAGCCAGATCATGGTGAAGAAGTCCCGGCTCCAGAAGAAGATAAAGAAGTTGAAGAACCATCTGTGGAAGTACCAGAAGAAGAGCAAGATCAAGATACGGCTTTGGCTAATGGCACATACACGATGGAATTTGAAGCTCTTCATGCTACGGAAGAACGTTCATCAGCGATGGCTAACTATCTTGGTAATCCCGCCAAACTTATAGTTGAAGATGGTCAATCATCATTGCTATTAACGGTAATAGAACAACCTGGTCAATTAATAACTGATTTACGATTTGATATTGAGGACGAATTAGTTAGCGGGGCTGTTATTAGTGAAGATGAAGCGACTCTTTCACGTGTCGTCCAGTTTGAAAATGTAGACTTGGACACAATGGTAAATGCAGAGGTAGATATGTATGTCCCAGCAGCTAACTACAGCAATACACAAAAATTCCGGTTAGATTTTAACTTAGACTCATTAACGGTTGTGGATGACGATCAACCTGAGGAAGAAGAGTCAAGTAATGATCATGACTTAGAAGTAGGCGACTATACAGTAGATTTTAATGTTCTAAAAGATGGAACAACTGATATTTCTGTGATGGATGGTTACACAGAGAAACCCGCCGTTGTTAGTGTAACTAACTCTGGAATATATGTTGAATTAACGTTAACAAGCAGCGATTGGATAACGTTGTTTCAGACAAAACAAGATGGGGAGTTTATCGATGCTGACGTCGTATCAGAAGATGCAGCCGCTAATACAAGAGTAGTGAAATTTCCTGTAACTGACTTAGAGGCGTCTTTAGATGCCTATACACATGTCGTCATTCCAATGTTAAATTATGATAATTATTATACGGTTCAACTATCTTTTGATAAAGATAGTTTGACATCTATAGACGAGACACCAGAGGAACCTACAACACCTGAGATTATTCCGCCAGAGATTGTAACTGGAGAGAATGGAAAGCTTTCACTTGCTATTCGCGATAGGCGGAATTTTACCTATGACGAAGGTAACAACACCTATCACATTGTCCACAGTGACGTCTCATCATTTGAACTGAGCTTGGATATTTTAGCATCACTAGATTCTAATAGTTATATCTCTTTTTCAATCGGAAACGATGTAACCGCTATTTTCTCTATTGATAACGTATTATCGGAATTTAATAATGAAGAACAAGTTATCTTCGGATTTGAGAAAATAGTAGATAGCAACTTAAATGAGGAAGCCGTTAGTAATTTATATGACTTTTCAGTTAGAGCTGGCGATCGAGAAATGACAGAATTCGCTGATGGCGTCACCTTAACATTTGCAGTAGACACTAATAAGGTGGCGAAATGGAACGACTTATATGTTGTCTATGTGAATGATGAAGGTGAAAAAGAAGAAGTGATTGAGCCATTATCAGTTGATTCATCCGGTTCTACTGTTACGGCAAATGTCTCCCATTTCAGTACGTACGGTGTGTTTGAATTATCCAATGAAGAAGATGGAGAGAATACACCACCTTCAAATGGGTTAGATGACGGCACATATACGATTGATTTTACTGTATTAAAAAATAATACAAATGACGTATCAGTTATGGATCAATATACAGATAAACCTGCTTCGCTTATTGTAGAAAATGGTGAGCAAGCAATTGAACTGACTCTCAACCACAGTAACTGGATTGAAACTTTTCAAGTGAATGAAAACGGGACTTATGTAGATGCGGAAGTTATAGACATAGATACAAACAATGATAAACGGACAGTCAGGTTTGATGTTGATGATTTATCACAAGCGACATCGGCATACACCCACATAGTTATACCAGATATTAACTATGATAATGATTATGAAGTGCAAATCGCTTTTGACTTATCAAGTATCACTGACAGTGACGGGAATGTGGTCACACCGACTAATCCAACACCAGTCATTCCTACACCAGTGACTCCTTCCACTCCTAATGGTCCAAATCAGGGTGTGAATATAGAAGAAGGACTATCAGACGGTGAGTATACAATTGATTTCACTGTATTAAAAAATAATACAAATGACGTGTCAGTCATGGATGATTACACGCTTAAACCTGCAAGATTATCAGTTGAAGACGGAGACACCTATGTCACGGTTACCTTAACACACAGTGATTGGATTAAAGTATTCCAAACAAGTCAAAACGGGACTTTCACTGATGCACAAGTTGTAGGTGTTGATGAAGCATCTAATACACGTGATGTTAGATTCCTAGTTTCTGACTTAAATGAGTTACTAGATGCTTATACAGAAGTTTATTTTGAAGAACCGATTTTATATGATGGTAAGTATGTCGTTCAATTTTCATTTGATGTAGACAGCATTACCCCTCTAGGTACAGGCGGACTAGGAAATGGCGAAACGTCAACTGAACGTCTTTCATTCAATCCTAGTGGCAACACAGAGGATGGTTTGACATTTAATCGAAACCCTAACGATAACGGAACTGCCTCGGACGGTCAGGAGCCTAATTCAAAAACGTCTGATCCAGCCTTAATCGGATTACTCATCGCGTTGATAGCAGGATCTGGTTTTTGGTTAATTCGTAAATATCGTCTCGGAACGCTGTAATGAATATAAGGTCATGGGGGTCTCCGTGTTGTGCCTCTTCACATGATAAAAGCAAACATCGCAGCGGATGAGACAGAATCTGATTATAAGTGAGATTTTCTAACGAGAGATAACTCATCTCTTATTAAACAAGTCTTGATATGCATCATAAGCGTATCAAGGCTTCCTTTCTATTTTTCACAGATAACCGTCCGTAAAACACCTGCGTCAAAATAGAAGAGAGAGATAACGGACGCTCATGTCCTGGTTCACGCAACAACCACTCAGTTGGAGAAGAACGAAAACGCACTGATTGAAGATTCATTTATCAGGCCTGAGACTGATTGGCTCAAGAAGAGAGGAGAGAAGTAATATGGTTAAAGGTATATGGCGTTTTTTTTCATGTGGTTTATTTCTCCTTTTAATTGGGTGCTCAAGTAATGAGCAAGCTGTTATGGAAAATGAGAAACTGAAAAAAAATGGTTCTCAGGAAGAAGATATTCGCATTGTGGTCACAACGGTAGCTGCTACTGAAATATTTGATGCACTGGAAATAGAACTTGTTGGTATTCCAACTAGCTATAAGGATCTCCCGGAACGCTATGTAGGACTTCAAGAGGTTGGTAACCCGATGAATCCTGATATGGAATTAATCAAGTCATTACAACCTACAGATGTGATTTCAGTTACCACCTTACAGACAGATCTTGAAGAAACATTTGATGCTGTTGATCTTAATGCGACCTATTTAAATTTACAAAGCTTAAGTAACATGCTTGAGGAAATTGAGATGTTAGGAGAGAAATTTAATCGCGAGGAGCAAGCAGATGCTCTTGTTTCTTCAATTGAAGAAAGACTTACTTTAATTGAAACAGAGATAGAGGATGAGGAATCGCCTTCAGTTCTCATATTATTAGGTGTTCCAGGAAGCTATTTAGTGGCGACAGAACACTCTTATATTGGGGACTTAGTCAAACGGGCTGGTGGTGAGAATATCGTGTCAGGAGAAGAGGTTGAGTATTTGGCTTCTAACACTGAATACTTACAACAAGCTAATCCCGATGTGATTTTAAGAGCTGCCCATGGGATGCCTGAAGAAGTCGTAGACATGTTTAATGAAGAATTTCAAACAAATGATATTTGGAAGCACTTTAACGCTGTTCAAAATGATCGTGTGTACGATTTAGATGAATTATTGTTTCCTACAACAGGTAATTTAGCTGTGGAGGAAGCGATGAATGAGTTAGTAGAAATGCTTTATCCTTAAAACATTATTATTAATTAGGAAGGTTTCGCCATGACAAAGAGATTATTAAGTTTTGTAGTTGTCTGTGTTCTCTTGTTTAGTGTTGTATGTTATTCGGTAATGACTGGCAGTATTCAAGTGAGTATGGGTGACCTTGTACGTGGTTTGATAAGCGGTACAGATGAAGAGGTCCAAGTGATAAAAGACCTCAGAATACCGCGCATTATCATTGCGGCTTTTGCTGGGGCAGCATTAGCAGTTTCAGGTGTTCTTTTACAAGCTGTATTACGAAACCCTTTAGCAGAAGCAGGGATTATTGGGATATCCTCAGGAGCGGGATTTACTTCAATATTATTAGTCAGTATCTTTCCTGCTCTGTATTTTTGGTCTCCCCTTTTTGCTTTTATTGGTGGAGCACTTGCATGTTTTCTTGTATACAGTTTTTCTTGGCGTTCCGGGTTTAGTCCGGTAAAAATGATTTTGGTAGGTGTTGCTCTCAATGCTGTATTTAGTGGATTAAGTGATACATTCAATTATCGTGGTAGTTATACAGTGACAAGCATTAGCCCAACGACAACATCTACCTTGGCAATGAAAACATGGACAGACGTTGAGATTATTGTTGTATTTGGTTCTATCGGATTACTAATTTCATTCTTTTTGTATTCTTCCTGTAATCTCCTCGTTTTGCAAGATAAAACAGTAAAAAATTTAGGTGTATCAGTAGCGCGATCTCGTTTACTTGTTTCGGCTATTGCCGTTCTTCTCGCAGCGGTTTCCACCGCAGTTGCTGGGTTAATTGCCTTTATCGGACTTCTTATCCCTCATATTGCGAGACAATTAGTTGGATCTGATCATAAATGTCTTCTACCGTTTTCAGCATTAGCTGGAGCCTTTTTGCTTGTGTTGGCTGATACGTTAGGTCGCATTATTATTGCGCCAAATGAGATTCCAGCATCAATCATTATGTCGATCATAGGCGGGCCATTTCTCATATTTATGTTGAGAAGGAGTGAAAAAAAACATGGAAGTCTGTAATATTAAATTCTCCTATGGAAATAAAATTCAGCATTTAAACAATGTAACAGCCTCTATTCCTTCAGGAGAAATTACGACAATTATTGGACCTAATGGCTCTGGAAAATCAACTTTATTACAAATGATGTCTAAAAATTTAGTGCCAGATAGCGGTGATGTCATTGTTGATGGAAAAAAAGTCATGGACTACTCGCCGAAAGCTTTTGCGAAACGTCTAGCTGTTGTCCATCAGCAAAACAGTGCACCAGTAGATATCACGGTTGAAAAACTAGTCAGTTACGGTCGTATTCCATATAGACAATTATTTAAAAACACGTTAGAAGAAGACCGTGATGCAATTGATTGGGCGCTTTCCTGCACACACTTGTCTGAGAAACGGCAAGCTAAAATCCATCACTTATCGGGGGGAGAACGACAAAGAGTTTGGATTGCCATGTCGCTTGCGCAGAAAACGCCTGTTCTTTTTTTAGATGAGCCCACAACCTATTTGGATATGTACCATCAATTTGAAATACTTGATCTTATTGAACAGCTTAATCTCACGTATAAAACGACGATCGTTATGGTCTTGCATGATTTAAATCAAGCATTTCGCTATAGCAGTCATTTGCTTATTATGAAGCAAGGGGAACTTTTAAAAGAGGGTGCGCCGGAAGAGGTTATAAGTGAGAAAATGATTAAGGATATTTATGGTGTAGATGTTCTAATTAAAAAAAATAATGAGGGTGGTTTATACATGGTGCCTATCGGAATAAAAAATAGAGACAACTAGCATTGACCCATAAGGTAAAGGGGAGGCTTCAATGAAAGAGAAAAAAAAGACAAAACAAGGAAGACGGTATGTGCAGCGGCTTATGACGTTAGTATGTGTCACTGTCTTAGGTGTGTCGGCTTTTCAATTAGTATCGATTTTGTTAGATTATCGAGAAAATGGTCAAGTCATGAGCGATATCCAATTAATTTACGAGAATCAACAGATATCATTAACAAAAAGTAGTGATAATCGAGAGGCGTTTGATTCGTTACTAGCTATTAATGATGATATTGTAGGTTGGATAACGATGGACGGTACGAAAATAGACTATCCCATTTTACAAGCAGAGGACAATGATTATTACCTTGACCGTAATTACCTTCATGATCAAACGAGAGCTGGAAGTATTTTTATGGATTATCGAAATGATATAACTGGAACTGATAAAAATACGATTTTATATGGACATCGTATGAGGGATGGCTCCATGTTCGGACAGTTAGACGAATTTCTTGACCAGGATTTTGTTAGTGAGCATAATCGCTTCTACTATGATACGTTGTACGATAGCTATGAAGTAGAGATATTCTCTGCATATATAACGACAACGGACTTTTACTATATTGAAACAGAATTTAGTGACCTAGATGATTATGATAGTTTTCTTAATGAATTAAAAGCTAAATCAGACATCCACACAGGTGTTGAGGTGACTAAACATGATCATATTATAACGCTTTCCACGTGTGATTATCGATTAAATCGCGACACAGGTCGTCTAGTTGTTCATGGGAAAATTGTGAATTCCTAAATTGTGAGGGACATTGAAGTTCAAAGATTATTCAATCTCTCATTCTGTGCAATCTAAAAAAAGAGGATCTCCCATTTTATTCGTTTACAGTCACACACAGGAGCAGGGACGTGGTCATGAATAAATTTTTTCTTTAAAGTTTATAAAAAATCCGAACTGATTCAAAAGAATCCCGTTCGGATTTTCTATAAGTAAAATACGTTTGTCATAGTCTCTGTCTTTCAATTGGGGGAGCAACAGCGATACTAATAGGATTAGATGGATGGTAAAGTCGACACTTAAAGATAAATAAAACGTGGCATAGCGCTCAATTAGTTAGCTTGTTCAGTTGTATTATCGACTGCTGTCAAGGGTTTTCGTGTCACTTTTACGTCATGATATGAAATGTGATTATCAAGGATATAGTCTGGGACTTCTCGTTTTGAGTGAGATTCTTTAAAAGCATCGCTAGTGGTCCAGTTTTTAAAATGGTCCTTTGACTCCCAACGTGTCATGATGGCCACTTCATCATAATCGTGTGTGTTTTCTGTTAGTAAGACTTCTAAGCCGAGGAAACCTTCCATAAATTCTACTTTACCTACTTTATTAAAGCGCTCAATCAGTTTGTGTCCATCCCCTTTTTTAATTTTTGATGTGTTTGTCACAATAATCATTTTACATTCCTCCATGTTTAAATTATTTTATTGCCCTTCGCTTGATAGGGATAATAGTTGGAAACTCTTCTTTGAAACTAACCCTTGCATCAATGTTATAGACCTTTTTTAAAAAATGTGAATTAAGGAGTGTTTTAGGGGGGCCCTCATCACTAATCGTACCGTTTTTCATTGCAATTAAGTGGTCACAATAGGCAGCTGCCTGTTGTAACTCATGGAGTACCATGACGACGGTGATCTGATAAGTACGATTAATCTCTTCTAACATCTCCATGACGTCTAATTGGTGAGCGATATCTAAATAGGTTGTAGGTTCATCTAACAATAAAATATGTGTTTTTTGAGCTAAAGCTAAAGCAATACGTACTTTTTGTTGTTCACCTCCTGATAAAGTATGGAATAGACGCTTAGCATGGGAACGTGTCCCGGTGACAGACATGGCCCAATCGATTACTTCATTGTCCTCTTCATTAAGTGTGGTTTGAAACCATTTTTTGTAAGGTGAACGACCGAAAGCAATTAATTCTTTCACTGTAAGGTTTGGAACCGACTGTTTTATTTGAGGCATCATCGCTAATAGACGTGCAAATTCTTTTGTATTTAGATTTGTTGAAGGCTGTGAATCAATGGTCACATGACCTTGATCCTGTATGAGCAGTTTGGCAATAATTTTAAGTAGCGTTGATTTTCCCGAGCCGTTAGGTCCGACTATGCCCGTCATTTTACCGCTTGGGATGGAAGTTTGTAACTTGTTAAGTTGAAAGCTGCCGATGGAGAGTGAAAGATTTTCTGTTTCAATAGCATTGTCCATTCATGTTAGCCTCCGTTTTTTCAATAAATATAAAAAGAATGGGGCACCAAGTGCTGCAAGTAAAATACCTACAGGAAGTTCAATAGGATCAAACCAAGAACGAGCGATTGTATCAGCAAAAACAACTAGAATTGCGCCTCCACATGCAGATAGTGGGAGTAAGTAACGATAATCTTCGCCAATCAATAGTCTGACAGCATGGGGGACGACGAGACCAACAAAGCCAATTAATCCTGCTACACTGACAGCAGCCCCTGCTAAAAAAGCAGCCAATGAAATAAGTGAAAAACGCTGTAATTCTACTTTTTGGCCTAGTAGTTTAGCTGAATCATCACCAAGTTGCAGTATATTCGCCGGTTTTATGGCAAATAGTGATAACACTAATCCTACAACAGCATATGGGGCCATAAATTCTAAATGATACCAGCTACGTCCATTTAAGCCACCTGACAACCAAGGAATAACTGATTGTACGCGATCACTATATATGACCATGAGACCATTTTGGCCGGCACCTATGAGAGCATTAATCGCGACTCCAGCTAAGATGATTTTTAGTGGAGAAGCGCCTTTGTCCCAAGCAAGGGTATAGATAAGCATTGATGTGATAAACGCACCGGTAAATGCAGTAAGCGGTAATAAATAACTGAATTGAGGGAGTGCAAGCATCGTAATAGTTGCAACAAATCCTCCGCCCGCTGTTACGCCTATAATGCCAGGATCAGCTAATGGGTTGCGCATAACGCCTTGCAGTAAAGCGCCTGCTACAGCTAAACATGCCCCAACTAAAAAACCAATAAGTATTCTTGGAAGTCTAATATCCATGATAATGGTTTGATTAATAGGATCACCAGCGCCGTTTATGGCAAGCCATATATCATTATGGGAAATCGAGACCCCACCGGAGATGAGAGCAAATAGTGAGACTAATAGAAAAAGTGGCAAGATGGCAACAAGAGCTATCACTCGTCGTTTGGATCGTTTTTCAATACTCATGAGTCATCAGACGCTGATTCAAATAGGGTAACGAGTAAATCAAGCGCTTCCGTAACACGTGTACCTGGGTTAGTACCGAAAAGGTCAGATGGCAAAAGCTCTATATGGTTGTTTTTTACAGCATTGATCTCGCTCCAAGCAGCATTTTGTTCCATTTCCTTTAAAAATCCATCTTTCACTTCATCAGAGTTACCATGACTCATGATTAAGATGTAATCAGGATTCGCTTCTACCACACGTTCAGTATTGATTTGTGCATATTGAGGATAGGCTTCCAATCGGTCAAAATCACTAGCAATGTTATTAGCTCCAGCAATGTCAAGAAGATCGCCGCTCAGTGAATTTGGTAAAGCAGCCATGTATGTACCAGGAGCACCATATACAAGTAAGACGTCGACACTTTCATTATGAGTGACGCTCTGAATCTCTGATACCTTATGTGTAATGGTTTCAACTATTTGTGCTGCTTCGTCCTCTTTTTGAAGCATCTGTCCAAATAAAAGTACTTGTTCTTTAATATCGTCTACTGATTGAGCATCAGTTAAAACAATTTGAGCACCTAATCCTTGTATAGTTGGAACGTCTTTGGCGTTCATTTGCGTATGTCCAAGGACCACATCTGGTTGCACATACGTCAATTTCTCTAAGTCAATTTCATGCGTAGAACCAATTTGTTCCACGTCTTCTGCTTCTTCAATCACTAAGTCAAAGGAAGTAGTTGGTCTGCCTACTAAGCTTCCACCGAGGGCATAAATAATATCCATATCGCCATTACTCAACGCTGCAATACGTTCAGGTGCTTGTTGAAAAGTAATCGTTTGCTCAGCAAAATCATCAATTGAATATAAACCTTCAGAGGCTGCTGGTGTTATATTATTAGCAGCCGACTCACTACAGGCTGTTAACAGAGCTATTAGTGTGATGAGTGGTAAGATTACACGTGATATCATAGCAAATCTCTCCTAATCCCTTATCTAGATGATAATGAAAATCATTATCATAGTTAAATAATAATGAGAATCATTATCAATGTCAAGATAATAATTATTAGTTAAGAAGATAGCTACATTAAGGTAATAAAAAGCAGTATAAGCAAGTAAATGCAGGTTTTATGTAGGCAGTATGACCAGTGACCATCATTCATTCCCTTATTTAACATGTTTAGCAGTGTAAAAACAATTAAATTGTGAGTAAGGACTCTGTAGTAGATAAGTTAAAACTACGGTGGAGACTACTATTACTATATATGGCGTCCTTAACATGTTGGTTAATATAGATATTTTAAAAAGACCTATAGTAATTCCTTAGGGAACAAAGTGTTGTGGTTTAATGTTTAAATGATAATGCTCAACGTCGATCAAAAAATATCGGGAAAATTTAGAATTTAGTGTTTACTTTTTCAAATATTAGCGTTATGATTATAACTATATTTACCAACATTACCAAAGGAGGCGAATCACATGATGACAATTAGTTTGCAATGTACTCAGTTAGATGTTAACTCATATATGACTTATCATCGGTCTGCCTTTGGTAAAGAGCCTTCTTGTTTATTGTTATAAAGGTTCTTATCTTACATAAAACACATTAATTTGGCAGACCGATCAATACTATCGGTCTGTCTTTTATTAGTTAGAAAATGTCACAGCTTTTCTAACTATATTAACAATTGGGTAGTGCTTTTTAAAAGCTCTTCCAATTGCTTAAGAAAGAGACCAACATGTCGTGGTCTCTTTTTTTATTTCAAAGTATCTAATTGAGTTGAAAGGGGGTGATAAGTATTAAATATGCTTAGAGGGAGGTGATAAATCATGCTTTTTCATATTCTTTATTTTACAATTACGATTAAACGAAGACGTTATACAAACAAAGAAACAGAACGCGAGCAGAAGATAAATGAATGTCTCGAAAGGAAGCGTCGCTTCGAAGACAAGTATTATGAATCTTTTAGAAATATGTAATCGAATAAGTCTTTTATTAAATGAAAGGAGGAAAAAATGATGAAAAGAGCCTGTCAATTAACCTGTGTGTACGCTGTATTTTTGCCAAAGGGGAAAGGGTTTGTTTAGCAATATAACTTTAGTAATATTTAATCGATCAACAATGGAAACTCGTTGACTAAGAGCTAGGCAAAAAACAAGAGCTTCATTTAACTATCGAAAGTGCCAGTTTTAAGAATAGATTAAATGTTTCAAGTGCAAACTTTACTTTTAGAATTATTGACGATGACATGCGACAGCTAAAATAAAATTGGCCCCGGTTTAGTGTTTTTACTGGACCGAGGGCGTTTTTTAATTACTTTAAAATTAACAGTCTGAATTCTCACATCCACCTCATCTCAATTTAATAGCTACCATTAATCCTTTAATCTAAATGGTGAGTGTACATCTCTTTTTTAGTGATAATCAAAGGAGATAAATTCGAGGATGACTGTGGAGTAATGATAGATAATAAAAGGTAGTTATAACAGAGACATGCTAAAAAACGCCATAACTCACTTATTAATAAAATTATTATAAAATATTTACAAAGTTAATAATATATTGATATGCCACCTATTTCGCCTATCTACTGTCAAACTTTCTTTGGGAGAATAGTATTCTTGTCTATCCAAAAAGCAGGCTTGAGCGCTTATATTATTTGAACTTTTAAAGAGTAAATGTCTTTGTGAGGTTCTTTTGTAAGTACAGGGGGCAATGTAAAGTGACTAATTAAAAAGCAAGTTTAACTTTTAGCTTGTTTGTTATAATCTTCCTATGTATGTAAAGAATCAAGGAGGATGAATAATGGTAGAAAAGAGAGTGTACATATTTGATCTAGATGGTACGTTGTACGAAGGCTTTGATCATTTCGATTTTTATGCAAATAGACTGTTAGCAGACGTCCCCGAAGAATTTAAAGAAGCTTTTCAACAAGATTACATTAATATGAAAGATGGCCGGCATAATGTGATGATCGGTAAAGCATATGATGTGATAAGAGATATTGTCATAACCGTTGACCCCATGACACTCCAAGCAATTGAAGCAAAAACATGGGAAGGTAAAGTTAGACCAGATATGTTGTCTTACTATGGGGACTCACCTCTCAACTTTGACTTTAAAAATATAGTGGCTATAGGTGATGGTTGGTGGTTGCCATTTGCGTGTGCAAAACATTATGGGGTGAAAGATTGCTATCCTCATTATTTGGAAACAAAGGCGTATATGGTGAGTGATTCCTTTAACCTACAGAAAATTTTTGGCCTGAAAACATTTCTAAAAGAATTGAAACAAAATCATCCTCTTGTTCTTATGACAAACAGTGATAAAGAAGATGTGCTCAGGTTACTAAATGAATTAGACTTAAAAGGTATATTTGATCATATTATTTCATCAGCGAAAAAACCAACGTTAACGATCCAGTTGTTTGAAGCATTAAAAAAGCAATATGAGCTTCCTTTTCAACAACTTGTATCTGTAGGGGATAATTTTATAAATGAGATTGCTCCGGCATTGATGCTTGATATGAAAGCAGTCTATATTTCCAGTCACCTGCATCAGACCGCTCATGCTAATTTATATCAAGTAGAGAAAATAAATGAATGGATTAGTTCAGAATGGGAAATATACAAATGACATAAGTAAGATATATAATCCCATAAAAAAATTTGTAATCACAGACAAGCATCCGTAAAACTCCCAGCTCAAAATAGAGTTAACTCTATTTTGACGGGAGATAACGGACGCCAATGTCCTGATTTACTAAACGATCAATCAGTGGGAGAAGTACGAAAACTCCTACTTACTGAAGGTTCGTTGTATAAGGTCTTTCTAAAAGCCTTATAAAAGGGTTCAAATAAACAAAACAAGAGACTAATTACATATTAAGGGCTTCTTCAACCGGTATATAGGGATAGTTTAGATCTCGGGCAACAGCTTCATAAGTGACAAAGCCGTTTGCGGTATTGACTCCTTTTAATAGAGCAGGGTTGCTCTTAAGGGCGTCACTTATGCCAGAATTAGCAATTTGTAAAGCATAGGGAACGGTCACATTAGTCAGTCCAATGGTGGATGTACGTGGAACGGCACCGGGCATATTAGCGACAGCATAATGAACGACATCGTGCTTCGTATAAGTGGGAGAGTCATGTGTAGTTATTTTATCCACAGTTTCAACGATCCCACCTTGGTCAATAGCGACATCTACTATCACTGAGCCTGGCTTCATTTCTTTCACCATATCCTCAGTTACTAACTTCGGTGCTTTAGCACCTGGAATAAGAACAGCTCCAATGACGAGATCGGATTCTTTCACGGCTTCTGCAATCGTTAACGGGTTACTCATGAGAGTATTAATTTCAGTTCCAAAAATATCATCTAATTGTCGAAGTCTTTCGGGGCTTAAGTCCATAATAGTGACATCAGCACCAAGTCCCATTGCTATTTTTGCTGCATTCGTTCCGACTACTCCACCGCCAATGACAGTGACTTTACCTCGCTTAACCCCAGGTATACCTGATAGTAAAACGCCGCTTCCTCCTTTTGGTTTTTCAAGAAATTGCGCACCAATTTGGGAAGCCATTCGACCAGCAACTTCACTCATTGGAGTAAGTAGCGGTAATGTTCTGTTTATTTCGACTGTTTCATAGGCAACAGCTGTCACTTTTTTTTCTGTAAGTGCGTCTGCTAAAGGAGGAACAGCTGCTAAATGTAAATATGTAAAAAGTATTAGGCCTTCTTTAAAAAATTCATATTCAGATGTCAATGGTTCTTTTACTTTCATAATCATATCTGAGTGAGCCCATAAAAGTGAAGGATCATCGTATATTTTTGCTCCGGCAGCGAGGTAATCATCATCTGTAAATCCGCTTCCTATACCTGCTGTTGTCTCAATCATGACTGAATGGCCCGCTTGGTTAAGAGTTAAAACCCCTGCTGGTGTGAGAGCCACACGATTTTCGTTATTTTTAATCTCTTTAGGTACCCCAATTTTCATACGATCACTCTCCTCAAGTTTAAGATATGATTTAGAAATGTTGCTTCAACGCCTGTTTTTTTTAGACAAAATGTTATTGTTCATTGTCTTTTGGTAAAAGTAATGGCGCAATAAGAAGTTTAAATCAAACCTATTGTAACGAAGTTCCTTACATTCTGCCACCTTTTTCGAGATAATCTCACAATACAATTTTAAGTTCATATATATAGTGATTTTATCAAGGGTTAGTGTCATTTGAGAAGACATTAGTCTGAGGGAGGTTTTGAATAAAAAATCAGAAACTCAAAAGAGCTTCTGAAGAGTTATCGTTTTTTTAGAGACTACCTACGACTTGTGGTTCGTTTAAGTATTATGACGAGTGTCAAACGGAGGTGTACAAGCTACTAATGAAGAATTGTATATTTTTGGATTATCAGATATTTGACAGGCTCGAATCAATCATCATTCACTAGTCTTGGTCTTCTTTTAAAGCGCTTTATCACAGATAATCGTCCGTAAAACGCCGCCTCATCTAGAGCAGAGATAAATTTATTTAGGTGGGAGACAACGGACACGTGCGCGTGTCCTAATTCATTCAACTACCAATCAGTGGGAGAGGAACGAAAAAACCCACTGATTGAACGGGCGGTTTATTCATAACGAACACAATTTCTTAGTTAATTTGTAATTGTCCGAGCTGGATACCTGTCTTCAATTCTTCCATGGAAGAATTCCTGCATATCGTTAGATGACATTAAGCCAACGTAATCAATTTGATCGACTTCGTAAAAGATTAAATAACGCTCATCTTCCAATCGGACGTGAAGTTGTTTCTCTAACTCATCATACCCGATAGAACGAAAGTATCCTTGAGGAAATTCAGTAAATTCCATTTTAAATCACCTTTCTTTATAATAAGTCGTATTGTGCATGGAGAAGGGTTTAAAGGACAGTGAGTTATCTTATGGGGACTTTGTAGGTAGCTTACCCGTAATGAGCTAGAAACAAACGATAAGGTTTCCAGTAAGACTATGAGAAGTCATATCATAAAGATCTTTTTATAAAGAAAAGATTTAGTAACTGAGTAGCGTGATGGTGATAATAGAGACAAGTTCTTGGGAAAGTGTCCTTATTGACACGAACCTCGCTTTAATTGTAGTAACGATGACCCCCTTAATGATAATTAACAGCTAGTCTATATGATGAACACACAGCTAAATATTAGACAAAAAGCATGAAAAGACCCGATTTTTCGAGTTAGAATAGCGAAAATGGTAAAAAAAACTTGCGTCTAAAGACTCAAAAAGCATAAAATGAAACAAAAGACGTGTAAACAAGCCATTATAAGGGAAAATGTGTTTTGTCATTTATATATTCCCTTAATGATAAATCGTTTTAAGCGTTGCTAAATATAATGAAACAAGACTATCGTTTTAGTTTTATGGTATTTATCACTCAGGAGGGGGAAAATGAGTAAACAGCTAAACAAAAAGAAGGTGACTTCTATTAGTCAAAAATGGATAGAATTATTTAATAAAGATGAGAAAAATCAATGGATAGAGAAAGAGAAGGATATTTTACCTTATTGTTTAAAGCAAGCAATTGAAGAAGTCGCTTTAATTGTTCTTACAGATACTAGCGGACGAATTTTATATATGAGTGACGAGTTATTGACAAGACTAGACTATCTTTGGAGTGACGTTAATGGAAGTCACTATCTCAATCTTATTGATACCGCCTCAATGAAAGAAAGTGTCAGAAAAAAATTGAATGGCGTGTTACATGCTGGTAAAAAAAGTACAGTAGAAACGATTCATCGAAAGAAAGACGGAACATCGGTTATATTTGATACGACGTTCTTACCTCTTTTACAAAGTAAACCTTCTCATGATCAACTCTTTTTAATATTACATCAAGATACGACATTGTTGAATAAAGCTGAAGAAATGATAAATGAGTTAGTTACTTTAGACTTGGCTACAGGGCTGAGAAACCGCAAACAGTTTGATCAAGACTTAGCTAAGTATATTAGAGAAACTGAAAATTCCAGAAAAGAAATAGCAATCCTTTTTTTGGATCTAGACCGATTCAAATTTTATAATGATACGCTTGGTCATGTAACAGGGGATAAACTGATTGAAGCCATTTCCAAAGAGTTGAAGCTTTTTGAAAATAGTGACGTATCCGTTTATCGTTATGACGGTGATGAATTTACAGTTTTAATTAATGAATCTAGCACGGGCGATGGCGGTATGGAGCTTGCTAAAGCCATTTTAAATAGGTTTTTAAAACCCTTTGTGGTAAAGGGGAATGAATTATTTATTACAGCTTCTATCGGGATAGCTCGGTGTCCAGAGACTGGAACAACTGCTAGTCAATTAGTGCAGCAAGCGGAGGCTGCCATGCATTATGCGAAAGAGCGGGGGAAAGGTGACTATCAACTTTACTTTCCATCTTTAAAAACGCATCATACTGAGAAGCTGCTCATAGAAACACGGCTACGAGAAGCGTTGGTAGGCACTTCATTTACGCTTTCTTACCAGCCACAGATCGATCTTAAAAGTAAACAAGTAGTTGGGGTAGAAGCACTCATACGGTGGGAGGATAGCGTGTTAGGTAAGGTTTCACCGGTAGAGTTTATTCCCGTTGCTGAAGAGACCGGTCTTATCGTTCAAATAGGAGATTGGGTTCTGCAAGAAGCCTGTCATCAGGCAAAGGTTTGGTATGACCAAGGGTTTCATCTCCGAATAGGTGTAAATATTTCCCCTATTCAATTTCAAAGACCTGATTTCGTTGAAAAGGTCAATGCAATATTGCAAAAAACGGGCCTTCCTCCCAAATATTTAGACTTA
Organism: Bacillus sp. A301a_S52; assembly: GCA_024701455.1. GTDB lineage: Bacteria > Bacillota > Bacilli > Bacillales > Salisediminibacteriaceae > Salipaludibacillus. Next base: position 2,993,384 of record JABXYP010000001.1, on the reverse strand, counting down.
GAGATAACGGAAAATGACCTTCTTTATAATCGTGACGAATGCTATAAAACGCTTAAGCGTTTAAAGGAGTCAGGTATAAAAATCTCGATTGATGATTTTGGAACTGGCTATAGTTCTCTAAGCTATTTAAGGCGTTTTCCTATTGATACTTTAAAGATTGATAAATCTTTTATTAAAGAAGTGATCCAAAATATAAACGATCAGGCTATTGTCACGTCCATCATTCAATTGGCACATAACATGAATATGCGTGTCATTGCCGAGGGCGTGGAAACGTCGGACATGGTTGCGTTTTTAAATGATAGAGAGTGTGATGAAATGCAAGGCTTTTTATATAGTATGCCACTTAAGAAAGCAGATGTTATACCGTTTATAAATAAAACAGAACCCGAGAAAGTGCTCTAATTATAACGGCAGACTCGGAGGATTATAAAGCTAGAAACTAACGATTTATTCCTCAAATAAGGCAGGTTAAGATACAATAAATTTCAACAAACGGGCCAGATGTTGAGGGGTGGAGTAATGAATGACTTTTATACGGCATTAAATTATGTAAATAAAATGATATACGAACCAAATAACTTAACTTTAAAATCAGTTCAAGAAGAAAAGCAAAATTCTAAGTATGGTGCTGGTATATTTCAGTTAGCCTCGAGGACAGTTCGCTTCAGGGTTGCAAATATAACCCCAACAAAAGTCGGGCAATTCGTTGCATTTTGGGAAAAGGACATAAATAATGAAAATCAACCTTACTTATATGAGGAAGCACCGGATTTATTAGTTATAGCTACATTTAAAAGTGAAGATGAGTTTGGTCAATTTATTTTCCCGAAAAAAATTCTTTTAGAAAAGGATATTCTTAGATCTACTGCAACAAAGGGCAAAATGGCAATAAGAGTATATCCAATCTGGGATAGGCCGAGAAGCAAACAAGCGATGAAGACGCAAGAATGGCAGTTACCCTATTTTGTTGATATGTGTAATCAGAATAAGTTACCTGTAGAAAAAATAATGGAACTGTATTCATTTTAATCTTCAACAAACGAGCCCGATTGTTGAAGAGCAGGGGGCAGCATTTGCTGTCCTTCATTTTTCTTAGGCTAAAAGTGAAACAGGCGGCAGAAGAAAATGCATGGTGTCTGTGAATGTCTTGGAGCGGTAGCGGATAGAGGGCGGTTTTTCCGAGTGAGCATAGGCGTTGACAAACTGACTGCACCTGAATCCTCTTGGCATTGAGGTGATGATAATGGGGAAAAACTCATCTAAACGGTGGGTTTTTAATTTTGAACTTGAAAAATTGAGCTACAAGCCAATTTATTTTACAAATAAATGATTGTAAAAAAGGTTTTTCGTTGAGATAAATAGAATTATTCTTTACACTAAAGGAAGCTTATACTAAATAGAGTGGATATGGTTCAGGCTATGTTCGTGCTATTGTGTAGAGGCTTTAATCTTTTGCAAAAAATGACTTTTTGGATACATTAATAATTAAAGAATGAAAGAACTATTAAACGAAAAGAGGGACTAAGTTGACTGCAGCAAAAAAGATTGAGTATCTACTTTTAGGAGCTTGGGTAATGGCTTTAATCGCGACACTAGGCTCTTTATATTTTTCTGAAATTCAGCTATACGTGCCCTGTGAATTGTGCTGGGTACAACGCATATTTATGTATCCTTTAGTTATTACGCTCGGCATTGCAGCTGTCAAAAAAGATGCTAAGCAAGCATATTATACGTTGCCATTGACAGTGATTGGAATGGGGGTCTCTTTATATCATTATTTTGTACAAAAATTATCCTTTTTAACTGAAGCAGGGGAAGCATGTGGGTATATTCCATGTAATTATGAATACATCAACGTTCTTGGTTTTATAACAATCCCATTTCTTGCTTTAACAGCTTTTACTATTATTTCTATCCTCATGATTATGACGATTAAAACGACAAGGAGTGACAAATAAATGAAAAAAATTATTATTTTTGGGAGTATTATTATCGTATTGTTTGGTGCTATTGGTTTTCTAACGCATTATCAAAACACCCAGACAGCTAAAGGCAACCCGTTTGGAAAAGATACACTTCATAATGAAACAGTTGAGCAATTGGATGATCCACTTTACCAAAATATTATTCTCCCAGATGAATTAGAGGAAAAGCTTGCTAATGGCGAAGACGCGACTATTTATTTTTATAGTGGGCGATGTGAATACTGTAATTTAGCTACTCCAATACTCGTACCTAAAGCAGAAGAAATGGGTGTGGACTTACAATTGTATAACCTTTTAGAATTTGAAGAAGGTAGAAATGACTATAATGTTCGAGCCACACCAATGGTCGTTCATTATGAAAATGGAGAAGAAGTAGCTCGAGTAGAAGGTAAGCTAGATGCGGAGGGTTATGAACGTTTTTTTGAAGAAGCTGTTTTGCCAGATTAAACATTATCTTATAAAGGGAATACTACAGAAGATAAGTATTAACTAACAAGGAGGGCCTATGGAGAAATTATTAAAATGGATTGGTTTAGCTATATTTCTTGGCTGGACGGTAGCAATCTTAGCTAATTTTAGTGTATATCAGCATTCAACAAGAGATACGGCTGGCTTAAATCCAATGTTAGAAGGTATTTTATTTATGGCTATGATGCTTGGTGTTTATGTTGTTATTTGGAAATCATTTGAGAAGAATCGCAATGTAGCTTCAATACAATTAGTTATGTTAGGCTTTATCTCATTAGGGATAGCTATATTCCTGATATAAGAGTCTTTTTAGGGGGAAAAGTCATTTTCGGCTTAATCCCCCTTTTTAAACCTGTTTATATTAGGTGAATTCTCTGCAATAAACCAAAAAACATATTTTATACTCTCTCAGGAAAGAGTAAGGATGCTCGCGAAAATAGTTATTATCTTTGTTGGCTTAACGCCTGAGAAGCATTAGTAAGTAAGAGGTAGTCAGCGAACGATTTTTTTTATAAAAATCAAATTACCATAGTCTCTTTTTTGAGGGACTGTGGTTTTTATTATCTACATAATTTAATAGTACGATCGTTTTCCAATTGCAAAAGTTTGCTGATTGACCCCTTGTTTTACTTAAGTATTTCTTAAATAGTGACAATACAAATCTGATTGTATGTTCCATTGATGCAAAAATTTTTGCTTATCACGGTCTAATGAATAATGCATACCAAATGCATCAAGAGTAATGACAATACTTTCTGCAATATTTGCTAATGTGGCCTGTGGTATTGGTTCTATTGAACGGATATAACCACTGAAAATGTTCATTAGATGTTGCTTTAGTTTTTCTATTCGATCCTTATAATCAGGATTGGTCAATGCAAAATTAAAGTAATGAAACATTGCGATGAATGTCTCCTCTTTTTCGACTGAAAGTTGAAGAGTTAATTCGCCTAACATATGGAAAAATTCCTCTAACGTTTGAAATTCAAAATTAGATAAGGCATGCGCTGTTTCTGAAGTAATACTTTCAAATAGATCAATTAATATGTCGTCTATAGAACGATAGTGATGAAATAAATTGCTTTTGCTTATACCAGCTTCGTCTGCTATCTTTTTGGCACTTAAACCAGACATACCTTCACGTGCAAGGATAGTTGTGGTGGAAGAACGTATACGATTTTTTGTTTCTATACCCTTTTTTTTTCTTAAATCATCCATTTGTTATCACCCATTATAATGTATCACTAACTGTCCGATCGGTCAAATTTATTGTTGACCGATCGGACGGTTAGTATTATGATGATCTTATATAAAATAAGGAGGAAATGCGATGAATGAGAGGCACGTAAATATACCCAGATTCTTTCATGAGTTGTTTGGCACAGAACAGAAAAAAAGTGACTTAGCTATTGTTATTATCTTCACAGTCCTTTCAGCAATAATTGTCAGTGTCATGACAAAAGATTTTTTAAAGGAGCTTACATGGTATCAAAACATTATATTATTTCTTCTATACATTGACATAGCGGGAGGTGTCGTAGCTAATTTTACGTTTGGGACAGATACCTATTATCAAACAAGGCCATTGGGGAGATGGATGTTTATTGCTATTCATATACAACCAGTTCTCTGTGCATGGATACTTGGAGGGGAAATGGCCTTAGCATTAAGTGTTTGGGGTTACACAATAGCATGTGCCATTGCTGTAAATTTGTTAAGGACAATGTCATTTCAAAAAGTGCTCGCTGGGGCCTTATTGACCTTTGGATTGATAGGTATAGTGTCTGTAGGTGATAGGATTGAAAATATTCTCTTATTTATTTACATGATGTTTATGATTAAAGTAATTTATAGTTTTGCAGTGGCTCATCATAGTGAGGAGGTCTTCCATGATTAAAATTAGCAGTAGTGACTTTAAAGCGTCTAGTACATTGTTAGGGACAGCCTTTTCACACGATCCCTTATTCACCTACTTATTTGGAAGTCATGCGAAAGAACACATAATTAAGTTCTTTCATTTTGTTTTGAGATATCAGCAAATAAAGAAACAATTAATCATAGGTAAAAAAGAAAATGGTCTTTTACAAGGCGTAGCATGCGTTGAAAAACCGCAAACGACAAAACCTATTAAGTCAGTTTTAATACAAATAAAGTTATTTCTGTTAGTTTTGCAATTAGCTTTTCAGGTAAAGTGGAAGGTATTTAAAAAGATTAATTATTACATGAAAATGATAAGCGACCGACGTCCAGCAGGGCGGCACTATTACTTAGTTTGTATCGGAGTGAATCATAAAGAGCAGGGGAAAGGTGTAGGGAAGTTTCTACTTGATGCTATTCATGAGATAGTTGATAATGATCCTTTATCAACTGGAATTGCCCTTGATACCGAGAATGAAGAGAATATCGCATTGTATAGATCATTCGGTTATCGATTGATAAATGAAGATAGACTTGACGAAATAATGGTCTATACAATGTTCAGAAGTAAAAAGTGTGTTAACAAGTAGCCTTTTATCACAGATAATGGAGGCTAACGTTCTTATTGAAGGTTCGTTTTATAAATCAATCGTCTAATGATACATTATTTAATTTATCTTGTATCGACTTTGAACCCTGTCACTCAAAGTGCGGGCATTCAAGGTCGATTTCTACTTACTAAAAAATAGTAAGCCTGAGAAACGTTATCAAAAATTGATATATGATGCGGAAAAAGTGTATAATATCCTCCGCTCCATTTACATAGAACGTATGTGAAACGTTCCGTCATTAAAAGTGATTCTATAAAAGGATGAGTCAGAACGAAAACTCCAAGTTAATTCATGACCATTTTTGTAGAGGTACAAATGTGCTATAAGTTAGGTCTTGAAAAATAGATGTCCAACCGAGAACATTCCAAAGTTATCTTCAGCAGTGGTACTTCTTTTTGATTGACATTTTAGTACAAAATACTTATAGTTAAAAAAGTTAACTGTTTAATTTCTTAATAATTTATGAGGTGAGATGTTTTATGAATCATTTAAATGGCTTGTTTGGTGACATTGAAAAATATTTTGTAGATATTAATTTGAGGCTTAATTATGAATTCAACTCAGAATTAGCAAACAAACAAATGTCAAAGAACCAACAACTAATACTTTATTTAATTGGTGTCAATGACATTAATCATGTTAAAGACTTAGCTTATTACATGAATTTGTCTGCTAGTGCCATAAGCCAAATGATAACAAAAATGGAACATATGCACTTAGTGACAAGAGAAATTGATACAACCAATAGGCGAAGTACCATACTTAAATTAGGAAGGGAAGGTGAAGCACTACTTGTAGAACTTCAAGACAAACGTAGAAAGATAGCAGCTAAATATTTAACAAAAATGGATGAAAATCATTTAATAAATATTAGGGATGCTCTGAAACATGTCAATGACATTATATATAAAGCACAGGAGGAGGATTCCAAATGAGACATTTAACCGGCTTTTCAATAAAAAGGCCAGTTTTTACATTCGTTACAATGACACTCTTTATAATACTTGGATTTGTTTCCTTAACCAATATTCCTTTAAAGCTTATACCCGATATTGATGCCCCTATGGCAGCAGTCGTGACAAGCTATAATGATGCTAGCCCAGAGGAAGTAGTTGATAGAGTTACGAAGCCTATGGAGGACAGTCTGTCAACTATTTCAGGTTTAAATAATATTAGTAGTATCTCCATGGAGGGCTCCTCCATGACCATTCTAGAATTCTCATGGACAACCTCTATAGATGATGTGGAGAACGATATTATAAGTAGGATGAACCAAACAGCCCTACCATCGGGAGCTGGGGATCCACAATTTCTAAAATTTGACCCCTCGCAGTTTCCAATCATTCAGCTTTCTTTATCGGCTGGTACCGAAGATGCAGACTTAAATAGCCTTGTTCAGGAGCTCGAATCTGATTTGCTTCGAATTGAAGGCGTTGCAACAATTGACCTTTTAGGGGATGCAATTGATGAGATTGCCATTACTCTTGATCAAGATGAACTTGAAGCCTATGGACTTGATCACACCGACGTGATTCAAGTTCTTCAAACACACAATGTTACTGCGCCAGGAGGTGTCGTAACGGATGGTGACACAGATATTTCAACCCGTGTTTTATTTGAGTTAGGTGGCGTTGAAGATGTTGAAAATATTGTTCTAACGGTTGATCCTGAATCTGGAGATGAAATTACCGTAGCCGATGTCGCGAATGTTGAAATAGCACCAGAGCCCATTGATGTCATCACGCAAACAAATCAAGAAGATGCTATTTTAGTTAGTGTTCAGCAACAGGCTGATGCAAATACGTCTCAAGTTTCTCGAGATTTTAGAGACGGATTGGAAGAACTGCTAGAAGAGGAACAATATAGCGATATTGATGCAGATGTTTTGTTTGATCAAGGTAATTACGTGGATAGAGCTGTATCAAGTGTAGGGCTGGCACTGCTTGGCGGGGGAATCATTGCTATGCTCGTACTATTCGCCTTTTTGAGAAGTTTTAAAACCCCTTTGTTGATCGGTATTGCTATACCATTTTCTGTTATTGTCACCTTTGTGTTATTATATTTTTCTAACTTTTCATTAAATATTATGACGTTGGGTGGATTGGCCCTTGGAATCGGGATGTTGGTCGATAATTCTATCGTTGTTATTGAAAACATTTATCGACATTTAGCCATGAAAAAGGAGCCAAAGCAAGCTGCTTATGAAGGAACTAAGGAAGTAGCTACAGCTATTACAGCTTCCACATTAACGACTATTTCTGTCTTTTTGCCAGTGGTATTTATTTCTGGAATTGTCGGAAACCTATTTAGAGAATTTGCATTGACTGTCTCCTTTAGTTTAGTAGCATCACTTTTCGTAGCCTTAACTATAGTGCCGATGCTTGCTAGCCGCTGGCTTAAAGCACCAACAGAAGCAGTTGAAGAAAAAAGAAGGAATTCCCGATTTATCACATTCTTTGATAGCACAACTAGATGGGCACTTAAGAATAGATTGATTGTTTTCTTAATAACAGTGGTTCTTTTAGTTGCTGGTGTTTTTGGAGTGTCAAGAGTAGGCACAGAGTTTATGCCTGCTACCGACGAAAGCTTTTTTCAAATCGAAGTGGAGAATGAAGCAGGTACAACGTTAGAGGTTACCTATGAAGATGTTCAAGAGATTGAGTTGATATTAGATGATTATGCAGAAATAGAACATTACACTGCAATAACGGGTTCCTCTGGTAGTGGTATGCAAATGGGCGGAGGAAGTACCGCACATGAAGCGGTCATTTATGTCACCCTCGTTCCGGTAGCCGATCGAGATACGTCCACGATGGCATTTATGGATACTATTCGTAGAGATGTTGAACGAGCAGCTCCTGATGCTGATATTTCCATGGAAGTTGAGGGGTCACTTGGAACAGATCCGAATACATTCACGTTTGATATTAGTGATTCTAATCCAGAACGCTTGGAAGAAGTAGCTCATGATTTGTTAGAAGAATTCAATGAAATGAGTGAATTCACAGACGTCACAAATTCACTTGAAGAAACGATACCGGAATTGCAATTAACGATCGATGATGAAGCGGCTAGAGAAGCAGGATTAACACCAGCTGCAATTGCCGAAGCTGTTAACGAAAAAACGGGGGGCGTCTTTGCGACTCAAGTGGTGACGGCTGAAAATGATATTTATGAAGTGCACGTACGTTATGATGATGAATATATTGATAGTTCTGAGGCATTGGAAGAGTTACTTATCCGTAATAATGAGGGTGAGTATATAGCTTTAAATGATTTAGCTGACTTTGATGAAGGAACGAGTCCTGAAACGATAAACCGTGCAAATCAGGAACAGGCAGTTCAATTTTCTCTTACGTTCGGTGCGGATTATAACTTAGGAGAAATAAATGAATTAGTTGTTGAAACGATAGATGATTATGAAATGCCTGATGAAACAACGATTAGTTATACAGGTGATCAGCAGTTACTAGAAGATGCCTTAAGTGATTTAACACTTGCTTTAATTTTAGCGATTGTGTTTGTTTATCTCGTATTAGCTGCTCAATTTGAATCTCTTAGATACCCATTTGTGATCATGTTTACTGTCCCATTAGTCGTCATTGGGGTAGCGATTGGTCTAACAGTAACTTTGACACCTATTAGTGTGACAGCCTTTATCGGTCTCATTGTACTCGTAGGGATTGTTGTTAACAATGCGATCGTTCTCGTTGATTATATAAATCAACGAAAGGAAGCTGGGTATCGCAGCTACGAAGCGATTATTGAAGGGGTTAAGGATCGGGCAAGGCCAATATTAATGACTGCATTAACGACCATCTTAGGTTTAGTTCCACTCGCCTTAGGAATCGGTGAAGGAACAGAAATTCAGCAGCCGATGGCTATTACAGTGATAAGTGGAATGATCAGTTCAACATTTTTAACGCTTATATTGATTCCTGTCATATATAGTCTGTTTGATAAGGACACACGATTTATTAATAGAAAATATATGATGCCTGACGGTCAACGTATTCCTGCGTATTTATTGGAAGATAAATACACAGATGAGCAAGGGCGTGGAAGACAACACTACGAATTACCTTCTAATGGATCAGAACCACAGCTTTCCGATTTTTATAAAGAAGCTGATGAAAGTCCTTTTAATGAGTATGACGTAGAAGTAGTAGACAGTGAGAAGCATGAAGACTCAGTAAATAAAGGTAATTCTGATGTAGAAAAAGTAAAGACATCTGACACCCATGGACCTGTAAAAAACGAGGACAATATTTCTGAAATGAGTAAGGAGGATCTATTGCACGCTTTGGAAGAAATAATAGAGAAAAATAAGAAAAAACGTGATGAATAATAATAACACACAGTGAGAAAGAGGAAGGAGAACCTTCCTCTTTCTTTGTGTCAGTTCAAAATGAGGAAAATACCCTTTTATCGGTAAATTGTGTGTAAAGTAAGTAATTTAAGGCGTTTGTCCAACCAAAATCCATCCTTCTAAATACACTATTATGAAGATGTTGAGGAGGTGAGCACGTGAGTCAAACGCAATATTATTTTGACGTATGTAATAGGTATAAAGGTAGGTATGTGCATATAACAGATTTGTGTGGGAGAAAATATTATGGAAAAATTGTTCATGTGGACCAACATCATGTCTATTTGCAACCGACAAGTGATTTCGGAGGGTATGGATACGGTTTTTACACAGTTCCGATAGCATTAGCAGCAATTGGAGGATTTGCTTTAGGAGCAGCATTTTTCTGGATTTAACTGGGATGAGGGTAAGAGCCTTGCGGCTAAAAACCAACTTCATGTCGAATGAAGTTGGTTTTCTTGTTCTAAAAAAACTTTTCATTTACTAGCACAAAATGATAAACTATAGGAGTTATAAAATGGCTAAATAGAGGCTTATCCGTAAAAAGGGGAATGGATAATGAAGAAGAGTAATTTTTTTGCTTTTATAGGGTGCGTTTTCCTTATCCTTGCAGCTTGTAATGATGATGACAAAGGATCGACAGAGAAATTAGAGGAATCTGAAGATCTTAGTACCCTTGTTTCGACGAATAAGAAACTGACTGAGCAACTGGAAGATGAGCGTAAGAAAATAGAAGAATTAGAAGAAGAAAATAGGCGTTTAAAGAACGACATATTAACATATAAACAGCAAGCAATTGAAACGGAAGAGCAACATGAAGATGAATTGGCATTACGAGTGGAAATAGAAGAAAAATTGCTAGATATCTTTGAATACATGCATGAAAAAAAACATGATGATTTACAAACGATGCTTGCTTCTAATGTGACCATCGATTCTGATTTAGAAGCTTTAAACATAATGGAAGACGATAGTGGCATAGATAGGACGATGCATTACTTACAATTTGATCCTGTTCCTTACATAGCTCAGAGGGGTTTTTCATTAGTGGATGATACACATTATACGAGTGATTACGCTATGTATACATTAACAGATGATGGCTTCCAGTATGATGGTGGAATTGAAGTTGTATTTTCATTTGAAGAGGAATGGAAACTTTCCTCCATACGATATGTACAATAATAAGAAATACAGGAAGGGTTGGTTTATTTTTAAACCAACCCTTCCTGTGTTTAAGTGCGTTATAAAAGGTTATCGTGATGTGATGGGTGCTTTTATTTCATAAAATCTAGACACCCTCTTTCAATGAGACTAAATCTAATTATTAATCAGATAAGAGTCCGTAAACCTCCCGACTTAAAATAGAGAGGAAAGGTAACTCAATTTAGTCGGGCTCATGTCTGATTCACGCAACGACCAGTCAGTGGGAGAAGAAAGAAAACGCCAACTTCACGATGATGAAGGGGCGTTTTATAGTTGAAGGGGCATTTTCATCAGCTAAAATCATTTTCTGTAGGATACTAAGCGATGGGAAAATAATATTTCATTAATTTGTCATAGAGATGAGACGGAATTGTAACTAATTAACGCGTCACAACGAGCGATTCTTATTTATAATAAAGATAAGATGTGAGTCAGTACTATCATATGTGAAAAGATGCACAAATTATGACATCCAGGTGGTGAGTTCAATGGTTAACACAAGTAATGCAGCGATGACAACGGAAGAGATAATACTAGAAACGGCGATTGATCTCATGGAAAAAAAGGGGTTTAAAGCAGTTACAACGAAGGAAATTGCTGCTGAATCTGGATTTAGTGAAATGACACTGTTTAGACATTTTGGTACAAAGCAAGCTCTTTTGGAGAGAGCAGTAGAAACACATTCTTACTTAATTGATATGAAAGCTATATTATATGATCATGTTAGCTATAACTTGAAGGAAGATTTAAAGAGAGTAAGCGAAACATATCATAAATATAATCAATATAATTACAAAATTGTGCTTCTTTCCTACCAAGAAAGGCATACGCATCCTTTTATTGGCGAACAAATATCAGAAAATCCTAAAAGGCTTAAAATGTATTTAGTAGATTATTTTAAAGAAATGCAAAAGCAAGGAAAGATGGTAGAGTGTAATGTTGAGGCTCAAGCGATGAATTTTTTGTGGATGAATTTAGGTTTCTTTATAGCTCGTCATCTTGGGGGGCAAAAAGTCTCACATATGCCCTTAGAATCTTTTATAGAAGAAAGTGTCACGTTATTCGTGAGAGGATTAGAAGTACGAGTACCTTAATTTTAAAAAAAGGTGAGGGAAGTATGTAAAATGACTAATGTTAAACGAGACAAGAAGGTTTGCCTGTCTCGTTTTTTACGTGAAGTAACTTTTTCTGAAATAGGCTAACGGCTTAAGATAAAAAAGCCCCTTTGATTTAAGTATCTATCCCACTCTTAAGGGGTAGTAAAACCCCCACTGATTGAAGCTTAGCTTTATAAATAATTTAGTGACACATGACTAAATTGTACATTCCTCAAAGGGGCAATGGTTGCAACGCAAATGGGCTTGTAAGAACGGTAAATCGTGAATCGTAATATATTTTGTGTTTACAGAGATGATTTTTTGTTTAATAAGCCTTTTTAAAATTCTATTAATGCTTTCCCTTGTGGCTCCTACATAGTTAGCTAGTTCCTGATTCGTTATTTTACGATTAATAAGGATCCCTTGAGACACCGTTTGACCATATTCATTAGATAGCCTCACTAGAATAGAAAAAACAGCGCCTTGTTTTCCACAGAAAACAAGATCTCTAAATTGAGCCATCATGACTTGGTTTTCTTTGGAGAGCCATTTCATAAATGCTACCGCTAATTCTTCATGAGCTATGAGAAGACGCTCAAATTGATGGCAGGTAAAACGTAACAGCAAAGCTTCTTGGGTTACCTCAGCATTATATTGATATTTTAATGAATTGAATATGCTCAGTTCCCCAAGAAGGTCATACTGTTTTTTCTTTTGTAGGAAAAAAACTTTCCCTTCTGGAGATGTTTTAGTAAGTCTTACTTGACCTTCTAAAATAAAATAAATATGTTTAGGAACCTCGCCTTCGTAAAAGATGATACTCTCTTTGTTTGCAGAAACTTCTGTTCCTTCTTTAGCTAACAGTTCTTGCATCGAGTCAGGGATCAAATCATAGAACGACAGGCGGTCCAGTTTTTTATCAGCGATAGGCATAGGTTCTTCACCCCCTAATAGTTGTTACCTCTTAGATGTTAATAAACAGGTCATATGCTTATCCTATCACATGGAAAATAAGGCCGAACGGCTAAATAAAGAATATTTTATTACATTTTCACACGGTTATAATAGATGTCTTACTGTCATCTATAAGTAGACTACTTGGAAGGCTTGCAACTTATGACATTTAAGAAGAAAATAGAGAGGGAAAGGATGTGGTGTGATTTGCGATTACTAATTAGTGGATTTGAACCATTTGGTAGTATGACTCGAAATCCTACTAGTGATTTAGTTAACTGGGCATCTAAAATGGACTTTGGTAAGCATGTGACATTAGAGACTTTAGTACTGCCTGTCGTTTATAAAGAATGTGATGAGCAATTAATAAAGAAGGTAGAAGACTATCGCCCAGACTTTGTGATTTGTTTAGGTGTAGCAGTAGGTAGATCAGCTATAAACCTTGAAAGAATTGCAATAAATCTTCAGGATTCGGCCGGAGAAGGTAGCATAGGAGATAATCATGGAGATCGTCCTATTGATAGAGTCATTGTTGAAGATGGACCCGATGGCATTTTTGCTACACTTCCATTAAGGCGGCTATATAATGCTTTGAAAGAGCAGTCCATTCCGACTTATATTTCTAATAGCGCAGGAACCTACATATGTAACACAACCCTATATTCTCTCTTATATACGATTAAATTGAAGAAAATGAACACACAGGCAGGCTTTATCCATGTACCAGCTACCCCTGACATGGCAGTAAATAATCCAACACTACCAACGATGGCTATTGAAACACAGCAAAAGGCATTAAATGTGATCATTAAAACACTCATGATCTAGTATATCTTGGATGATAACGATAAGATAAAAGGTGATTGTATATGACGATTGGAATGATAGATGACAACCATCAATTATATGTCCTTAATCTGAAACTTACTCACACCACACACATCCGTATAGGCAAAAGAGACGTGTGTTTTTCAGAAGGGTATTACGTCTATATTGGGAGTGCAAAAAGAAATATTCGAAAACGTGTTGAAAGGCATTATAAACTGAAAAAAAGGAAACATTGGCACATAGATTATATTAGAGAATACGCTGAATGGCTAAATGCTTGTACCTTTCCTCTGGGTGATGGAGAGTGTGCTCTGAAAGAGTTAGTACAAAAGGCAACAGGTGGAACGGTGGAAGTAAATAAAATAGGGGCCTCTGACTGTAAATGTGACAGTCACTTTTTGAAAGTGAAATTTCCCTTTCAACCTTATTTCCTCAATGAACAGCCCTTTACAAACTCTTAATATTAAAATACAGCCAGTCTGCTTTTGAAGTGTGGATAAACATGCTAATATATAAGTGAAATCTTATATAATGAGTAGGAGGCAACATTGTGACGAAGCCAATTATTTATTTTTTGTGTACAGGCAATTCTTGCAGAAGTCAAATGGCTGAAGCATGGGGAAAGCACTACTTAGGTGGCAAATGGGATGTTCATTCAGCTGGTATTGAAGCACATGGTGTAAATCCGAAAGCCATTCAAGCAATGAATGAAGTAGGGATTGATATTTCTAATCAGACCTCAGATATTATTGATCAAGACTTACTTGAAAAAGCAGATCTAGTCGTGACTTTATGTGGGCACGCCAATGATGTCTGTCCAGCCACACCTAAAAATAAAGATCGTGTCCATTGGGGTTTTAATGACCCAGCTAAAGCGGAAGGAACAGATGAAGAAAAGTGGTCTATTTTTCAAACTGTGAGAGATGAGATAGGAGAAAGAATTAAAAAATTCAAAGAGACAGGAAAATAATGGTTTATTACTAAAGAAAGCTCAGTCCATAGTTAAACTGGATGAGCTTTTTTAGTACTATTTTAGCTGTTAATAATTTACCTTCATACACTGTTGAATATGAGTCGTTTTAAAAGACTCAGTGTTAAGTATAGCGTAAGTAAGTGTGATCGTATGCGTGAGCTGCTTCAAAATCTTTCTGAGTTAAACCACCTTTGTCAAGGGTGCTTAACTTAATTGTTACAGTCGTGTGATCAATAATCATGTAAGGGTGGTGCTGACGGTCTTCAGCCAAATCAGCTACTTCATTAACAAATTGCATTGCTTTCGGAAAAGTTGGCAGGTTGTACTGTTTTTTTATCCAAGTTTCATCTTCAAGTTCCCACTTTTGGGAATCTCTTAAACTCGCTTGAATCTCCTCCTGTGATAAAACCACAACTCATCGCCTCCTATTTCAATTATATATTGCCATCATATCAAATCTCCTATTTCGATAAAAGACGAACAGAAGTTTTATCACAGATAGATATCCGTAAAATTCCTAGCTCAAAACAGAGAGAAGAGGTCACTCTAGTTAGGCGGGAATAATGGATGCTAATGTCCTGATTGAAGGTTCATTTTATAGCCTATCTAGAGAGAAAAGAAAAGATATGTAAAATTATATGAAAACTAAAAAAAGATTTAAATTTGAGAAATTGTGACGATATAATGACTAACTAGTTCTAAAGACTGTGTTTTTTTCCTTTACTTTTGTATATTATAGTGAAATATATATTTGTTATTAAAAGATGATGTAAAGCGCTATCGTTTTTTGATGATTGAATGAAGTCTTAAAGGTGTGATTTATGTGATGATGAGAGTAACCTACGCGGCTTGACATTCGTCTAGTGACAGTGATGATCGATAAAAGTTAGCGGGCACGTACATACATTAAAAAGATGTTGCTTAGTTGGGGATAAATAGGAAGGATAAGATAAAGTGATCGAGTGAGTCGAAGAGTATAACGTATTCTAGAAAGTAGGTGGCAAATATGGAAGCTGACGGTTTTTATCGAGGGGAAATTCCATTAGTGAATAAAGGTAGGTTGTTATTGAAAATAGAGGATGAAGTGACAGCACACCAATTAAAAGCACGATTGGTGGTAGTAGGTGTGGAGCTTGTATTGGATGGCATCTGGCTGCAAATTAAATATTCCTCATGGGTTCAACTTCAGCGATGTATTGGGCTTGTGCAGATGATTTTAACTGATAAACAAATGGAAGTATATGAGGGCAGTTTGTTAGGTGAAATCAAATCAGATGACTATAGAAAAGTAACACTTCCACTTAGCCAGCTTTCTCTTATTATTGAGAATCCGTTGTTTGTTAAAATAATACAAGAAAAATTATTTCAATCTTATATGCAGCCAATTATCTCATCGAAAGAGAGAATCATTACCGGTTATGAGTTTCTTTTACGGCCAAACAGCAAGGTCTATCCTTTTGCACCAACAGATCTTTTTATGTTTGCCCAGCATGCTGGTTTACAATACATATTAGATAGCCAGTCGAGAATTAATGCCATCAGAACAGGGGCACAAATGTTATCAGATGGTATGAAGTATTTCATTAACTTTTTACCGTCTTCCATTAATGATCCTATTCAATGTTTAAAAAGCACATTTAAGGCAGTAGAACATTACCGTGTGAATCCATCGGACTTAGTTTTTGAAGTAGTAGAAACAGAAAAGATTTATGACATTAACCACCTTAGAAATATTTTTGAATTTTATAGACAAGAAGGTGTTAAAGTAGCATTAGATGATGTAGGAGCAGGGTTTTCTACTTTTGAAATATTAAAGCAACTAGTACCTGATTATGTAAAGATTGATCCAACACTTATTCATAAGTGCCATTTAAGTGAGAGGAAAATGAATGATATTAAATATTTGCGGAATATTTCACAGCAGTTAGGTATCATTTTACTAGCTGAAGGTGTGGAATCAGCCGAGGAATATACAGCTGTGGAGCCATTTGTAGATTTAGTACAGGGGTTTTACTTCGGCAAGCCAATTAGAAATCCAGCTTAATTAAGGTTTGTCTTCGCAACTTGGGTATTTAAATTCAATAATCACTGCCCAATAGGTTGAACTAAGAGCAAACCTTAATAGGATATTATCTCGTATACATATTTATCACAGATAAGCGTCCGTAAACCCCCTGGCCAAAACAAGAAGAGGGTATCTCTATTTAGAGCGGGAGCTAACGGGCGCTAATGTCCTGATTGACTCAACTATCACTTATAAACTGAAATATCATCTTATAGGTAATTGGAAAAATAAGTTTGTTTATAATCACGTTTATAAAAAAGTGTATGACTTATTAAATGAGTTGAACGTAATTTTTCACCTTATTATAAATTCATTGTTGGGGTGATGTAAGCCATGTTCCCTGTAACTAATAGTAACCCAAGAATGACTAAAATCACTCCACTTATGATCGATATGATATGAGTATGCTTTTGTAGAAATTTTAAAAATGTAAGACTGGCACTTCCTGCGATACCAATTATGATAAATGGCAGACCGAGGCCGAGACCATATACACTTAAAAGGCCTCCCCCTTGCCAGATTGTTTCTGAGTCAGCAGCCATTATTAAAATAGAACTGAGCATTGGACCAATACATGGTGTCCATCCGAAACCGAACGCCATACCCATCAAACCGACACTAATAAGCCCACCTTTTTTCTGAAATACTTTATGAAATCGAACATCCCTATTAAACAGTTGAAATTTTAGCAGACCTAATAAATGTAGGCCAAATAAAACGACGATGAATCCAAGAAAACGAGAAAGAAAGTCTGAAAATGCAGGTGTAAATAAATTTCCCGCTGCTGTTGCGCCCATCCCTATTAATAGCAACGGAATAATTAATCCCACTACAAAGGCTAGTGTCCGAGGAATAATCTTAAACCGTTTAGCTTTCTTACCCTCTAAATCATTAAGTGATATTCCTGTGATTACGGCAATATAGCTTGGAATAAGCGGAAGTATACAAGCTGAAGCGAATGATAAAAAACCTGCTGAAAAAGCTAACCAGATAGTCATTGATTATCTGGCTCTCTTTCAGAATGATAGGATTCATAAGCTTTTTCATAACGTTCCCCTAGTTCTTCACTTGTAGCGATAATATATGGATGAGTACCTAGTTCGTTCCCTTTTTCATCAAAAAACACATAAGTTGGAGAGACTGAAACATTGTAATAATTGGCTAAATCACGCTTCAGATCAACTCCCCACAGGTGGGTCGCATTATATTCATTCTCAAACTTATCCAGGATTTCTCTTTCTTTCCCGAAAAACACGATTGTAATGACCTCAATCTCACTCTGATTGGCGATAAATTCTTGAATAAATGGCATAGAATAGCTGCAGCATTCACATGGAACGGCTACAAACTGCAAGATCGTTTTTTTCTGACCAATATAATTCTCCAGATTAATCGGTTCTTCACCGTTAATTCTGTTTACTGTTGTGACATTTTCTGAACTGTTATTGAAAAAAAATGAATAAGCAGTATACCCCATACCTGCTAAAATAAAAATAATTAAAATAACGCCTATTTTGTTCAATCTTCTCAACTCCCCAATTTGAGTTATTTTGTTGTTATGTTAAAAGATAGCAGCAAAAGCTAACATTATATATAATAAAGATAGTTTTATCTTATATGATAGAAGGGAAGAGGAGAATGCTTAAAATCGTCAATTTCATGACAATAACCATTATCACCACAGTATTAATAGTTGGTTGTAGTTCGAACGCTTTGTCTGACGTAACAGTAACCTTTTTACAAGACGGGGACATTTTTGAAACAGGTAAATTCCACACTTTCGAAGTAAGATTAACGGATGAAATAGAGGAGCCTATCGAAGTTGATAATTTACAGATACATATTAATATGGAAAGGATGAATCATCCAATGACAGGAACGATGACAATGGCTGATGATGGAACTTATTCTGTAGAATTACCGCTTGCGATGGAAGGAGAGTGGTATGTGGACGTGACCGCTTTGCTAGAGGATGAAGAAAGCATTGAAAGATTTTACATTCATGCTGAAGGAGAAATGGCTGAAGATTATATGAGAGGGTTTGATGCGGATAAAGGAGAAGTGCCTAATCATTAGAGGGGGGTTAAAATGAATTATTTTATTATCTTCATGCATCCTTCTGAAGATAGCTTCAATGGAGCAATTTTACGAGAAGTAACTAGTCAATTGGAACATGAAAAACACGATGTAAACGTGTTGAAATTAAGCAATGATTGGTTCAACCCGTATTTGTCAATGGAAGAATATGAAGCTAGTTTACAGGGAGTTTATCCTCCAATTATCGCTCAGGAACACGAAAAAATCCGCCAAGCAGACAGGCTCATTTTTATATTTCCTCTTTGGTGGGGAGGTTTTCCAGCCATTGGTAAAGGCTATATAGATCGGGTATTTTCATATGGTTTTGCTTATGAATTGGATGGTGAAGAGCCTATTCCACTGTTAAAAGATAAAAAAGCTGCACTCATTTTTACTACTGGGACGCCAGAGAGAGACTTTAAAACTTCTGGATTATATGAGAATACTGTAGAGTTAATAAATAAAAGTATTTTTCAATTTTGTGGGATAACGTTAGATGGTGTTTTACATTTTGGAGACGTGATTCAAGCTTCTGGGGAAAATCGCCAAAAAATGTTACAAGCAACCCGCGAGTTCTCTAATAAGCTATCTAGATGATGGTTTCATAAAAAATTTGAGTGGATGGAACAGGAAAGATAATAAATGGATCTCGAATAAAGCATATAACTAACAGAGTTGGTCGTTGCGATAGCCATTCCACAATAAATGTAGACGCATGATAAATAGGTAATGAGTGTTATTTTACTAAGCCGTATTTGGAAAAACTGGAAGATTAGCATGGGTAATGTGGCAACTTGCCATAGATAAATCAGCTGGCTGAGGGTGTAGCTACCCCCACTAACATATGGCACGGCTAATTTCCTAAACATATGCACAACTTTACGCCCTTTTCATATTATGAAGTGTGTCAGCTTGACATGAGACGTTAAATTAAGGAAAGGGGTTTAAACATGGCGTGCAATTGTAACCAAAATGCTTCATATCCACACTATGTTCCTCAGCATCAACAGATGATGCCAGGGCATAGTGCGCACCCGATGCAACAGCCTCAAGGAATGATGACGATGCCAGGCCAGACGATGTATGGTTATCCGATGCAGCAACCTCATTATCCATCTGCCGTAGCAGGGCAACAGGGACATGGTGGCTACGATCCAAGTGCACTATATCAAGCGCCTACAACTATGCAAATGCAGCAACCTATGCAGATGGGGCAATATCCACAGCAAATGAATTGGCAGGATATGCAAGCTTATGGAGGATATCCACCTCATCCAGGACAGCAGCAAATGATGACTCAACCTCAATACATGGCTCAACAAGGACATGGAGTCATGCCTGCTACAGGTTACGTTCCTGAGGAACATGATGATGATTTTGAGTAATCATACTGGTAAGAATAAAGGCATCGACTGAGTCGATGCCTTTTCATCGGCTTTAGCAAAGTAAACATAAAGACCGATACAAAGAATCACACTATTCAAGGTTGACGGGAATAGAGAATGGGAAGCGCCACTCTGGAATTTCAATTGTTGTTCTTTCGACTGAAAAGCGTGCTGGTAATGATATCGGTTGAGCAAATTCTAATTTTACGTAGGAACGGCCACTTCCAGATTCAATTGTTGAGAATAATGGGTAAATTGATTCGTTATCCTGTACCCGACTAAACAGATAAGATAGATCTTGTTCTTGATGATCGGGATGTTTATCAATTAAATTAAACTCTATTACTCGTCCTTCTACTTTTATATCTTCAATGACGAGATCGCCGGTGACGATACGATCCACATGAGACTCTCTAACATTAAATGGATAACCTTCTTCGAAAAGTCTGGGAATAACATAAACAGGTATTTGTAACATAACCTTATCCCTCTCTTTTATAACTGGAGGAGATAAGCTAAGAGTGACCGCTAATTCATGATCATTTAGAGGTTCTTCATAAAGACTATTTTCGTTTATTTGAACGTCTTCTACTTTATAAGCGATATCTTCATTATCTAAAATGTACTTCGGCCATTGTAGTTGATAGTCCTCACTATCTATAGCTCCCTCATCGATATGCTCTAGCTTAAAGGTGACTTTTGTAAAATTGTCTTTATTTTGCGAAGAATGAAATGTCATTTTAACAGGAGTTTTTTCTAAAGAAGTAATCTCTGGTAATGATGTAGCAGTATTTAAATGTTCTGTGGTACAGCCGGTAGCCGTTAGCAATAATAGTAATGATAGTATCAAAAATTGTTTCATTATGAACCCTCTTTTAAACCATCTAATATATGGAGATTTAGTTGGCAGTATCGTTGATTATTTTAACACAATTGAATTTATATAACTATTGTACTAGAAATGCCATATGATAAGAAATGGGATGGAGAGATAATTCGCTAAATAACAAAATATTATATAAAAGTCATAGACTAAAAGCATAATGAGAGAGACAAAAGTATTGAGTAGACTAAGAAATGAGGAGCACAGTAAAGAGTTAGCCGGTGGGTGAAACATATAAAAAATGAAGATGATCTGAATGTAGTAAGTAAAGGAAGGTGTGCCAAGGAAAAAAACAAAGACTGTCTGCGGTTGCATACAGCCTAAATGAATGTTCTGTCGAAGACCTTAATAAAAGCTTAGGATCTCCGACATTTTTCAGGTGAGCGCTTTTTCTTCTTTTTCGGCAATTTTTTCATTAGCCCCTTTAAATTCATCCCATTTTTTCTCAGGAGCATCCCAGTATATCTCGTTACCTGGTAAATCATCAAACCACGCGGCATTTTCAGGACAATCGAGTACCATGAATTTACCATAATTTCCGTCTCGAGATTGATGATACTTTAAATAAGCTTTTCCATCTTCAATAGCTAATATCTCAATTTTACCTGATGTGTGACTCATAGATAAACGTACTCGTTTACCTAAGCCAGAGGTATTTGCTTTAGCTTCTTCAACAATATCATAAGCTTCTTTTAGTGAAAGTACAAAATCATTATTCCCTGCTACAGGTCTGTTAATGAAGAAATAATAAGGTGTGACACCAGCCCAAGACAGCTTATCAAGAAGTTCACCAAGCACCTTTGGATCATCATTAATTCCACGTAATACTGGTGTTTGGTTAACAACGATCGCACCAGCATTATGGAGCGCTTCAAATCCTTTTTTAGCTTCAGGCGTAATTTCTACTGGATGATTGATATGTGCCATCACATAAATACGTTGCTCAGGTGTAGAGAACTCTGAAATTAAATCGAGTAAGTCGTCATCTTCATATATACGCATGGGATTAAAAACAGGCATTTTTGAACCGAGTCGAATAATTTTAACATGAGGGATTTCTCTTAATTGTTCAATAATATGACGGAGTTTTCGCGTAGCAAGGATAAGTGAATCACCGCCTGTAAGAAGTACATTCGTAATTTCAGGATGTTCTTTAATATAATCGATTCCAGGTTGAACATCAGTCATAGCTTCTTTAATATCATTTCTAAATAAGCGCTTTCTAAAACAGTAACGACAATAGGCACCACATACTTCGGAGACGATTAACAAGGCTGTTTGTTCATATTTGTGTTGGCAACCAGGTACGACGTAGTTTTTATCTTCATCCGATGCATCCCATCTCCCGTATTCCTCCAATTCTCCTTCGTTGGGGATAACAAGCTTTCTAATAGGATCTTCAGGGTTTCCCCAATCAATTAAACTTAAGTAATAGTCATTGACTCGGAACACGAATTTTTCTGTTATTTGTTTCAGTTTCTGTTTTTCTTCATCTGAGAGATGGGGGACTTTTTCAATATTCATAATGTATTTTGGTTGGGCCATAAATATCTCCTCCTCGTCTAGTCTTACTTTATTTAAACATAGATGTTTAAAAACGGTCAAAAACGGAGGAAATGATTAATTAATATGAATAAATGAAGGATTTCCTCCATTTTTCTAGACTTCTGTAAGCTATCAGTATATAAACAAAAATCAGCGCATCTATTTTCACGTTATTCCTTCACATACAAGCTTAATTATCATAAAATGAAATAAATATTTCATAAAAATGAAATGTAGAAGGAAGGCGGATGTAACTATCATGGTGATGAAGAAAATCAAATCTTCTCTCGATTGTTATGGATTAGAAATGGAGCGTTCACTTAACTACATGAAAGAAGCAAAAAAGCATTTACCCGGAGGTGTAGCGGCAAATATTAAGCATTTCGAGCCCTATCCTATAGTGATGAAAGAGGGACGTGGCGCTTGGCTAAAGGATGTAGATAACCGTTGGTACGTTGATTATCTAATGGGATACGGAGCACTTGCTTTAGGCCACGCTCATCCTAAAATAAGGTATGCAGTAGCAGATCAAATTTTTTGTGACGGTACGTTCTTGTTTGGTACACCGCATCAACTTGAAGTCGAATTTGCAAAAACGATAAAAAGACATTTCCCATCCATTCAAAAATTGCGTTATACGAACTCAGGAACTGAAGCAACTCAGTTAGCAATTCGTCTTGCACAAGTTTTTACAGGAAAAAATAAGGTAGCTAAATGTGAAGGACATTATCATGGTGGGTATAAAGAGATGCTTTACAGTATTAACCCGCCAATAGAAGAAGCAGGCGAAATAGACCTTCCATTGCCAGTACCTGAATCAGCAGATGTTCAAATAGATGGTAATGAACCATATATTCTCCCATTCAATCACATTGAAGGTATAGAACATCTGATTACGACTCATCACAGTGATATAGCGGCAGTTATTATTGAACCTATTCAAGCTGGGTATATAATGGCTGATCAATCTTATATAGATAGGTTACGCCAGTTAACTCTTACGTATGGGATTGTCCTTATATTTGATGAAGTAAAAACAGGTTTTCGTTCAGCTTTAGGAGGAGCACAACAGAAATATGAGATTGATCCTGACTTAACAACTCTAGGGAAAGTTATTGGAGGGGGATTTCCAATTGGGCTTGTTGGTGGTAGGGGTGACATTCTTGATGTGAGTTCACCTTCTAGAGGCGCTGATGTATTTGAAGCTGGGGAGAAAGGTAAAGGGACAGCAAAAGATATTCTATTTCATAGTGGCACATACAATGGGCACCCTACTATTCTAGCAGCGGGACTTGCTACTATAAACGAAATGGAACAATCATATGCTAAAGTGCTAGATATCACTACTAGCTTGCGAGATGGTATTGAAACACTTGCTAAAAATATAGGGATTCCTGTGACGACATATGGTGCTGGTTCTATATTTAATGTAATATGGGAGAAGGGTTGCAAGTTAAAACACTACCGTGACCTTCAAAATACGAACACGAAAATGAGAAAAGAGTTAGATTTCGCTTTGCTTCAAGCTGGTGTTTACACAAAACCTCTCAATCGCTATAGTATATCAGCAGCCCATGGGCAAGAGGAACTAGACTTCACATTAAAAGCTTATGAAAAGGCGTTCCATCAGCTAAAAGGAGGAGCGAGAATCTCCTAAAGGAGGGAGAACGTTGCTTGAAAGTGATGTATATCGTCGCATGATCCAGGTACGCGAAAAAATGAGTAAATCCCACAAAAAAATAGCTAAC
Source organism: Bacillus sp. A301a_S52 (assembly GCA_024701455.1). Classification (GTDB taxonomy): domain Bacteria; phylum Bacillota; class Bacilli; order Bacillales; family Salisediminibacteriaceae; genus Salipaludibacillus. Next base: position 2,969,271 of record JABXYP010000001.1, on the reverse strand, counting down.
TATTTAATTGAACATCACGAGACAGCCCCTTTTTTAACAGCGTCCAAGCTTGCTAAAAATGTGCAAGTAGGGGAGGCAACTGTTATTCGTTTTGCCTTTTTTCTTAATTATAAAGGTTACCCTGACTTACAGCGACATTTACAAGAAGCTTTACAAAGAAAAATGACTTCCGCTGAAGTTTTAGCTAGAACCACTGATGAAAATGATCCAACAGAAAATGTGGTCACTGAAGTATTGTCCGATGACATCCAAAATCTTAAAGAAACGTTGAATCAAGTGGATCCAGCAGTTTTTGAAAAAGTCGTCCATGAACTTATTGAAGCAAAGCGAATTTACATTATTGCCTATCGTAGTGCCGCTAGTGTGGGGGGATTTTTAGAATTTTATTTAGATCTAGTCCTTCAAAATACGGAAATGATTCGTCAAGCTGATGGTGTGTCAGAGCATTTACTTGATTTAACTGAAGAAGATTTAGTTATCGGTCTCGGTTTTTCGCGCTATACGAAACGGACTGTTGAAGTTTTGAAATATGCGAAACAAAGAAGTGCGAAAACAGTGGTTATAACAGATCATTTATTAAGCCCATTAGTGCCGTATGCAGATCACAAAATGATTGCAGCTACTGAAATTAACTCTTTCATCGATTCTTTTTCAGCACCTATGAGTGTGATTAGTGCCTTAATCACTGCCCTGACAAGGACTGAACATAAAAAAGTAGAGAAAAGGTTACAAGAACTGGAAGGTCTTTGGGAAACGTTTGATGTGTTTTATGATTAAATAATGAGGGTAGTTAATTCAGCTTTCGTCAAAAGAGATAGGCATTACTTTGTGGAGAGTAAGCGTCGGGGGAACGGTTAATTTATTGAGGAAGAAATACCTTTTTAACATCTCTATTATGTGTTTAAACCACTTAGGGGATTTTTAATAAGAGTTATGACTAAATAGATGAACAGGGGTGTCCTTTAAGTGGGCACCCCTGTTTAGTTTATGACATTATAAAGTTGTTGTTTGTGTGTCTACTTTTTTCTTACGCATGTATTGTAACCCTGCTATAAGAATAAATAAGAGTAATCCGCCACCCTCAATATAAAAATTCTCAGGGTAGATGAGCATGAGACCTGAAAGTAGAAGTAATGGTCGTTCATACCACTTAAACGAATATATGAAGTAATTCATCATAGTAGCACTAACTGCTGCCATTCCAAGCAGTGCTGTAATAACAAGCAAGATAACAGTTGTTATATCCGCATCTTGTAAAAGTAAAGCCGGATTGTAAACAAAGACATATGGAATAATAAATCCGGCTATGGCAAGCTTAAAGGCAGTCACACCAGCCTTCATTGGATTTGCTTTGGCGATACCCGAGCCAGCATAAGCTGCTAGGCAAACAGGTGGGGTGATGTCCGCCACAATACCAAAATAAAAGACAAAGAAGTGAGCGGCGACTTCTGGTACCCCAAACGAAATTAATGCCGGAGCTGCCATTGAAGCTGTCACGACATAGTTGGCTGTTGTCGGTAGTCCCATTCCAAGTAGGATACACGCTATCATCGTGAAGAACATTAACAAGAATAAGTTATCTCCAGCTAGAGAGAGCAAGCCACCAGCGATTTTACCACCTAAACCTGTGAACACCACAACACCGACGATAATTCCAGCAGTGGCACATGCGGCAATGACAGGTAGAGCCACTCTCGCCCCCTGTTCAAGGGCGTCAAGAATATCGGAGATACCCATCCGTGTGTGTTTACGGAAGAAGCTTACAAAGAAAGCAGCGCCAATTCCCCACAGGGCAGCATATGTCGGTGTGAAACCTAAAACAAGCATCGTCACGATCGTGACGAGTGGAGCAAGCAAATAAATCTGCTTTAAAAGCCCTGTCATAGACGGTAGTTCGCTTTTCGGTAATCCGTGAATACCGTGACGTTTCGCTTCAAAATGTGTTCCCATAAAAACACTTGTGAAGTAAAGTAATGCAGGAATGATACCGATAATAACAATATCACTGTATGAGACACTGCTAACATAATCCGCCATAATAAATGCAGCAGCCCCCATAATTGGTGGCATGATTTGGCCGCCTGTAGATGCAGAAGCTTCGGCTGCCGCGGCGAATTCTGGTCTGAATTTTGCTCGCTTCATCATTGGGATTGTGAAGGAGCCTGATGCTACTGTGTTGGCAACAGAGCTACCTGTTACGGTTCCTTGTAGTGCTGAAGCAGCTACAGCGGCTTTCGCTGTCCCACCAGTAAATCGGCCTGTGGCCCCAAAAGCTAAGTCATTAAAATATTGACCAACACCTGTTTTCGTTAACATAACACCGAAAAATAAAAAGAGATAGATATAAGTGGCAGAAATTTGAATGGGTGTACCGAAAATGGCTTCAGACGTATAAAATAATCGCCTTGTAAGACCTTCCCAGTTAAACCCGCCATGTCCAAAGTAAGGAATGTTCGTCCCATATAACCCATAAAGAATACCTAAGCTAGCAATTACAATTATCGGTAAACCAACCGCACGGCGCGTCGCTTCCAATAACAATACAATGCCGATGGACGCTACGATGATATCGGTAGTAGTAAAGCCTACTATTCTAGCAGCACCCGTAATCCAGTCGTAGCGAAGAATGATATAGTAGACGGACCCCATGCTTAAAAATGCTAAGAGGACGTCATACCAAGGAACACCAACTTTTTTCATACCAGTTCGTCGAAATGGATAGAGCAGATAAATAAGTCCTAAAGCAGTCCCGAGATGAACGGCCCCTTGAATTTGATAAACAAGCGGACCACCAGTTTGTGGGAATGCCCGCCATAAATGAAAGATAGTTAAAGAAATTGCGATAAAAGAAATAACCCAAGCCCATTTACCAGGGTTTTGCCGATAAGAGGCTTCTTTATCATATTTGGCCAGCATTTCCTGCTGTTGTTGTTCTGTTAGTATGTCTCTATGAGTTTCAGCCATACGATCACCTCACCTATAATTTTATGAAAATAACATTATATGAAAGATCGACGAAAAAGGAGGAGCTTGATGTTCCAGCGCTTTCGTCGATGTTCTGCGAAGGAAAGCAGAACGATTTAAAAGTAATCTAAAGTTGTAACTTGTCTATATAAAAGCAAAGAGAAAGAAGGGGCAGGACACGATCTTAAAGAGGTCCGCCCCTTAATTATCTGAAAAAATATTTTACTGGGTAATGCCTTCTTCTTCAAAATAACGCTCAGTACCAGGGTGTAAAGGAAGTCCTTCAGAACCATTGAGTGCATTCTCTTTTGTTAAGTGGTCTCCTTGAGAGTGAGAGATGTCACCACTATTTTCAAAAAGAGCTTTTGTGATTTCATACCCTAAATCTTCATCAATTGAATCTAAAGACCCAACAAGTACGGCATAAGCGGTAATAGCTTGAATATCCTCTTCAAGGAAATCATAGGAATCACTAGGAATTGTGAAGGCTTCATAGCCGCTGTTTTCCTCAATGTATGAAATCCCTTCCTCACTTAACGGGATCAACTTTACATCACGTTGAAGTGCTATCTCTTCAATACTTCCATCAGGTAAGCCTAATAGACCAAAAGAGGCATCTAGACTACCATCTTGAATACGACCGGCGGCGTCACCAAAACCTTCTTCATAAGCTTCATAGTCCCCATCTTCTAGACCGTATGCTTCTAAAATTAATTTAGCAGCTGCTTGAGTACCACTTCCAGGTGGCCCGATGGCAACAGAAGCCCCTTCAAGATCAGCAATCGACTCAATACCAGAAGCTTCGGTCGTTACTATTTGCATGACTTCAGGGTAAATATGTCCCATAAAACCAAAATTATCAACTGCAACCCCTTCAAACTCACCGTCTCCAGTTAAGGCGTCTAGGGCAGGAAGATGAACTGTCATACCGAGATCCATTTCACCTTGGAAAATACTAACAATATTATCAACAGAGGCACCAGACGATACAGCACTTAAATCAAATCCGTCAACATCAATATTGTTATTAATGACAGTTGCCATTTCTTGACCTAAAGGATAGTAAGTACCACCAGTACTACCAGTTCCTAATTGAAGGCCTCCAACATTAGTATCTGTTGCAGTGTTATTAGTGTCATTTTCTGCAGTATTATCATTGTTTTCATCTGCATTTCCACAAGCTGCTAACACGAGTGTACCAGTTAGTAACATGGCAAACATTGAAGTGAACTTTTTCTTCAACGTACATTCCCCCTTAAAAATTTAAGTTCTAAACATACCAGAAACCGTATAAAAAGTTGCTGATAGTCTATTTTATTTAACCAAAATTATTTGAGAATGTCAAAAGGTATCTAAAATAAGCTATTATTTATGTGGGAATGTGTTTATAAAGCCAGATGTATCAAAGGTTCAAAAGAAATCAGAAAAGAAAGAAAAAGCGGCTATTGTTATTGTAAAAAGATTTCACATTATGATTATAAAGTCTGGGTGTATATTTATGCAAATGGGTGATTGAAAGAAGGTGGAAATAGGACTGTTAGTTTTGACTTTGCTTAACATCAATAAACGACATCTGCTCCCACTTTCGTGTCTTCCAACGTCTTAGCATTAATAAACCTCTTAGCCATTCATCACAAATCATGGCTATCCAAACACCGACTAAGCCAAAGCCTAGCCATATACCTGCTGTGTAAGAAATAGTAACAGCTACTCCCCACATAGATAAAATACCTATAAAAACTGGAAACTTAACATCTCCAGCAGCTCTTAATGAATTAATAATAATCAAATTAAAAGCTCTACCTGGCTCAAGAAGAATTGTGAGAATGAGTAATAAGCTTCCCAGTTGGATGATGTCTGTATTATTAGTAAAAATGCTAAGAAGCGGATGGCTAAAAATAGCAAACAAAATAGCTGCAAAGGTTGATACACTGATACCTATCCATAAGCTCTTTAAGCCTCGGCGATAGGCTTCTTCATGTTTTCTTTCACCTATTAAATAACCTACTATTATTTGGGTACCTTGCCCGATTGCGACAGAAAAGAGGAAGGCAAACATCATAATATTTAATGTGTATACCCTTGTTGTTAAAGCGCTAGTTCCCATAGAAGCAATAAAATATGTTATTACCATTTGAGAGGTATTATAAGAAAGTTGTTCACCTGCTGAAGGGATACCAATCTTAAGGAGGTCCTTCACCTCTTTCTTTGGAAATTTTTGGAGAACAAACGTCCACGGTAATTCTCCTCTAATTCTTTTAAACAGCATAATAAATAGGACAATCGTCCCTAAAACTCGGCTAAATGCTGTACTAATAGCAACTCCCGTGGCACCTAGTTCTGGGGCACCTAAAACGCCAAAAATAAACACATAATTTCCTAAAACATTAAGAATATTCATTCCAATTGTGACGTACATGGCATCTTTCGTAAAACCATGACTTTTAATAATTGCGGATAGAGTCATAATGAGCGCTTGAATGAAAGAAAAGCCTCCGACAATTTGTAAATACATGGTGGCTGTACCCATTAATTCTTCGGGAAGATTCATGAGTGCAAGGATAGGCTTGCCAAATATAATTAATACGATACTCAATATTAAACCAAACAATATATTGATCCAAATGGAAACAACAGCAATTTGGGAAGCAGCTTTATTGTTATTAGCACCGAGATTTTGAGCAATTAAGATTGTGGTTCCAGTAGCTACGAAACCGAACATCACGATAACGACACTGAAAATTTGATTAGAGACACCAACGGCCGCTACAGAATTATCATCATATTGACTTAACATGAGTGTATCAGCATTGCCCATAAGCATATGCAAGAGAATTTCAATGAATATTGGCCATGTTAGTGCAAAAAGTGTTAGTTTACTACGATTAGGTTTATTTTGCATAAGGGGACACCTTCTTTTACTTAATTAATTGGTAGAGAGCATCTATAAGGTAGTATCCTAAAGTCACAGGACTAAAGTTTTGTGGAATGTGTCGTTTTTATAAAGATGTTTATCACGGATAACCGTCCCTAAAACTCCGGGCTCAAAATAGAGAGGAGAGGTAACTCTATTTAAACGGACGATCATGTCCTCATTAAAGGTTCGTTTTAACTGCAATGTTTTTTATCTGTTTCAAAAATATCTGGATTGAAACGATTACTAGTATGATAGGATGAGTTTAATCATAAAAGAGTTTATAATGAAAATGAAGTTCAAAAAACGAATTGTATTGTACAAAAACGACTTTTTAAGAAGGTGCTTATAATGGATGCTATATCAACTTTAATCCCACCATTGCCTATTTTTATTAAAAGTGGTCAAGGGATTTTACATAAAGGGGAAAAGCATGTTGCAAGAACTTTTCAGGTATTTGATTTATTGTTTATAACAAAAGGAACATTATATATGAAAGAAAACGGAATAGATGTGGTTTTAAAACAGGGGGATTATGTCATTTTAGCGCCGCATTATAGACATGAAGGGACTAAATTATGTGAAGAACGAACGGAGTTTTTTTGGGTACATTTTAATTTTTCTTCTTATTATCAGCTCGTCCCTTCAATTAAGAAGGATTGGTCCAATATTATTAAAAGAAAAGGGACATACACAGAATCAGATTTGTATGAACTACATTTACCGAGGCTGGGACATTTCCACCATAGTGATAAAGCAATCGAAATCTTCTCTGATCTCATTAAAATAGAAGGAATTAACCTTCCAGAAGAGCGAATGAAACAACAAACTGTCTTGTATAACATTATCATTTCTATTCAAAAAAACGCTTTAGAAGTCCCTACAAGCACCGAAAATGTGGCACGACAATGTATGAATTATATCCAAAAGCATTATAAAGATCCTGATTTTAATGTCAAGAAGATGGCGCAAATATTATTGTATCATCCCGATTACTTAACGAGAGCATTGAAGAAAACTATTGGTTTAACACCCATTCAATACTTGAATCAGTGTCGTATCTCAAAAGCAAAGGAATTGTTAATGAAGGAAAATAACGATTTAAAGACGATTGCTTCTGAATTAGGTTATGTAGATTCGGCCTATTTCTCCCGAGTTTTTAAAAGTAAGGAAGGTATTTCACCAGGACAATACAGAAGGATAACGTTTACTCAGCAATGGTAAGGCTATATACAACTAAATGTGTGCATTAGAAAATGCCATCTGTACTAGGAGGTCTCTCTGATACTCACTAAACCTTAATACATTATTAAGGTTTTTTAATATAGTCCAGACAATATTTTGACGTGTGAACTACTCCTGCCGCTTACCATCGTTGCGGATTGCTTGAAGTGGGCCTTCTTGGGGAGTTGACGAAATTGCCCAAGCTATCCGCCTGTTCCAAGAGTTTATATGATCATGAGGCACTTGCTAATACTTGCTAATAAGCGAATGGCTTCTTTTAAATATTGAGTGCTGAATTGTAATCTCTATCAAGATTTAGTCCACACCACATTGATAAGTACGTTCTAATAATTTCATTTCTTTCACGATAACGTAGCAAGAAAAAAATGAGGCATCAGCTGATCAGGGAGAACCTGAGAAACCTGATTAATTACCAATATGATTAACAATGAAATCTCAATTAGACACATATCAAGAAATAACAGAAAGATTTACAGATGAATACGGAGGTAACTGATAGAGGGTTAACTTACAAGGCAAAAATTGAAGGGGAATATTGTTCTTTTGATTTGAGAGCGCTAAAATAGTATTATTACGTCGTTTTATTACATAGAACCGTCAGTAAAACTCCCGCATCAAAATAGAGAGCAGAGCTAACGGATGCTAATATCCTGATTTACGCAACTACCAATCAGTGGGAGAAGAACGAAAACGCCTGCTGATTGAAGGTTCGTTTTATTTTAAGTGAGTATTTTATATAAAGGGCTTTCATTAAAGCTGTAGTAGTAAAGAAAGCTCTCTTCTTATAAATGAAGGGAATGATTAAAAGTGTCTGTAACAATTAAAGATGTGGCGAAAGTTGCAAATGTTGCACCTTCCACAGTTTCAAGAGTCATAGCGAATAGTCCTCGAATCAGTGAACGGACAAAAGAAAAAGTCCGGCAGGCAATGAAGGATCTAGATTATCATCCTAATTATAATGCTCGAAATCTAGCGAATAAGAGTACGAAGACAATTGGCCTTATTATGCCGAATTCCGTAAATAAAACTTTTCAGAATCCATTTTTCCCAGAGGTTATTCGTGGAATTAGTACGAAAGCCCATCAGTTGGATTATGGACTGTATTTGTCTACAGGTCAATCTGATGAAGAGATTTTTGAAGAGGTTCAAGACATGGTGCAAGGTAGACGAGTGGATGGTATTATTTTACTGTACTCGAAAGTAAATGATAAATTAATGAGTTATTTATATCATGAGAAATTTCCATTCACTGTAATTGGTCGGCCATATGATCAAGAGAAACTTAATGTAACGTATGTTAATAATGATAATTTTAAAGCCGCTAAAACAGTTACAGAATATTTGTTGCTTCTTGGACATGAACGTATTGCGTTTATTGGAGGAAATCTGGAAACAGTTGTTACTTTAGATCATATGGAAGGCTATAAAAAAGCATTAATGAATGCCGGTATAGGTGTTAAAGACGATTATGTTGTATTTCACGAGGAACTCCAAGAAGGGGGACAGGAAGCAGTCATTGATTTAATGAGTTTGTCTGATCGACCGTCAGCTTTAATTGTGGCAGATGACATTATGACGTTTGGAGTTATGAGAATGTTGAGTGAAATGGATGTTAAAGTTCCTGAGGACATCTCTATTATTAGCTTTAACAATGTGATGATATCAGAGCTATCTTCACCACCAATGACGACGGTCGATATTAATATTTATAGTCTCGGTTTTGAGGCTGCTAATTGTTTAATCGATCAAATTAATCATCCTGATATTAAAGCAAAACAGGTAATTATTCCTCATAAACTGATTAAAAGACAAACGTGCCAAAAAATAAGTGATAGGTCTTTTAATTAGAAGAAGGGAATTAATATTCATATAAACTGCAATCAGTAGAGCCACATGGTATAATTTTGTTTAGGTTAAAAATGGGTTACTTTCCCTACTCGATAAGCTGTGATTAACACCATTTAACTAAAAAATCAAAGCTTTAAAGATTAGATTAGGAATGAAGTAGCAGTATTATTATCTGTAAATGTAGAAATGAGGGAAGGTTAGTGTTACAGTCTCGCTTGTTCAAATTTTTAGCAGCTACCTTGTTAATTTTTTTAATTATTCTCGTAGGTAGCCAGATTACGTTTATCTTTAGACCGTTAGTTGTGTTTTTTCAAACACTTTTTATCCCATTTTTAATAGCAGGTGTGTTATTTTATTTGCTAAGGCCAATTGTAAATCTGTTACATAGTTATAAGGTACCGCGTACTGTTGCTATCTTATTAATTTATATCATATTGATAGCGATTATTACATTATTGGTCTTTATAGTTGGGCCTGTTCTGCAACGTCAAGTGATGAACCTTGTGAACAATGCACCAATGCTGTTTGATGAATTACGGCGGCTATTCATACAAATTGAAGACAATGATTGGCTGGCACGCTTTCAGGAAACTGAAAATTTCTCGTTGGAAGAAGTAGTAACAAATTTCACAAATTACATGTACGAAGCTTTTGATTTTATTGCAACGAATGTAGCTGGTTTTATTGGGTTAGTGACAAATGTTATACTTGTGTTGATTATCATTCCGTTTGTATTGTTCTATTTATTGAAAGATGGAAATAAGGGGCCTAAGCAAATGCTTCGCCTTTTACCTGAGAAACAGCAGGAAGAAGGGCTTAAAGTATTAAGAGACATGGACGATAAATTAGCCTCGTACATTCAGGGACAAGTTATTGTAAGTGTTTGTGTTGGGGTACTTATGTATATTGCGTTTCTTATTATCGGAATTGACTACTCATTAATTCTTGCACTTGTCGCTATGTTTACAAACATCGTTCCTTTTATTGGGCCTTGGATTGGGACGATTCCTGCGGTTATAGTAGCATTGATTGACTCACCAATTATGGTTTTATGGGTAGTACTTGCAATCGTCATTGTGCAGCAAATTGAGAGTAATTTAATCTCTCCTCAGGTGATGGGAAGGAAGCTAGCTGTGCACCCACTAACGATTATTATTTTAATTCTTGTAGGTGGCAGGTTTGCAGGTTTTTTTGGATTAATACTTGCAGTGCCTTTGTATGCCATTACGAAAGTGGTTATTTCCCACTTCTATCGACTTATCCAATTAAGAAAAAGAAATGATAATGGTTTAAATAGTTAATGAAATAGTAAGGAACATTTGAAGTGTCAATTTATTATTTGGGGTGATAGGATGAGTACGTATGAAAAAGATGGTATCAAACAAATTGATACAGAATCACTTAAAGCTCTTTTATCAGAGAGAGATACTAAGCAAGTAGTGTTAGATGTAAGAGAACCTGAAGAATACATTTCTGGTCACATACCTGGCGTGCCTCTTGTGCCAATGCACACTATTCCTAACTTGCTTGATGGTTTTAATAAAAATAAAGAATATGTATTCGTTTGTAGAAGTGGGAACCGTTCGCAAAACGTCTCCCTATTTATGAAAGAACAAGGGTTTAATAATGTATTGAATTACGATGGTGGCATGCTAGCTTGGGATGGCGATACGAATGATGGGGAAGAAAGTCATATTAAAGCACCTGAAGATTTGAAAAAATTTTAAACGATAGTTACATGGACCTAATTTCCTTCTGCTTTAGTGGCAGAAGGTTTTATTTTTGTCATTAAAGGCTATAACACAGACTAAACAATCATTATCGACTGACGATATAGTGTCAGATCATTAAAGGAGGATAAGTATGATTTGGACAATTATTGGAATAATTATTATAATGTGGCTGTTAGGATTCAGCTTTGAAATCGGCGGAGGGCTCATCCATCTATTGCTTGTTATTGCCTTAGTCGTAGCTATTATTAACTTAATTACAGGCAGACGTGCTTAACATGAGTAGCAGGAAAAAAGATAGAAAATGATAGACAATACTACCATTTATATAAGACAATAAAATTAGTTCGCTATGTGAAAGTTATTAAATTAAGGGAGGAGATTGTCTATAATGGCTAAAAAGTGGCTTACCTCTACTTTACTTGCCACAGCAGTGGCAGCTGGAAGTTACTATTTAGGAAAAGAAGAAAACCGAGAAAAGCTCATGCATGAATTCAATCGATTAAAAGCTAAGTTAAAAGGTGAGAGTAAGGAAGATCATGAAGCCTATTTAGTAGAGAAGATTGGTCACTCAGATCCAAATGATATTGAAGATAATTCAATGGTCGATGAAGGTGCTGTTTTCTCTGTCAATTATTACAACGAAAAGTATAAAAAGTAGTAAGCGGTGGAGCTCTGTATCTTTTATGGAGCTTCTCTTTTTCGTTTTTGTTCTATAATACACGTAAATCACTCTTTCAGAGAAAGCTTTTAGCGTATGGTGAATGGTGTTTTGGCTTTGTCTAAATAAATCTATGATATGAAATAGTGGTATGCCACCTAAAAAAAGCTACAAATGCGAATTACAACATAATTATCTATCTTCATTAATTTCATAAGTACGTTATCAAACAAATATAATGAATGAGTTTGATTATGTCTCTTAACATGTTTATTAATTAAAGTTCTCATTGTATAGGCCAACGATACTTGGAAGATGATGTGCACTCTGAATCCTACTCTCGTACGGGACTTTCTTCGCAAAAGGTAGGCTAAGTCAAGTACTCGAGAAGGCGCCTATCAGCAGCAGGCTTCATTCATGTTTTACAGAGAAGAAAATTTATTTTATGAAATTAATTCATATGGCTAATGGTGGTCATAATAAAGGAATAAAATCTGTAAAGCAGATAAAAAAGGAGGCATTACTAGTGCCCCAGCGAATAAACATAATAGAAGAATCAAAAATTCTCTTGATTGCAGCCACCGGGGGCTTAATTTTAGCCATGGGCCTTAATCTTTTCTTAATTCCTGCTAACGTTTTTGCTAGTGGGTTTACAGGCCTTTCTCAAATTATAGCTGAATTAATTCCTCTCTCTCCTGGGTTGGTACTATTTATTTTAAATATTCCAGTTGCCGTAATAGGCTGGTATAAAGTTGGGAAAAAATTTACTTTATACAGTTTTGTGAATGTCGCATTTACAACGCTATTCCTTGAGTTAATTCCTGAATATGGATTTTCGACCGATATCATTTTAAACTCTGTTTTCGGTGGAGTATTTACAGGAATAGGAGCAGGTATTGTGTTGAAATGGGGAGCTTCTACTGGAGGGGTCGATATATTGGCACTTCTGGCATCGAAGAAAAGTGATCGTCCACTAGGTGTTTACTTTTTCCTTATGAATGCTCTTATTGTTATGGCTTCTGGTTTATTATTTGGTATGGAGAAAGCGATGTATACCCTACTCACACTGTATGTCACTTCGAGGATTATTGATACAATTCACACGAGACATGTTAAATTGACTGCGATGATAGTAACGAGTCAACCAGATGCTTTACAAGAAGCATTTTATAGAAAGGTTACGCGTGGTGTTACTAGAGTTCCAGCTAAAGGTGGTTATTCTAAACAAGAAAAAGAGATGTTGATGATCGTCATAACGAGATATGAGCTGTATTTACTTAGACAGGTTATTGAACAAACAGATCCTCAAGCTTTTACGAATATTGTTCAAACAACAGGTGTATTTGGTATGTTCCGTAAAGAGGACGATTAATTAAGTTTGTAACATTTATCCTATTGTACCGTCTAACCTAGTAGCAACCTTTAGGAGGGGAAGGAGCCATGATGAAAAGACGCTGGGTACTTTTCCCGTTGTTTCTGTTAATTACTGCTAGTGTTATGGCAGCATGCGGACAAGGGGTGAATGACGAAACGAATTCGGAGAAATCACAGCAATCTGAAAAAAATATAGAGTCAGGAGGCAATGATGTGATTGAATATGAAGGACTTTCCTATAAAACAGAGGCGGAAGAGGTCAATGATGAATTACTAGTAAGGTTAAAATTAGAAAACATTACAGAAGACGAAAAAACGGTTACTTTTCCTTCTGGACATCAATTCGATGTTATTATTAAGGACGAAGAGGGTTCTAAATTATATGATTTTGCTGAAGGCATGATGTTTACTCAAGCTCTTATTTCCGAGGAATTAAGTCCTGGTGAGGAGCTCGTTTTTGAAGTGAAATGGGCTAAGTCAGAGGCTGATTTTTCTTCACTTACGATTGAAACTAAGCTTAATATTTATGAGATTGACAATGAAGAAGTAGAAAATACTCCTTTTAAACTCACTTTCAAAAAGGAATAAAATGTGAGGGGAGACAAACACAAAGAGACGAGAAGAATGTGACTCCTCATCTTATTTTTATCACAGAAAACCGGCCCGTAAAAGCTCTGCTCTCTCTATTTTGAGCAGAGCTAAATTTATTTAGGTGGGAGCTAACGGGCGCTAATGTCCTGATTGAAGGTTCGTTTTATGCGTGTTAGTTCTAGTGTCCTGAACGAGATTGCTTCATGACATAGATTTAAACCATGGATTCAATGTGGCATTCTCGTGTGAAATAAAAGGTGTTTAATATTAACTTTAAACATGATTATGTTAAAGAAAATAACTCAGTTAACTCTTCATTAGTCAGTTGCCATATTGGCAACGGTCTCCCATCCAACACTGCTTGTTGGAGCTTTCTTTTCTCATTAATGAGTGCTTCAATTCGTTCTTCAATTGTTCCTTTAGTTATGATTGTATGAATAGTCACGGGATGTTGCTGGCCAATTCTATGAACTCTATCAGTCGCTTGTGCTTCAACAGCTGGATTCCACCAGCGATCATAATGCAAAACTTCTGTTGCTTGAGTTAAATTTAAACCAAATCCCCCTGCTCTTAGTGAAATAACCATGAAAGGAACTGATTCACTCGTTTGAAATGTTTCAATCATACGACGTCTGTTTTCAGAAGAAAGTCCGCCGTGGAAGAAAGGGATATTCAATTGCCACATTGATTTAGCATATGCTTGGAAAAGCTCTCCTATAAAACGGTATTGTGTAAATATAAGACCTCGTTTGTTAGCACTCATCCACTGTACTAACAAGTCAACAGCTTTATCCCATTTAAAAGAGCGCTCCTTTTCGTACATATTTTGAAAACGGTCCTTTACAAGTTGACCAGGATGATTACAAATTTGTTTTAACTTAGTCATCGTTTTGAAAATCATCGCATGCTGAGCGTTGTCTGGTATATTTAGCGAGTTATCTTTCCAATCATCCAGTACAGCTTTGTAAAGGGTTATTTGCTCCGATGTAAGTTGAACAGAATAAGTTTGTGCGACTTTTTCAGGAAGTTGCCATGTGGACGAGAATTGCTCCTTTGTCCGTCTTAAAATGAAAGGGCGAGTAAGCATGCGAAGCTTCTCTAAACGATCTTCTTTTTCATGGTTATGGGCTGGGTATATAAATTGTTTATAAAATGTCGCCTCATCTTTAAGCAAGCCAGGAACTAATATATCCATTAAACTCCATATGTCACTAGGATGATTTTCAACAGGCGTACCTGTTAAGGCAATGACATGTTGTGCGTGAAGTGATTTAACAGTATGTCTCTGCTTTGTACGACTATTTTTTAGCATTTGTGCCTCATCATAAATACAAGCTCCCCAAGAATGCTCTATCATTAACGTTCTATCTCTTACTGCCACAGCGTAGGAACAAATGACAACATGTGAAGAAGCAATAATTTTGGTGAATGTGTCTTCTCTTTTCATTGGGGGACCACTATGGACATAAACATTTAAATGGCTTGCGAACGTCTTCAGTTCTTTTTCCCAATGATGAATTAAACTAGATGGACACAAAATCAAAAACGGAGAGGTCACTCTCGTATCAGGTGACTGTGAGACTATCGTGTCTAAGTATGAGATAACTTGAATTGTTTTTCCTAAGCCCATGTCATCCGCAAGGCAGCACCCCAACTGAAGCTCTCTCATATTCAGCAGCCAATCAACCCCTATTTGCTGGTATGGCTTTAGAAATGTTAACCATTTTTTTGAGATAAGATGATGAAGGCTCTCTTTTTGTTTAGCCATTGTTTTCTTTGTCTTTTCGGTCAGCTCCCAAGTAACAAATGAATTAGCTTGTTCGGCATCTTTTTCAGATAAAGGGGCATTAAAAACATGCCTTATAGCATCGGTAAATGAAAAATCGGTATTCGCATTTGTGAGATCAATATAATTGAGCAAATGATTTGCCATGTCTGCATTCCATAATACCCATTGATGATTGATATATAGAAGCTGTCGCTGTTCGGCAACAAGTCGTCTAAAGGTAGCCTCGTCTAACGAGATATCCCCAAGCGTTAATTCCCATGAGACATGACTCTTTATCCAAGGAGTATATCGTTCTTGTTCAGTATCATTTATGGAAGTGGACACGAATGCCGTAGCTTGTGGTGTTACTCGTTTTATCAATTTGTCAGGTATCAAAACAGAAATACCATTTTTCTCTAACTTTTTAATATCATGTAATAAAAATAAACTGACTTTTTCATGTGAGATATTAAAAGAATGAGTCCTAGTATCGCTAATTGAAAGGGGGTAGATAATATGTGGAGCTATTCTCTTTATCTCTTCCTTCAGCCAAGGAACAGGGTTTTGACGTAAAGGATGGGTGCCCTCTGCAATATCTGTTAGCGTACTGTGGAGTCCTGAGTTCCACTCCTTAATGTACCAAATGAGTTTCCAATCTCCTTTAGGGAAAGGAGGAGTTTCTAAAGCAAGTTGTAATTGAAAGGGTTCTGGCGTTGTACCGTTCCAATAGCTCATGCACATAGGATATATTGGCTCCGCTATAGATGCTACTACCGTTGAATTTCCAAGAGCGTTCAACCAACTTTGAACATTGCTCTCGTTAGAAAGGTGCATAGTTAATGTTTTACGATAGAGTGCTAATTCCTCCTTAAAATGATTCGAATGAGACACATATACTTGTAGCCAATCATGTAGAATTGATTTAAAGTCCGTGCTCATAGTCTCACTTTTAGCATGGTGCCATAAAAACGTGCAAACTTTCGCATCTAGTTCGTCAGTAAACCACCACATCCCTTCCTTAGTTGGGTAAACGGATAAAGGTGAGATAGTGTTGACAATATCCTTCATTAATAAAATGAAGTGCGAAAATACTTCATCTAATTGAAAGGGGAGCTCAGTTCCTTCAATCTCTGCTATGTGATGCAAAGAGTCTGTGCGTATCCAAATGGCGTCATTCAAGACTGATTCAGTTGAGTAAGATGAAGGCACAGGAACAAGATCGAATGAGACCCCATAAAAAGTTGCTGGATGAGGAAAAAATAGCTGCTGTTTTATACGAATCATGGAAAGTTTTCCCCCGCGAGTTTCTATTTTGTTAGGAGGGGGAAAACATAAAATATAAAGCCCCTTAATTGATTGTGTCTCAAGGCTAGGCACGCATGTAAGAAGACTCTGTTTAACGTGTGAAGGTATCAGCAAATGATGTCAACTCCTTGTAAAAAGCAGTGTAGCGCTTATATTTCTTACATAGAAAGGTCATAAATAACGTAAACTGGTCCTGCTTTTTGAGTTTTAGTGCATGATGATACAGTTCACTTAATAAGGTTATGGCTAGTTTATAAGAGGAAGAGGTTTTTTTTTCAATGAGTTGTTCGATCCAGTGGAAATAATAAGGAAAGATGAGTCGCGTCTCTTCTTCGCCAATGATATCCACCAGTTGTCTTTCTTCCAAATTCATTGGGAAGATTTCATCGTGAGAATGTTTCCATATAGTTAACGCTGTTTTGAACTCTTTATGAAAGCCAAGAATTTTAAATAGTGTTCGTCGAGTTGGTGGATGATGATGCTGTTGAACCAAGTCCTTAATGACGAAATTTTTTAATAAATGTTGCAATTGAATGGTAGGTAGTTGCTCATAATAACTTTTATATTTTGAGAAGTGGGGTCTTATTAGCCATACTTTCGCCCAGGCCTCAATACTTTCAGTGCTTTCTTCGTTCTCATTCAGTTTTGTGTAAGGACTGATATTAGTAGAAAAAAAACGTTGGGCTTCTTGAATCACAGCTGTATACTCGTTACTTTTTATAACATTAGTTAAGAGATCTTGATTAAATTGTTCAAAAAATAATTGTAGCAGGTCTTCTGTTTCTTTTTTTCTAAAGGAATAGAATCCTTGTTTAACGAGACAGCTTCTTAATTCTAGGAAGCTTTTGAGCACGATTAAGAAACAGTCTTCATCATTTGTCCAATTGAAAGGAGATAGTCGTTTAGAACGTTGGTTGAGAACACTTTCCATCCAATCAAGAAACTCGAATTGAATGTGAGGATCAGCAACCCATCGCTCACTAAAATCGCTTATATAAGTATTAATCGCGTCATCCTCTGAGGATGCCGGAAAATGAGTGCGATCCATGGTTATCACCTTCTTCATGCAATAGATGCTTCTATTGTACAAGGTTAAGTATAGGGGAACAAATATTATTTAAAAATAAATGTCTTTTTTTCATGTCTGATCATAAAATAGTTATTACACAAAGAGGAAAGAGGATGACAACTAAGAAGAATTGAAAGGAGCAATTATATGAGTCAATCATTGTTCCGTGCTCACTTTAAAGATATTGAAATGGCACTACCACGTCCAGTATTAAAAACATTTATCCATAAATTATTAGCCTCTAACTATCGCTTAACGTGGAGACATGATCAGGAAGGCATTGAGCTTGTTATCCATGCCAAAGATGAAGAAATTCATATTCCTATGTTATTAGAAAATGAAAGAAAAACGATTGTGAATGTGAAAGAATTAGAAGTTACCACTGAAGAGTTGGCTCTAACTTTGGAGGATTTAATGACGGACTGTGAAGGTAGTGGCATCGTCAGAACATCTGGTGCTGGTATGCATTGCGTAAGCTATTACGATCATGGCAAAATTGTCTCAGTTTTGAGAACAGAAGGAGGTGCGGACATGAGTTCATCAGGCTCTCTAAAATCCAAACACAAACACAGGGGTGTTGATCCTTCTGTTGAACAATTTGTTATAAACGGTGAAATTGATTATTATTTAATGGAATTAAAAGAAGCGATTGATAAAGAAGACAGGCAGCGTGTGAATACGTTAAAACACTTATTATCAAACCTTGTAAAAAGTAAAAATAATATAAAAAATAGGATTCAAAGCTCATTATACTAGCTGTCTATTGACCGCTGGTTTTTTTCAGTTGTACGAGAGATATAATAAGCTTATGAGAATAAAAACTATAAGAAATCACTCATGGGGAAGGTTTGAACTTTTAAAGTCGTTAGTAAACATGTTAAAATGAATTCACTTACATAAAGAGGAGGTATCACGATGGCCATAGAAGTTAGAGGTGAACCGACACCTAATCCAAATGCAATGAAGTTTACAGCAAACCAAGTGCTTTTTGAAGGTTCTGGCAGTGCTTCATTTAAAAAAGGTGACGAGCCAGACCACGCGTTAGCAAAAGAGCTACTAGTGCTAGAAGGAGTAGATAATATCTTTGGTTTTCAGGACTTTGTGACAGTTAACAAAGAGGTAGATGCAGATTGGGATTCCTTGCTACCTAAAATTGAAGCTGTTTTTACAAGCGTTTATGAGTGATTATCCAGCCGGTTCTATAGAACCGGCTGGTTTTACTTTTATATAACATTATTGATGATAGTGGGAACAGTAAAATTATTCGGGCCGTGTCAGTGTGCGACCGTATCTTTTTGAAACGAT
Source organism: Bacillus sp. A301a_S52 (assembly GCA_024701455.1). Classification (GTDB taxonomy): domain Bacteria; phylum Bacillota; class Bacilli; order Bacillales; family Salisediminibacteriaceae; genus Salipaludibacillus. The sequence continues at coordinate 2,950,497 of JABXYP010000001.1, read as the reverse complement.
ATCATAGAAGCCTAAAGAGTTGTACAATTTTTTAGTAGCAACATTATTAACACCTGTCTCTAGCTCAATCCCATTAAATTCTTTCTGTTCTGCCCAATAAAGCACGTGTAATAATAATTTTCTAGCAATGCCTTGTCGTCTGTATGCTTTCTTAACATACAGGTCATTTAGCCAAATATAAGTACCGCCTTTATCTAACCCGATACCGCTGTTTAAAAAAGCAGCGGCTACAAAGAGATGATCACGTTCAGCAACAAAAAACTCTGCACCTGAATCTGTATTTAAAGCGGTGGAGATAGTGTTGGCTAAAGCATTTCTTTCGACGTTAACACTGAGGCTTTCCATCTGCTCACTCATCAACGTTGTGAGGCCATTAATGATTATTTTATCAGCGGGTTTGTCCACTTTATAAACTCTCATGCTCGTTCTCCTCCTTTAATCTCGTGATTCAAAGTTGATGGAGCTTTTATCACAGATAAGCGTCCGTAAAACACCCGCCTCAAAATAGAGAGGAGAGCTAACTCTATCTAGGCGAGAGCTAACGGCCGCTAATGTCCTGATTAACTCAACTACCAATCAGTGGGAGATGAAGGGAAATTCCCGCTGATTGAAGATTCGTTTTATTAGAGTCATGATGCTTAAGGCAACAGGTGTCATTTCGTTTAAAAGTTAAAAAGATCTTCAAGAAAAACAGCTATTCCATCCTTCTCATTCGTGTCTGTCTGATAGTTAGATACCCCTTTCAATTCATCAATTGCATTGTCCATTGCTACCCCGTATCCAGCATATTCAAGCATTTCTAAGTCATTATCTTCATCCCCAAATGCAATGATGTGCTCTTGGGGGATTTGGTAATGTTCAGCAATTTTTTGGAGTCCAATAGCTTTATTTAATCCTGACTTTACAATTTCTATAACGTTCCAAGGAGCACCCCATGAACGTTGTTCAATGACTTCAGCATGGGCATTAGATAATAAATCTCTTAACTCACTGTGGTGGTGATCCTCAGGATGAATTAATAAAGAAGTAGGATCTTTAGTTAATAATCGATGAAGGTTTCCATAATCTGAAGGCGACTGATTTAATGTGAAAGCATCAGCAAAACCCTTATTTAAGTATCTTAGGTAGTAATCATCTATCACTTCTACCATAATATTTTTTACACGAAAAGTTTCACATGTTTCTATAATTGTTTTAGCAACTTCTTTTTCAAGAGGTGTATGAATGGTATGAAATGTCTCGGGAGCTAAAGGATGATGGATGAAGGCGCCGTTGAAGTTGACGATAGGACTGTCTAACGCCAGCTGTTGATAATAATCTTTACTTGCTCTGTAAGGCCGACCTGTAGCAATGACTACTTTATGGCCAGCTTCTCTTGCTTTAAAAAGTGCAGCCCGATTTCGCGATGATATTGTTTTGTTATCGGTCAGTAGAGTGCCGTCAAGATCAACGGCGATTAAGTGGGAATCCATATGAGCCTCCTGTCATTAATGATGAAAATTATATTACTGTAATTTCCATCGTGGGTATAACGCTTTTTCCATTATAATCATGTTATAAATATACTATAACATGCTTCAGGTATGTTAAAATATGTGTGTGCGATTTTTTGGAGCATTATAAAATAGTTTTTAATTGAAGGCTAATGATAGGGGATAGAAAAATGGAACAATTCTTTTCGACGTTCTCTGCACGGACTATATGGACACCAGAACTTATTGTCATTTTACTAGGCGTAAGTTTAATTTATTGGTTGCTTATCACTAAATTTAGAGACCGTTTTCCTCATGCTAAACCGGTGTCTTCACGGAGGATTTTATATTTTCATTTAGGATTATTAGCCATTTATTTAGGTTTCGGGGGCCCTTTATATGTGCTAGGTCATATCATGCTTAGTATGCATATGCTGTCCATGGCAATAGTCTATCTCATTGCCCCGCCGTTGTTATTGCTCGGTATTCCTTCATGGTTTTTTAGATATTTTACCCGTTTTAACGTGGTGCGTGGATTTTTTAAAGTTTTCGGTTATCCGATACTAGGTCTTATACTTTTCAATGCCGTCTTTTCATTCTACCATATGCCATTTACATTCGATTTTTTGATGACGAATGAAGGATGGCATAATGTGTATCAGAATGGTATGTTGCTAACAGCTATACTCATGTGGTGGCACATTATTCCACGAATTGAAACAAACTATAACTTATCGGAACTAAAGCGGATTGGTTATATGTTTGCAAGCGGGGTATTATTTACACCTGCATGTGCTTTAATTATTTTTTCAGGCACAGCGTTGTACGCGACGTATACAGATGCATCAGCTTGGGCAGTAGCTATGAGTTATTGTCTCCCTCCTGGAGCGACGATTCCATTCGAAGTTTTTTCAGGAGAACAATCATTAACATTATTAAGTCCTTATCACGATCAACAGTTTGGCGGAGCGATGATGAAAGTGATTCAGGAATTAACGTATGGTGTGGCGATTGGTTCTACGTTTAAAACATGGATGAAACGTGACCGTGAAATGACGCCGAAAATAGAGATAAAAGAATATGACATGTATCAAGGCCAAGGTTAATTGGAAAGAGGGATCACATGAAAAAACATTTACTTTTTGGAGGGCTTATCACGGTCTTCTTATTGATAAGCGGATGTAGTTTTTTATATGAAGATACGTCAGAGTCTTCACAAAGTGAGGCTGTTATAGATGTTAGCACAGCTGAAGAAGCCTGGGAAATCACAGATTTTGTGGCTGTTAACCAAGACGGTGAAGACGTAACGAATAAGTCATTAGAGGGAGAATGGTGGTTAACGAAAACTATTTTTACGCGCTGCCCCACTGTCTGTATGGTAATGACCCCCAATATGGCTGAACTGCAACAAACTCTTGAAGAAGAGGAGATTAATGTGAGGATTGTATCATTCACTGTTGACCCTGAATTTGATACACCTGAGCGCTTAAAAGATTACGGCGAGGCGTATGGGGCAAACTTTGAAACATGGGATTTTCTAACGGGATATACTTTTGAAGATATTAGTACGCTAACATTAGATTCTTTAAAAGCACAACTACAAAAGTTACCGGAGCAAAATGATATAATGCATCCTGTGAGGTTTTATCTCGTAAATCCTGAGGGACAAGTGGTGAGAATGTATAGTGGAGAAAGTAGTTTTGATCTTGACGTAACAGTAGATGATATAAAATCAGTCGTTAATTAAAAGCAGTTGTCCGCTGGGACAACTGCTTTTTTAAGAGGTTTTCTAGGTGGTATTCCCTTTAAAGAGACGCTTATACATAGACGTTGAATTATAAAAGGAAATAATGGAGAGAGTTTAATAAATACATTAGTATGGAATGAATGTCAAAATTGAATTTTCAACACGAGCAAGCAAACAATGATAAATAGCTTATATCACATGGTCATTTTTTACAGGGGTATTTTGTATGATGAAATTGGTTCTGTCATATGGAAATATAGACAGTAAGTGTAGTAAAAGGGCAAATTTCAATGCGTGTTTGATAGTTAAAAAATACGAAAAGTAAAAACAATAGTTAACTAATACATAAACAGTTATTTCATTTACTTAATCTTTTCAAGGTTATTTTTGTTGCAAATACAATAAAAATAAATTAAACTTAACAAAGGTTATTTGTTGCAAATACAACAAAAACAATAAGGTGGGAGTTATGATTCAGGAAATACTTCGCGAAATTGGTATGATAGCAAGGGCATTAGATTCTATAAGCAATATAGAATTTAAAGAGTATGACCTTACAAGAGGGCAGTATTTATACCTTGTAAGAATAAGTGAGAATCCAGGAATCATTCAAGAGAAGTTAGCAGAAATGATTAAAGTAGATCGAACGACAGCAGCTCGTGCAATAAAAAAACTTGAAATAAATGGTTTTGTTGAAAAGAAGGAAGATAAATATAACAAGAAAATCAAAAGACTCCATCCAACAGAGAAAGGGAAAACTATTTATCCTTTTATTAAAAGAGAAAATGATCATTCTAATAGAGTCGCATTAGCGGGGTTTTCTGAAGAAGAAGTCGAGAGTCTTTTTAATCTTCTTCAAGGAGTAAGAAGAAATATAGAAAAAGACTGGGAATTCGTAAAAAAGGGTAACAAGAGAAATTATTGATGATATAAGGAGCGAGATATTTAACATGATTGTAAAAATAAAAAAGTGCAATCTTGATGATTTACGACTACTCCAAGAAATAAGTACCGAAACATTCTACGATACCTTCAAAGATCAAAATTCACCAGAAAATATGAAAGCTTATTTAGAACGAGCCTTTAATTTAAAACAGTTGGAAAAGGAATTGTTCAATATCTCATCGGTTTTCTTTTTTGCTTATGTTAATAATGAGGTCACTGGCTATTTAAAGGTCAATACCAATGATGCTCAATCTGAAGACATGGGTGAGGAAGCCCTGGAAATTGAAAGGATTTATGTAAAGAACAGCTTTCACAATCGTGGAATCGGTAACTATTTACTGAAAAAAACAATGGAAATTGCATTGGCACGCAATAAAAAGAAAATCTGGTTAGGCGTATGGGAAAAAAATAAAAATGCCATTGCTTTTTATAAGAGAAAAGGATTTGTCCAAATTGGAACTCATTCCTTTTACATGGGTAACGAAGAACAAATGGATTTTATCATGACTAAAAAACTTACAAAATAAATCTAAAGGTGGTTTATAATGTATATTCCTTCACAGTTTAAAATGGCAGATAAAAAAGTGATTTATGACATAATGGAAGAACATAGTTTTGCGACTGTTTTTTCTAGACATAATGGAATGCCATTTGCAACCCATTTACCGCTAATTTTGGACGAAGAGAATACATATTTATATGGACATTTTGCTCGTCCAAATTCACAGTGGAAAGATATTGAAAATCAAACTGTCCTAGCTGTTTTTCATGGTCCTCATTGTTATATCTCCCCATCTTGGTATGAGACGAATCAAGCAGTACCAACCTGGAATTATGTGGCAGTCCATGTTTATGGCGAAGTCCAACTTTTAGAAGACGAAAAGGAGTTGACAGATTATTTACAAAAGATGGTATGGAAATATGAAAATCCAGACAGTTCATACAATTTGAAGGATATGGATCCTAAATTACTTGTTAGTATGAACAAAGGTGTTCAAGGTTTCAAAATAAAAATCACTAACTTAGAAGGGAAAGCTAAGTTAAGTCAAAACCACTCATTGCAACGACAAGAGCGAGTTATTAATCAACTAGATCAATTCTCAACTACAGATGAGCAACAGATTTCGTCATTAATGAAGACAAATATAAAAGGGTAATGTATATGTTGAAGAGGCTAAAAACATTAAATAGAACTCCTAGAAAATTTGGAGTTCTGTTTTTTTGCACTAATACCAACATTAAAGTTTAAAAGAGATAAATAGAAAATAATAACTTAAGTAGTAACACCAAAAAAATATCACTAGCATGTCTAGGAAAAGGCATGTTAATACTAACCCCCCCCCCCTTTACTTGCCGCTAAAGTTGAAAAGTTTCAACATTCTCAAAAGAGCATCTTTCATAATTGTAATTGATTACATATCGTTATGAAATAAAACAATACATGTCTTATTAATAAGACAAATTTAGGAGAATTAAATAACCTGTTCTCAATTGACTGTGAACAAGTACTTACGTGGTTTTCTTAAATCGTATCATTTATTTTTGATTGTAAAAATATCACCGTTACTATTATTATTAAAGATAATAGGTTAAATTGTTATTTTAGTTATTGTGAAGTTTATATTGGAATGTATGTCTGTGGAAAGAGGAGTGGCGACGTTGTATACGTTAAGGGAACCGATAAAAATTAGTGAAGCAATTGAAAGAGTTATGAGCTTCTCAAAGGAAGGGGGGGAGGAGTGGGTCGATCTAGCAGAAGCAGAAGGAAGGTACCTTGCTAGAAATGTGACTGCCGATCATCCTGTTCCACCTTTTGATCGATCACCGCTTGATGGTTTTGCTGTCAGAAGTGCAGACACAAAATTAGCATCTACTGACAACCCAGTTTTCCTTAAAGTAGTAGAAACTGTAGGAGCAGGTCATGTATCTACCGAGACGTTACGTCCAGGTGAAGCGGTAAGGGTCATGACAGGAACTATTATGCCTGAAAATTGTGATGCAGTTGTCATGTTTGAATTAGCTGAAGAGATTGAGGAAAATGAGTTAGAATGGATTAAAATTACACGACCGTTTAAAGCAGGTGACTATGTTTCTAAACAGGGTGAAGAAACGAAAGAAGGAGATACTGTCATAAACAAAGGAGCGTGTATAACACCAGGAGTCATCGCGGTGTTGGCCACGTTTGGTTATGATAAGGTACCTGTAACAAAGCGTCCAGTCATTGGTATTTATGCAACAGGTACGGAACTTCTCGATGTAAGTGAACCATTACAGCCTGGAAAAATAAGAAATAGCAATGCATACATGGTCATATCCCAAATTCGACAAGCAGGGGGAGAGCCTGTTTATTTTGGCAAATTAAAAGACGACTTTAATCTCTGCTATCAAGCAGTGGAAGAGGCGTTAGACAAAGTGGATGCTTTGATTACAACAGGTGGGGTCTCTGTAGGTGATTTTGATTTCCTTCCTGAAATTTATAAAAAACTAGGAGCTCAGCTTTTATTCAACAAGATTGCTATGCGTCCAGGAAGTGTCACAACAGTTGCAGAAAAACAAGGGAAATTACTATTTGGATTGTCTGGAAACCCTTCAGCCTGCTTTGTAGGATTTGAATTATATGCTCGACCATGGATAAGAAAATGGCTCCGTTCACCAAAGCCATTTTTACAAACGGTCAAGGGACGATTAACGGTTGATTTCCCGAAGGCCAACCCGTTTACCCGCTTTATCCGCAGTAAAGTTGCCTTCGAAAAAGGACGCGTGATTGCAGAACCAATCGGTATGGATAAATCACAAGTTGTCACGTCTCTTGCTTATGCCGATGCTCTTGTAGCTGTCCCTGGAGGAACTCGTGGCTATAAAGCCGGAGATGATGTAGACATACTCATGTTAATGACTGAAGGTAGTAGTATGCCATTAAAAGATCCTGAAAAACAGAGGAAATGAGTATGATCATTCATCAGGTGATAGGCTATAGCAACTCGGGAAAAACGACCATAATGGCAGCACTTATTAAAAGGTTATCAGCTTCTAGTTATAAGATAGGGACGATTAAACATCATGGTAAGTCGACGACACTGACGAGAGAAGTAGAGGATAAAGATACGTCGCATCATCGGCGTGCTGGGGCTGTCTCTACATTGGTCACGTCTGATTCAGAATTTATTTGGGATTCTCAATTAGCTTACGAATTTTCATTAAAGGATTATATTAATCTCTATCGTCACAAAGGAGAAATAGACATTCTTTTAATTGAAGGTTATAAACATGAGACTTTACCAAAAACATTATTAATCCGTCATGAAGAAGATATGTCCCTTTTAGAACAAGCAGTTGAGGTGAAAGCTGTCATCTGCTACGAGGAAAAATTGTTAGATGTATTAGTGAAAAGGACTAATATTCCTTTATTTACTTTTCATCGTTTAGAAGAGTACGTATCATGGTTTAGGTCAACTATTATAGGGAAGGGAGAGGATGAGAATAAAATATTTTGAGATTTGTCAAGAGCCGATAAAAATTGAGGAAGTTGTTGCGAAGGTTGAAGATAGAAATGCAGGAGCTATAACGACATTTATCGGGACAGTAAGAGAAATGACCAAAGGAAAAAAAACGGTTTTTCTAAAATACGATGCTTACATTCCTATGGCTGAAAAGAAGCTATCACAAATTGGCGACGAAATTAAAGCAAGCTTTCCAGAAGCGAAAGTAGCTATTACTCATAGGGTTGGCTCACTAAATATATCAGATATTGCAGTCGTTATCGCAGTATCTACTCCTCATAGAGAAGATGCTTTTACAGGGAGTAAGTACGCGATTGAAAGAATTAAAGAAATCGTTCCAATATGGAAAAAAGAGCATTGGGAGGATGGAGAAAAGTGGATTGGTGATCAACTAGAACAAACCTCTTATCCCGATGGGAAACCTGAAAAGGAGATATAAACTATGATACACGTTCTACTTTTTGCGGATTTGGAAGAGAAAATAGGAAGACGTACGTTAACGATTAATGAAACATCGATCACATTATCAGTACTAAGGAGTAAATTGATGGCTGAGTATCCAAATGTGACTGGACTTTCGTCAGCGGTGATAGCTATTAATGAAGAATATGCCAATGAAACAGCAGTTGCGAAAGAGGGTGATCAAGTAGCCTTTATCCCCCCAGTGAGTGGCGGATGATGTCATTAAATGTTCACAAAATGATGTGATACTTTTCACAGAATGATTTGAACCTTTTAGCTATACTAAACAAGTATTCGTCGGATGAATCTCAGTCGGCGATGCATAGCTTTACTTCCTTTTTAGTAGAAAACCCAACGTTATTTGCATATCGTTTACCCCAAAGACGGTAATGCTGCCAGATAATAACGTGGCAAACCCAAAACATGTGAATGCATGAAATTTTGTTCATTAATGACCCCCAATCATTATGAACAGCTGCGTCTGCACTAGCAGGCGTTTTTTTTTCGTTCTAAATCTCTTGTTTTTGTATGGTGAAGGTTTTATGCGAATGATTTTTCCAGCGAAGACTAAAGACTATCTCAATCTCGTAGGTGGTTTAATTAACATTCTCGGGGTGTTCACGCTGTGCATACGAACGTAAGGTTTTAAAATTGTGAATAATTAAGCGTCCTTTTTCCTGACTAATGATGCCTTTATTTTTCAGTTGATTCATCATCCGTGTCACACTCTCTCTTGTAGCGCCAAAGAAATTCCCTAATTCCTCGTGAGTTAATTTCACATCAACGTAAACGCCGTTATGGTGCTCAAGGCCATAGTCGTCAGCTAAGCGGAGAAGGGTGGCACATAAGGCGCTTAACTTGCTATACAGTGCCACATCCCTTAATGTTGTTTGTGCGGTACGTAAGCGTTCAGCCATGATTTGAAACAGGGGGAAAACTAACTCTGGATGATGGGTGAGATGTTTTTCTAAGTCTTCATTTTTTATTAATGAGACAGCACCACTCTCAATTACAGTAGCAGTTGCTGGGTATGTTTTATCTTTGTTACAAAACAACGCCACTTCTGCGAACAGATCTTTTGCTTGACGAAGACAAAGGACAATCTCTTTACCGTCTTTACTACTTTTTGTAAGTTTTACTTTTCCTTCATGGATAAAATAGAGGGCTCGCGCTTGTTCGGATTCCCTAAATAACACATCTCCCTTCGTAATCGTTTTATACTGTACAATGAGTTGCAATTGCTCTTTCATATCCTCAGATAGTGGAGCAAAGACAGGAATAGAACGCAGAAAGGTGTCCGAAGCCATCATCATCATCCTTTTCAATTATTTCTTGTTTTTTACTTAAGTTTAACAAATAAATTAGAATTAGGTAATATCAATTAGTCCCTCTTACTTGAAAATATGAGTCATTTCCGATAATGTGTTTCTTAACAGATAGGAATCACTTGATCCCAATTTGTATAAGTGCACTTAGGTCGAGCTATTGGAGGGAAAGGTATGAACATGACAGTGACGAACGATGCTGTTGAATGGTTTAAAAAAGAGTTAGACGTGGAGTCTGGAGATCATGTACAGTTTTTTGTCCGTTATGGTGGATGTGGGAATTTTCAATCTGGCTTCTCTTTAGGTGTCGCTGTCAAAGCCCCAGATGAAGAAGCTGTGTCAGACGACAAAGAAGGAATCCACTTTTATGTGGAGCAAAAAGATGAGTGGTACTTTGACGGAGCAGATTTTGAAGTCATTTACGATAAAGATGAGCAAGAAATTAAATATAACCACGGATAAGTAGAAAATCCCTTTAATTCTGGTTTAAGGGTTATAGACGTCCACCTTCTTAGGCGTTTAGCTAATAGGTGGAGGCGAGGCGCTAGCTGATTTCTCGATGTATCATCTTACTGAAACGAGTTCGTAGTGTGCTCGATGAATTGAATAAAGAACTGAAAAGACGTGCGTTGAAGTTCACTATAAAGGTGATTGTCATAATAACGTTCGATTATAGATGGCATCCGTATGATGAAGTATCACGGTCTATCCCGATATAATATAAACGAAAGGGCCATCGAAAGAACAGTTCTGATTGCCTTTATAGGTCTCATAAGCAGCTTAAGTGAGGGATATGAAACACAGAGGGACTAGACTAAGACACTGTCATATAAGTGAAAGGTCGGGGGTGTCATCCCTCCGACCTCTATTTAATGGTTTTCATTCGATTTTATTATAACTTGTTCAGCTAGTTGATGCTTGAAGAAATTTGTTTCCTTGGAGCACGTCTCACCACCTCCCAGGTTAGGTTTTGTTAGGTAAGGGAGGTGTTTCTTAAGTGTTGATTCGCTTAGCCTTTAGATAATTGTAAAATATAGAAACTGTATGGTTTAAGTTGAATCTTCCTTGTTGTTTTGATTTCTTGGGCACTCCACAAATCATTTATCGTTTTATTTTGAAATGCCATCGGAAGTGTTGCATCTTTCACTTGATCATGTTTATTAATCATGATAAGAATCTCACTATCATGATCACTTTTCCGATAAGAAAGAATGTTTTCATCTTTTGAAGCTCCTAAAAAAGAAAACCCCTTATTTGTTCTAAAAAGTTTGAACTGTTTTCGTAATGAAATCAGTTTTTGTACAAAGGCAAACATATCTAAATCTTGATCTTCTTTACTCCAAATCATACACTTTCTAGATTCAGGTTCCATACCGCCTGTCATAGATATCTCATCACCATAATAAATACATGGTGTGCCGGCCATTGTAAATTGAACGAGCATTTGAAGTTTCACTTTTTCTTTATTGTTTTGACTGACAGTAAGGATGCGAGACGTATCGTGGCTTCCTAACAGGTTAAATTGAACATCATTAATAGTTTCTGGGTACATATTAGTTATTTTTGTGAGCCCCTGTTCAAACTCTTGTTGACTTATTAAATCGTTTGCGAAAAAATCATTAACGGCTGCTGTTAATGGGTAGTTCATGACTGCATCAAACTGATCACCTTGTAACCATGGCATAGAGTCATGCCAAATCTCTCCTAGAATATAAGCATCCGGTTTTGCTTGTTTTACGACTTTTCGAAACTCTCTCCAAAAAGAATGATCCACTTCATTCGCAACATCTAACCGCCAACCATCAATATCAAATTCTTCAATCCAATATCGGGCAACTTTTAATAAATACGCTTTAACCTCTTCGTTTTCTGTGTTCAATTTAGGCATAGACGGGACATAACCAAACGTATCATAATTGGGAGAACCGGTTGTGTTTATAGGAAAGCCATGTAAATGAAACCAATCTTTATATCGTGACTTTTCTTGATTTTTAATAACATCTTGAAAGGGTTCGAAGTAAAAGCCACTGTGGTTAAACACGGCATCCAGCATCACCCGAATGCCTCTTTTATGACATTGATTAACAAGTTCCTTGAACGTTTCTTTATCCCCAAACTGCGGATCAATTTCCATATAGTCGATCGTGTCATATTTATGATTAGAATGGGCCAAGAAAATAGGTGTAAAATAAATCCCTGTAATCCCCAGTTTCTCTAAATAATCTAATTGATTCATGACACCTTGAAAATCTCCACCAAAGAAGCTATGTTGCGTTGGTTCGGTGCTCCCCCATGGTAGAGTCCCTTTCGGGTTAATAGAAGGATCACCATTGGCAAAACGTTCGGGAAAGATTTGGTACCATACAGTAGAATTTACCCAAGCAGGCGGTGAAAAAACATCGATAGCATTAAGATAAGGAAAACAGAAATAGAAAATGGCATCCCTTGGTTTGGATTGGTAGAACCCTTTCTCCGTGAAGTAAAGCGTTTCTTCGGAGTCTTCCAATTGAAATCCATATCTCAGACGATTATGAGATGGTTGTATCTCAACAATCCAATAATCATAGAGATCATCCCTTCCGTTAAAAGACATACTTTTAGTCTGTGAAATCCAACAATCTTCTTCAGGGTCATAGTCATACGGATCTCCATATATAAGCTGAGCTCTCTCCACGTCATGTTTTTTCGTCTTCAGCTTAATATGAAGAGTTCTTTCATCTACTGGATAGGCAAATTCATTTTTAGGTCGATGATAAATAGCTTCTTTAAACATTATTTTCACTCTCCAATTCATTATAGTTAAATAAAAAAAGGCACAACCATGATGTAGGTTGTACCTTTAGGTAGCATTGCCTTGTTCTCTATATTATGTTAATGGTTAGTTTACTACCACTACAATCACATGTCAATTGGTAAAATGCATATGGATTAATTTATTCAGGATAGATGGTTATGAGCACGTACTATCTATCCAGTTGTCCCACGCTGACCTGTGTTTAAAGAAATGAATGTGACACTTCATAAAGGCAAGAAACATTTCACTGCCAGTTTGACATATTTAAATTTATGTTTGTTACGAGAGCACTAGCATTGCATTAATTAAAACTTAATATATAAAACCTTCAAAAATCTTGTTTATGGTAAAGAAAAATCCTTTATAATGGATAAGATTCCAAATAAATAGAGCCATAACCACCTTTGTTGGGTATTTATTCTTTGGCTTTCAACAACGAAGTTAAATAAGCTTAAAATTATAATGTTTTTATACAACACGAATATTACAAATGGATATTGGAGGAGAGGTTGGCGTAATAATACAGTGAAGGAATTCATTATACAAACTAATCATGCCACAGAAGATGTAATAAAAATTCTGTGACATAATTAACAAATGATGCAAACGCGATCCAAGAAAAAATTGGAAATTTAACCATTTTAGAAAAGTAACTACAACGTCAAAAACGATTAGCAAAAGGAATAACATCACTGGGGATTTCAGATAAAGTTCCTAAAAATCAACGGATTAACAAGTGACAAAAAATGAAAAAAAGGTGAAATCGCTTTTAATTCATAAAAAAAGGTTGTGTTAATATTTCGCCTAGATGTATAATGAATTTACAAAGTGATGCAAACGATTTCACAAACTATAAGCGAAGTCGTCAATGATCATTTTTTATTGCGCAAACGGTTGTCCTGATTTCAACCCTCTTCCCACTTCTGTGACGAAGTTGGTTCATCTTTTTAAGATGGAACCTATTGGATACGTCGAGATGAAATGAAAATTAACACGGCTTAATCTTTGAAAGCGATTACGTTTTGTTAAGTGATTTTCATATTTTTATATGAATGAGACAGTTGAAAATAGGTTAGATAAGAAACATATTGCGCATGAAAAAAACTTAAAAATATTTAGGGGGAAACCAAATGTTAAAAAGTAAACCATTCTTAATGTCGTTGATTTTAGTATCTGCGATAGGGTTGGCTGCATGTAGCGGAGAAAATAATGACGAAGTAAACGCTCCAGCGAATGATTCTGAAACAGACAATATGAATAACGAGACAACTACTGGAGAAGGAGGCGTTCCTGAAAAGCCTGAAGAACTTACAATGTGGGTAAACGATGAAGATGCACAAATTGATGCTATGGAAGAAATTACTGCAAAATTCACTGAAGAATATGGAATTGGAGTGAACCTAACTCCTTATTCAATGGTAGATCAAGTCGAAGCTATTTCATTGGATGGCCCTGCTGGTCAAGGTCCAGATCTATTCTTCCAACCTCATGACCGTATGGGGGACATTCATGAACAAGGTTTAGCAGCAGAATTAGAATTAACTGATGATCAATTAGATCGTCTATCTAAGTACAATGAAGAAGCTGTTCAATCATTCAACTATGAAGGAATTCAGTACGGAATTCCAGCTGTTGTTGAAACTTACGCTCTTTTCCGCAATACGGAACTTGTTCCAGAAGCACCGGAAACGATCGATGAATTGATGGATATTGCACGGGACTTAACAGATGGAAACAATTATGGTTTCTTAATGGAAGCAACAAACTTCTATTTCACATATCCTTTCTTAACTTCTTCAGGTGGATATGTATTTGGTCAAGAAGAAGACGGAACTTATGATTCTGAAGATATTGGGTTGAATTCACCAGGCGCTGTTGAAGGTGCTGAAGTTATTCAATCTTGGTTTGAAGAAGATCTGATGCCTAACGGAATTGATGCAGACATCATGAATGGTCTTTTCACAAGCGGTCAAGTTGGTATGGTTGTAACAGGTCCATGGTCTATTCCTGATTATGAAGAGGCTTTAGGTGACAACTTTGAAATTTCAACACTACCTGAGCAAGATGGTGAAGTATTAAGTTCTTTCTCTGGTAACAAAGGTTGGTTAGTAAACTATTATACTGAAAATGAATACTGGGCTACAGAATTAGCGTTGTTCCTAACAAATGCTGAAAACTCAGAAACTTATTTTGACATTGCTGGAGAGCTTCCTGCTCATACCGATGTTGAAATCGAGGATGAATTCATGAGTCCAATTTTCGAGCAAGCACAACATGCTGAGCCAATGCCTAACATTCCAGAAATGTCTCAAGTTTGGGAACCGATTGGTGATGCCCTTGAATTTATCTCACAAGGAGATGATCCACAAGAAGTCCTTGATGAGGCAGTTGAACAGATCAAAGAACAAATCTCAATTATGAATTAATATATAGAAGAAAGTCGGGGGGAGACATATTTACTCTCCCTCCTAATTTTTCACAGGAGGAAGCTAATATGGCTAAGATAAACAGTCAATACGATCAGGATACTTTAGTCAATCCCAAGCATAATCCGACTGTAGCTGCGCTGCTTTCAGTTATTCCAGGGCTAGGGCAAATGTATAACAAGCGATATATTAAAGGTGCCGTCTTGTTCATTCTCTTTGCTGCTTTTATGGTTGTGATGATAGAGTTTATAGGTTCCGGATTACAAGGGTTGGTTACACTTGGTGAAGTGCCCAGACAAGACGATTCCAGAGTCTTTTTAAGTAACGGGATTCTTTCGTTAATTATTGTCGCCTTCTTTTTAAGTTTCTACATTTTGAATATCCAAGATGCTTATAAAGACGCAAAGAGAATTCAATTAGGTTGGAAAGTACCGAATATTAGAGAAGGGTTTCGTAATGCGTGGGATACAGGTTTTCCTTACATGCTAATCGGGCCAGGGCTATTTCTACTAATATTTGTTGTTGTTTTCCCTTTACTATTCATGGCGTTCTTAGCATTTACTAACTATAATTTATATAATGCACCACCGCGTCATATATTACAGTGGGTTGGACTTGAAAACTTTATCAATTTATTCACTATAAATGAGTGGAGAAATACCTTTGTTAGTGTATTGTCATGGACCTTAATTTGGACGTTTGTAGCGACTACTTTGCAAATTGCCCTAGCAATGTTCTTGGCAGTTATTGTTAATGATCCAAGGTTAAAGTTTAAAAAACTGATTAGAACAGTGTTCATTTTACCTTGGGCTGTTCCGGCCTTTGTAACAATCATTATCTTTTCAGCTATTTTCAATGACAACTTTGGCGCCATTAACTTGCAAATTATTGAACCTTTATTCAACACACGAATTGCATGGTTACAGGATCCGTTCTGGACTAAAGTTGCTTTAATTATGATTCAAGTTTGGCTTGGTTTTCCATTTGTATTCGCTTTGTTTACAGGAGTTCTTCAAGGAATTTCCTCTGATTGGTATGAAGCAGCAGATATTGATGGAGCCAATAGAATGCAGAAATTCCGTAATATTACATTTCCGCACTTGATGTTCGCTACTGCACCACTATTGATCATGCAGTATTCATTTAACTTTAACAACTTTAATATTATTTACTTATTTAACCAAGGTGGACCAGCTGTTCGAGGTCAAACAGCCGGTGGTACAGATATTTTGATTTCTTGGATTTACGGGTTGACGTTCGAAACCCAACAGTTTAATATGGCTGCAGCCATTTCTATTATTTTAGGAATACTTGTAGCGACGTTTGCGTTCTTCCAATTCCGTCGTTCTCGTTCCTTTAAAGAGGAGGGAACTTTCTAATGAGTATAAAAACAGGAAAGAAACCAATAAGTAGCAAAAATAAAAATCTTATAGAATTAATAGGGATTTACACAGTTGTTGCAATTATGTTTGTCATCATTCTTTATCCTTTAGTTTGGGCATTTGGATTATCCCTTAATCCGGGGCGCGGACTTTATGGTGCGCAAATTATACCTGAAAACTGGTCGTTAGTGCATTATGAATGGTTGTTCTTTGATCCTAGAAGTGACTATTTAATTTGGTATAAGAACACATTAATTATTGCAGTTTCGGTTTCCTTTTTAGCCACTTTTTTTGTAGCTTTGACCGCTTACGCTTTCTCAAGATACCGTTTCAAGGGACGAAAAAATGGTTTGTATGCGTTTTTGCTCTTGCAAATGTTCCCTATTTTAATGGCGATGGTGGCCCTATATATCTTGTTGAACACAATAAATTTATTGGATAGTTTGATCGGTTTAATTATTATCTATGTAGGTGGGGCTATCCCAATGAATGCCTTTCTTGTAAAGGGCTATTTTGACACACTGCCAAGAGAGCTGGATGAATCAGCTAAAATCGATGGAGCCGGTCACTTCCGAATATTTTTTCAAATCTTGCTTCCATTAGCAAAACCAATATTAGCCGTTGTAGCCTTGTTCAACTTCATGGCACCTTTTATGGACTTTCTTTTGCCGCGAATCGTTCTGAGAAGTCCGGAAAATTACACATTAGCTCTTGGGTTGTTTAACTTTGTAAACGATGAATTTGCTAATAACTTTACTCGTTTTGCCGCAGGAGCAATTTTAATTGCTGTTCCAATTGCATTGGTTTATTTGTTCTTACAACGCTACCTAATTTCAGGGTTAGCATCTGGCGCAACCAAAGGTTAATCGTTAAATGTTTTAAAGGTTATCCCCCATCTAAGGTACGTAGCGGGGGTGGGAACGTTTAATCAGTTGACGTCGAGACGCTAACTGATTTCTCAATGCTCCAGCTTGCTTAAACGAGTTCGCTTGAAAATAAGAATACTGAGATATGAGAAGGAGACATGTTCCTTATCTCATATCTCTTTTAGTTAGTATTATATTGAAAAAATGGTTTAAATAGGTTTACATTAGTTGAATTATTTGTTATTCTTTATTAAGAAAGCGCTTTCATAAAATTCGAGGGCAATGTCTTTGTGATTGTTTGTAATAGCGCAAAGCAACCCCGCACCTTACACAGTAAGGTGCTTTTTACATCTTAAGAGAAAGGAGAGAAGGGAACGCACGCTTAAAAATCCAAGGAGGGCAAATGAAATGAGGAAAAAGACTCTAAAGAGGTTGTTAACTTTGGTAGTAATGTTAGTTATTTTAAGTGGATTAAGTATACTAGATTTTTCTATAACAAGCGCAAGTGCACAGCAAGCAACAGATCGTTCAAATAGTGTGAACTATTCAACAGATGTTATTTACCAAATTGTAACAGATAGGTTTTACGATGGTGATGAAAGTAACAACCCATCAGGAGAACTTTATTCGGAGGACTGCAAAAACTTAAGAAAATATTGTGGTGGAGATTGGCAAGGGATAATAGATAAAATAGATGATGGTTATCTAACGAACATGGGTGTGACGGCACTATGGATCTCACCCCCAGTTGAAAATATTTTTGAAACGATTGATGATGAGTTTGGGACAACTTCTTATCACGGTTATTGGGCACGAGATTATAAGAAAACGAACCCTTTTTTCGGAAGTACAGAAGATTTTGAAAGGTTAATAGAAACAGCACATAGTCACGATATTAAAATTGTTATTGATTTAGCTCCTAACCATACATCACCTGCAGATTTTGATAATCCTGACTATGCTGAAAATGGTGTCTTATATGATGATGGTAACTATTTGGGTTCGTATTCAGATGATTCTGATTTATTTTTATATAACGGCGGAACAGATTTCTCTAACTACGAAGATGAGATTTATAGAAATTTGTTTGACTTAGCTAGTTTTAATCATATTAACCCTGAGTTGAATAATTATTTAGAAGATGCAGTGAAAAAATGGTTAGATTTAGGTATAGACGGGATTCGCATCGATGCTGTAGCTCACATGCCACCAGGTTGGCAAAAAGCTTACATGGATACTATATATGACCACAGAGCGGTATTTACTTTTGGAGAATGGTTTACTGGACCTTCTGGAAATGAGGATTACACTAAATTTGCAAATAATAGTGGCATGAGTGTATTAGATTTCCGCTTTGCTCAAACTACACGAAATGTCATCGGTAACAATAATGGAACGATGTATGATATTGAAAAGATGCTAACAGACACAGAGAATGACTATGATCGTCCTCAAGATCAAGTTACTTTTCTTGATAATCATGACATGAGTCGATTTACGAATGGTGGTGAAACACGGACAACAGATATTGGATTAGCCTTAATGCTAACATCTCGTGGGGTGCCTACTATTTATTATGGAACAGAACAGTACATGGAAGGTGATGGAGATCCAGGAAGCAGGGCAATGATGGCATCTTTTGATGAAAATACAGATGCTTATAAGCTAATTCAAAAATTAGCACCGTTAAGAAAAAGTAATCCTGCATATGGATATGGAACAACGACAGAACGTTGGATAAACGATGATGTCCTCATTTATGAAAGACATTTTGGCGAGAACTATGCTTTAATCGCGATAAATAGAAACTTAAATACCTCCTATAATATCCAAGGGTTACAAACAGAGATGCCATCCAATTCATATGATGATGTATTAGATGGATTATTGGATGGGCAATCAATTGTTGTTGATAACAAAGGGGGAGTTAATGAATTTCAAATGTCTCCTGGAGAGGTGAGTGTATGGGAATTTGAAGCGGAAAATGTAGACAAGCCTTCAATTGGACAAGTTGGCCCAATAATTGGTGAGGCAGGACGAACTGTTACAATAAGTGGAGAAGGTTTCGGTTCTTCGCAGGGGACTGTTCACTTTGGATCCACTTCAGCAGAAATCCTTTCTTGGAATGATACGATCATTACCTTAACTGTGCCGAACAATGAAGCGGGATACCATGATATCACTGTTGTAACAGAAGATGAACAAGTAAGTAATGCCTATGAATTCGAAGTTCTTACGGCCGATCAAGTCACAGTTCGTTTTATCATAGACAATGCAGAAACGAAGCTGGGTGAAAACGTTTTCCTTGTAGGTAACGTTCATGAATTAGGAAATTGGGATCCAGAACAATCAGTTGGGAGATTTTTCAATCAAATTGTATACCAATATCCAACATGGTATTATGATGTGAATGTTCCTGCAAATACAGACTTAGAATTCAAGTTTATTAAAATAGATCAAGATAATAACGTCACTTGGCAGAGTGGAGAGAACCAAACCTATTCTTCGCCAGAAAGTGGAACTGGTATTATAAGAGTTGATTGGTGAGTAAACTCGAAGACAAATAAATTCTTAAAACGAATGTACACACGCAATTAAAAAAGAGGCTCAATTTGCGAGAAATTAAATTAGAAGAGTGAAACCTACTAAATTATTGGTCAAGGTACCATTCTTTATTTTTCATTTAAGTGAGCCAAAAAGAGAAAATTAAAGTTACCAAAACTATAATCATCAGAAAAAAGATTCCGTTCATTAAAGTAGGATGAGCGGAGTCTTTTTTTTGGTGAAATCCCGCTTTTTATATGCCAACTTCTCAATAGGGGGAAGCCCGATCTGTGAAGTCAGTCGTAATAGTTTGCTAGAAGAGTTGCTGAAAAATCAGGTGGAGTTGCTGAAAAATTATGGGAAGTTGCTGAAAAAATCAGAGTTAATGCTGAAGATTAAGTATTTGTTGCTGGTCAATTGGATAGAGATGCTGAAAATGCCCTTTCAATAACTTATTCAATAACTTTGTTAATAAATTTGCCATATTTACCCCTTTCGAGTGATAAAAATCACACGTTTGCTGTGATGAAATGCACAGTGATGTGGATGTGCGGCACTTACAATGGGATTAAATGACATGACGTTTTAAAAAGGAGGCACTTTGATGACAGCACTGGAGAAATCTTTCTATTCTAAAGCTAGTATGTATTCGTTTATCGTAGTGCTCACATTATTTGGTCTTATGTGGATTGGCACAGGACGGTTTTCACATATGGATTGGATGCTGTTTGGTTATATGGTTTCATCTTTTATCTTCTTTATTGGGATGACAGTGCGATTGACTTCGTGGATGATGAGGCCGGCTACATACGAAATGATAAAGCGTTCAATAGAAAACATGAGGGCAAGAAAAAGGCAAAAACGAAATGTAAAAGCGATCACTAAAACGATGGTGGATAACATTATTTTACAAAAATTCATTTTTAAACGAGGGGTTTATAGAGGTATTCAACATTGGCTGATTGCTTGGGGATGTATTGGGTCGTTAGCTATTACATTTAGCTTAACGTTTGGGTGGATGCACTTTAAACTTGTGGATCCTGAGACTTATCAAGTGGTTGTATTTAATATTCCTACCTTAAAAATGGCAGCCGATGGTCTTCTAGCTAATATGTTTTACGAAGGATTAAACATCACAGCTTCAATGTTAATGATTGGGCTCGTTATGGCTTTATTTCAGCGGATTAAGAGTAAAGATCTTAAAGTCACAGCTAGAGCAGAATTTGATTTGTTTCCGCTATACATCTTACTTGCGGTGACGTTAAGTGGCCTTCTATTAACTGTTTCTTACAAATTGCTCGGTGGTTGGATGCATCCAGAACTGGCACTAATGCATCAGATTACAGTCGTTATATTTCTTGTTTACTTTCCTTTTGGTAAGCTGTTTCATTTACCAGTAAGGCCGTTAGCGACAGCGGTCCCGATGAATTATACTGAAGCGAAAATAGGAGATACGAAAGAGTGTGCTGGTTGTGCTGAACTGTATTCTAACGACGATCAAATTGCAGATGTTAAAACGATTTTAGGTAGTCAAGCGTTTGATTTAAAAAATGATAATGGGGATTGGCTAGCTGATTATTGTCCAGCTTGCCGCAGGAAAATTAGGGTCATGAGCCAATTGAATCTCCCAGGTAAAAAAAATAACCCGATGCCTGTGCAAACGAATAATGGTATACACGTTCCGGGCTTTGGACGAAAAAGATCAGAGAGTTTTTACTCAGCTATGAACGATAAAGGGGATGTTTAAATGACTGAATTTGTAGTTAAACCAGGGGTGAAAAATTTACAGCATGATGATGAGAAGCTTGTCACTACTCATTGTTGTTACTGTGGAATGCAATGCGGTATGCATATTCGAGTCAATAAAAAAACAGGTAATGTCGTAGGCGTTGAACCGCGCTATGATTGGCCAGTTACAAACGGGAAAATGTGTCCAAAAGGGGTGACAGCTTACCAAACTGTTGATCATCCTGACCGTATTAAAACACCTCTTATCAAAAAGAATGGCAAATTTGTTAAAAGTACGTGGGAAGAAGCGTTAGATGTGATAGAAAATAATTACAAACGCTTGCAAAAACATTATGGTAAAGATGCTTTGTCCGTATTTGGCGGCGTTTCCATGACGAACGAAAAATGTTATTTAGTAGGGAAATATGCTCGTGTAGCTCTTGGTACCCGCTATGTTGATTATAATGGGCGCTTTTGTATGTCATCTGCAGCAGGAGGTTTTATGAAAACACTTGGCCTTGACAGAGGGTCTACTCTTCCTTGGCCAGAATTGGAACATACGGATTGTTTCTTTATGGCAGGCACAAATACCGCAGAGTGTCATCCTACAACGATTCAATGGTTATGGAAAGCAAGGGATAAAGGGGCAAAGATGATCGTAGCAGATCCAAGGGAAACACCGACGGCGAGAATAGCCGATGTTCATCTAGATTTAAAAGCGGGAACTGATTCAGCCCTTGCTAATGGAATGATGCATCTTCTTATAAAAAATGGTTATGTGGATGAGACATATGTTAAGGAACGATGTCACAATTTTGAGGAATTAAAAGAAGCTGTTCAGGCGTTTACTCCTGAAAAAACGGCCATGATTACCGGGGTAGATCAAGAGAAAATAGTGAAAGCAGCTTCTATTTTCGGGCGTTCCCCTCGTTCGGTTGTCATGTTTGCTCGGGGAATCGAGCAACAGCGAAAAGGAGTAGATAATGTCTGCTTATATACGTCTATGGCGCTGTTAAGAGGTCAGATTGGCAAATTTGCTTCTGGTGTTGCTACATTTACTGGTCAAGGTAATGGGCAAGGGGGGAGAGAGCATGGGCAAAAAGCAGATGCCCTCCCAGGGTATAGGAAGATTGATAATCCTGAACACGTCGCTTACGTATCAGACGTGTGGGGCATTGATCCGAAGGAAATGCCTAAAGCAGGTGTATCAGCTTATGAAATGTTTGATCACATTCAACAAGGCAAAATTAAAGCGATGCACGTCATTTGTAGTAACCCTGCAGTATCAGCCCCGAATAATCATTACATTTGGGATGGGTTTAAAAAATTAGATTTTATGGTTGTTTCGGACTTCTTTTTATCTGAAACAGCAGAATTTGCTGATGTGGTGCTGCCTGCTACAACGTGGGCTGAGGATGAAGGAACGACCACAAATCTTGAAGGTCGTGTGATTCGCATTAGAAAAGTGAAAGAACCTGTTGGTGAAGCGAAAACAGATTGGGAGATTATACAATTAATCGCTGAACGTATGGGTAAAAAATCGTTCTTTCCTTATACGTCAGTCAGCGATATTTATGAAGAATTTCGTTTAGCATCAAAAGGTGGAAAAGCCGATTACTACGGTATTACGTATGATCGGATAGAAAAAGAAGACGGCGTATTTTGGCCGTGTCCAGATGAGAAACATCCTGGTTCACCGACGATATTTACTGAATCGTTTGCAACGGAAGATGGCAAAGCCAATTTAGCTGTCGTTGGCTGGGAAGAACCTGGTGAAACACCGTCGGATGACTACCCACACATATTGACGACAGGTCGGGTTGTCTTTCACTACTTATCAGGCACACAAACACGAAGAACACCATTTCTCATGGAACAGTGTCCTGAACCATATGCAGAAATACATCCGGAAATGGCTGCTGAGTATCGTTTGAATAATGGCGATCGGGTCGTACTAATAACAAAACGTGGAGACATAACGGTTCCTGTAAAGTTGACGAAGGCAATTCGGCGTGACCACATTTTTGTCCCTTATCATTGGGGGAAAGAATTGTCTATTAATAAACTGACTAATCCTGCACTTGACCCTACATCACGAATGCCGGAGTTCAAAGTGTGTGCCGTCCGAATGCAAAAAGCGTAACTCACGATGAACGAAGGGGGAGTGTCTCATGAAAAAAGTCATGTATTTAGAATTTGAACGTTGCATCGGATGCAGAGCCTGTCAGGCTGCCTGTAGAGAGTGTGGTGGCCATGATGCTAAAGAAAGAAATTATGTAGAGTATGTGGATTTTTTGGAGAATCGTCAAACGTACCCTATGTTATGTATGCAATGTAAAGACCCTGCATGTGCAAAAGTTTGCCCTGCAAATGCTATTCAAATTACTGAAGAAGGTGTTGTTCTGTCAGCGATGGAAGAAAAATGTATCGGCTGCCGCAATTGTACATTTGGCTGTCCATTTGGAATTCCGAAATTCGATTTTGAAGAAAACAAAATGTACAAGTGTGATATGTGTTACGACCGGACGAAATATGATATTGCTCCTATGTGTGCATCGGTATGTCCTTCAGACGCTATTCGATTCATTGATCATGATGAGATGATGTCATTAAGACGGCGACGAACACAACTAAATTTAATCGAAGGAAAAAAACCATCTGAACATGATAAATGGGCGTATGTTCCTGAATTTTTCGGTGTGTATTCAGATTAAAAACTTAAGTCGACCACCTATTTGAGAAAGGAGTATGACGGATGACTAATGACGATAAAAAAGGACGTAACCGGCAAAAATCATCATCAGATATGGTTAATTTAATGGGAAATGTGGAGCAAAAAGATGACTTAACATATAATCGCCGTGCCTTTTTAAAAACAGCTGCTGGCGCTTCAGTTGCGCTAGGATTATCGACGATTCCCTTTAGTGTACGAGCGATGATGGGGGTAGCAGAAGACGAAAACGATCGTGTGGAGATAGCGCATGTGGATCAGCTACCGAAAGGCGAATCTCTCACATTTCATTATCCTACAGATAATGATCCAGCTTTACTCGTCCATACTATGTCTGGTGAACTAGTGGCCTATAATTCTGCTTGTACACATCTGATGTGTCCTGTGTTTTACAAAAAAGAAACAGATACACTCCTTTGTCCGTGTCATAAAGGCTACTTTGATGTTAATAACGGGCATCCGCTTGAAGGACCACCTCAAAGAGAGCTCCCTATGATTCATTTAGAGGTAGTCGCTAATATTATTTATGCTGTAGGTAGGTCGTATCGCCATGAGTAAAAAAATATGTTGGATCATTATTTTTATAACGATAGCCATTAATGTCGCTATGGTTCAATGGACAGTCGAATCTTATTTGGGAAGAGAGTATGAAAAGGTGATTATCTTTTCAGCAATAGGGGTAGTGGGGGCTTTCATCGCTTTTTTTGCTTATTTAAATTGGAGAAAGATTGAGTATACCCATTCAAGTAAAAAATAGTATTTGCGATCATTATGTTACAAGATAGAGGTCTTAAGAAGACAACGAAAAATGAACCAATACACGTGGTTAGCGATTGGAAAATAGTCATTATAAATTGAATATATGTTCCTACTAACCTGAGCAAAACTTAAGTTGGGAGAGATAACGATGGCACGAATTACGAGATGGGAACCGGAAGATCCTTCTTTTTGGGAAAGTGAAGGGAAGTATCATGCACGGAGAAATTTATGGATTTCTATTACAGCTTTATTTTTAGCATTTGCTGTTTGGCAAATTTGGTCTGTGATGGCAACTAATTTGAACGACATAGGATTTAATTATACTGAAAGTGAATTGTTTCTATTAACCGCTTTACCAGGATTGACGGGAGCTACGTTAAGAATTATATACACTTTTCTCGTCCCCATTTTTGGAGGGCGAAATTGGACTGTCATTAGTACAGCATCATTGCTCGTCCCCGCAGTGGGCATCGGTTTTGCTGTTCAAAATCCTGAAACACCGTTCTGGATAATGGCCCTCTTAGCGGCTTTATGTGGATTTGGCGGGGGGAATTTCGCTTCCAGTATGTCAAATATTAGCTTTTTCTATCCTAAGAAAGCAAAAGGAACGGCACTTGGATTGAATGCAGGGATAGGTAATCTCGGTGTGAGCGCTGTTCAACTATTGTCGCCACTGGTCATAGCCTTTGCACTTTTTGGCCCATTAGGAGGAGCTCCACAGTATCTTGGTGATGGGAAAGAAATATTTATGCAAAATGCCGCTTTTATTTGGGTGTTGCCTATAGCTTTTACAGTTGTGGCTGCTTTTTTTGGAATGGACAA
The DNA here is from genome assembly GCA_024701455.1 of Bacillus sp. A301a_S52. Lineage (GTDB taxonomy): Bacteria > Bacillota > Bacilli > Bacillales > Salisediminibacteriaceae > Salipaludibacillus. The sequence goes on along the minus strand of JABXYP010000001.1, from coordinate 2,924,994 downwards.
TTTACCGACGATGAAAACGTCGATCAAGGAACAGGCTGTTATTTTTAAAAATAAGCATACATGGATTATGACGTGGCTGTATACGATGTGTTTTGGCTCCTTCATTGGCTATGCAGCAGCTTTTCCGTTATTAACACGTACAGAATTTCCAGAAGTTAATGTCCTTCAAATTGCGTTTATTGGACCATTACTCGGTGCTCTTATTCGTCCGCTAGGAGGTTGGTTATCAGATAAACTTGGTGGGGCATTAGTTACGTTTTGGGATATCCTCTTGCTAATCGGAAGTACGCTTGGTGTTATGTATTTTTATAACAGCGGTAACTTTACCGGATTCCTTATTATGTTTATTATCGTATTTATTGCAACTGGTATTGCTAATGGGTCAACATTTAGAATGATTCCTTTTATTTTTGAACAGAAAGAAGCTGCTTCTGTCATTGGTTTTACTTCTGCGATAGCTGCTTATGGCGCTTTTCTAATACCGAGTTTATTCGGCTGGTCAATCGATGTGACCGGTATGGCTAATTTAGCGCTAGGTATTTTTATAGTTTACTACATTGTTAGCTTAGCGCTTCATTGGTACTATTACTCTCGAAAAGGAGCAGAAGTAAAGTGCTAAAAAAATCAAAACTCGATCATAATAAAAATGAATAAATACATGATCACAGGCTTTATATCATCTTTAGCCTGTGATTTTTGCAAAAAAAACGCTCCTTTAATCGGGGGAGTTTGAGTTAATCAGGACATTAGCGCACGTTATCTCGATTATCTCTACTCTCTATTTGACACCGGGAATTTTACGGACAGTTATCTGTGATAAACGTCATAAAATAGTCAACTTATTTTACTTTAAAACTTTTAGAATAGTGTTAACATAGATTGAGAGAAGAGTTTACTCACATTATTTCACTATTTTCTTTTGGCGAGGCGGGAAATGTAATGGAAAAACAAAAGCTTAAAATGAAGCGTTTTTTTAATGAGATTTCTGAGGCTAATAAAGAGCTGTTATTAAAAAACGGTTTAGAGATCAATGTAAAAAGCGGGACGTTTTTATTTTATGAAGGTGATTTCCCGGAGCATGTCTACCTTGTAAGATCAGGCAAAGTAAGGCTTAGCAAAATGACGTCAGAAGGTAAAGAGTTTTCTATTCATTTAAAGCAAAAAGATGAACTAGTAGGAGAAGTGGGACTGTTCAATGAAATGTCCATTAGTGTAACTGCCGAAGTCATTGAAAATGCGTCACTTGTCCGTTTTGACCGTCACACATTGGAAGCGCTATTTCGAGAAAATGGTGAGATTGCTGTTGCCTTTATGAAATGGTTTGCAAGACATACCCAATCGACACAGGCTAAATTTAGAGATTTAATTTTGTGTGGTAAAACAGGAGCTATTTATTCAACACTAATTCGTTTTAGTAATTCTTACGGGATAGAGAAACCAGATGGTGTTTTTATAAATGTGCAATTAACTAACCAAGATATTGCCAACTATATTGGTACTACAAGAGAAAGTGTCAATCGGTTGTTAAATGACTTAAAAAAAGCTGAGGTCCTTTCCATTACAAATGGTTACATCACGATTCATAGGCTACAGTTCTTAAAAGACTACTTGCACTGTGGTGACTGTCCAGTTGAAATATGCACTATCTAAATACGTTCTCACGACATGCTATGTTGTGAGAGCTTTTTAATTTTCGCAAAGAAGAGATTATCGTTCCTCCACAGGATAAACAGTTAGTGAGTCACCGGAATAAAACTGTTCACCTTCTGATGTGATAAGAGTGTATGAATCATTGTTGTCCACAGTAGCGTTAACTAGTACACCACGTGCTAGGCGCCTATTATGTTGCCAAATTTCCACATGTTTACCTGCCATTGAACGCTGTCTAGCTTTATCGATATAGTTAGCCCATTTCTTAAACCCATGATATAAATAGGCTGGTTCACCTTCTTCATCATATCCCAGTAAGGCCTTTTTATCGTCTATCTTAGCGGATAAATCTGTAGCAAGTACATCGATTAAGTAAAAAAGTTCCTTACAGCAGTTGAATGGAATATCATCTTCGCACGTTAATGTTAAGGTATGATCGGGATTATGATGTTTAAACACGATGTCTACAGGAGTAGACGTTAATGTCTTTATATAATGGTCGTCATGGAATGTGAAGCCATGGCCAAACAATATAGGTGAAATACCGGATGTTGTTGAATAAGTAAATGTGATTGTGAGCATAGGCGTTTCCCCCCTTAAGTAACATGATAGGGTCATTATAGCAGGCTTAATAAAAAGAGACTGTGGGGAAAATCACATTACACAAGCTTGTGACTACAATCACATACAAAGGTGAGGAAATATAGTACACTCAGTGCAATTAAGCATGAGGAAAGAAGGTGATTTCATGAAATGGTATATCCCAAAGGAGCATGGAGCATGGGCGATGTTCATTATCCCATTTTGGACAGGAGCCGCCATCTCTGGTTTATCTTGGCATCATCTTATTTTTTTTATAGGACTCACTGCGCTCTATTTTGCTCAAGCACCATTATTGACGTACATCAGGCAGCCAAAGCATCAAGATATATGGCCGTCCTTCTTGATATATACAGGAATTGGATTAAGTATAACGGTACCCTACATTTTCAATGAGGTGTATTTAGTTTATATCTTTTTAGGTATTTTGCCACTATTTTTAGTCAATAGTTTGTTTGCAAAATTAAAAAAAGAACGTTTTTTTATAAATGATCTTTCAGCTATCATAGCTTTGTCAGCCCTTCTGCTATCAGGTTATGTGATTGGATCAGGGGAATTACGAACAGAAGCTTTTCACTATATGCTTCTTATCATTATTTTTTTTGTTGCCAGTGTTTTTCATGTGAAGGCTCTTATAAGAGAGAAGAACAATAAACCATTTAAACTGGTATCATTGGGATATCATATCATTATTACGGTTTTAGCTTTTCTAAGCGGATGGCTCATGGCTGGAGTAGTCTTTTTATTAACATTAGGCAAAACGACACTTATTCCTAAAAAATACTTAAGAAAGCCGATGCAAATTGGGATAGTGGAGATCGTGAACAGTGCTGTTTTTCTCATTTTATTGGTGAGTGGTTATTATGTCTTTACCTGAATAAATGCTTGTCAGACTCTCATACTAAGGAAAATAACTTTGAGGTGATAGGATGAGCCAGCGCCATCAATTTAAACCAGGTGATAAAGCTCCTAACAACGGAAAGTATGTGGAAATAGGGGAAACAGGAAGTATGGTACAAAACCCGCAACAAATTCATTTGGAGACGGGGGATACGTTTCCAGAAACGAGAAATCATAATCGTGTCTGGACATATAAACGAAAGCCATAATCACGAAGCTCTACTGCCTAAATTAAGTATACAAGTAGTTCAGACCAGTTTCTTTATACGGAAGCTGGTTTAAATTTTGCTGACTAGGAACGTCTCCTCGTTAACTCAAAGGTTCTGAGCGCTAGACTGACATCAACTGAACACGTGTTTACAAAGGAGAGAGATACTTAATCCTGCCCACATATAAAACAATTCATCAAGAATCATACAGTGATCTTCCGCTAAATGAGGCGATGTACCCTTTCGCTTCATAGGATGATGGGATTTTAAGAGAGCGAAGATTAAATGAGGTACCTTTCTATGAATACACATTCGTTGGACGCTGAATATAATGTGATACTCTATAGTGAGTCATTTAAATGAGTGCCATTGGCTTAAAGACTAGTCGTTCAAAGGTCATTTAAGATAGAGAGTTTTAAAGAGAAGGCGCTCACTTTACAATTAACTATTGTAATTACCTTTATTTTTTGCGATTCTTTATAATAGCCCAAGAAAGGAGAAGGTTATGCGGTTATTATTTGGTGTAATTATTTTTTCTGTTGTTTCTTTACTTGCATTCTTCATGATAGTGAATGGCACTGATGTACCAGTTGAAGTTGCTGTTATAGTGGCATTGCTATTGGGTGGCGTAATAGAGTGGCTCTTTCATCGTTTTATAAAAGTACGTCATTAAGACGTTAAAGAACTTAACTTAAGATAGGAAATAGTCTTTTAAAATGAGTAAGCAGCTAATAAGTGATTAAAGCTTACTTCTAGGGAAACTAGGATACATGGTTTTCTATATCATGAATACATTAATTAAAAAAGGCCAGCAAGGAGGTCCTTAAAATGAAATACATGAACTTATTGATTATTTGTTCTCTTTTATTCCTTTTAACTGGCTGTTCTAGTTCTAGCAGTCAAGACCTGTATACAAGTAAAGTAGGTTTACTTCTCCCCCATACCATTGACGACCAAGGATGGAATAGTAAAGGTTACCGAGGTATGTTAAAAGTCCAATCCTCTTTAAATATGGATATCCTAATGCGAGAGGATACGAGTACGTATGAATCTGTTAGCACAGCAGTTCAAGAGTTTGTAGGGGAAGATGTTTCGTTAATCATAGGTCATAGTCATATTTACGCTGATATTTTTATGATATTAAAAGATGAGTACCCTGACATCCATTTTGTGAGTTTTAATGGAGATGTAGAAGGTGATAATATTACAAGCCTTCATTTTGAGGGATATGCAATGGGGTATTTTGCTGGAATGCTAGCTAGTGAGCTTTCTGAAACAAAGACCATTGGTGTTATTGGGGCTTTTCAGTTTCAACCAGAAGTCCAAGGCTTTAAAGATGGCGCAATCTTTCATAATCCTAATACCACAGTACTTGTCGAGTATGTGGACAGCTGGATAAACAAAGATAAGGCCATTACTATATTTCATGATATGAAGGAAGAAGAGAGTGATATCTTTTATCCAGCAGGAGATGGGTTTCATATTGATATTATAGAGGAAGTGAAGAGAGAGGGTCTTCATGCTATCGGTTATGTAGGAGATCAACTTGATTTAGGTGAATCGGTTATCTTAACGAGTACTGTGCAAGAAGTAGAAGACTTATATGAATATATTGCAAAACAATTTATAAGTGGTGAATTAGCCAGTGGTAATCAATATTTTGATTTTCAGGAAGGGGTTATTTCCTTGGGGGAATTTGGACAGGAAGTCCCAGAGGAGACGGTCCAATGGCTGACAGAAGTGGTAGACACTTATATTGAAACGAGCGTGCTGCCGAGTGAGCATACAAGCGTATCGTACTAAGCATACTCGTACTTAAAAGGCTGTCAGAAAATGATTGACTTTCATGCTTAAGGCAAATCATTTTTCCATCTGGTAGTCAACTGTTAAAATAAACAAACAAGCATTTAAAATTAAAAAGTTGACAAATTATAATTACCCTTAAAGGAGACTGAAAAATGTCTGAACACGAACAATCCAAAGCGATTAGAAAAATGGCAGATAGAATTGTAAAGGGCTATCAAGCTGTACATGAAAAAAACTATCAAGAGGCGAAAGAATTGTTAGAGCCGTTATTACCATTGTTTCATCATGACGAGAAACCTAACATAACATTACTTAGCTATACTTGTATTGCGCAAATTGGGTCAAAAGATATAGATGCTTTTTTAAAGTCGTATGAAGAATTGAAGACATTTGAACCTACGACTGAAAAAGAAACGGCCTTAATTCAACGTGTGGATGATATGTTTGAGGAACTAATGAGCGCGATTAGTGTTAATCGTGATGATTCAACTAAGAGATAAAGCTATTAATGGTTTAAATGGATTCAGCTGTGACGATTTATCTTTTGTATTATCTTACATGATAATAGCTAAAGCCATTTTGGGTTGCCGTCGTTGTAAGCTCGTCTTTAAAAGAAGAAGTAGAAACTTTGGCAATAAAAGAGGATTGCTTTTTTTTTAGTACTAGGTCATAATCATAAGTATAAATTTTAGTTTTGAGGAGGCTGCAAGATGCAAGCTGGAATTTGGGGAATAGGAACATATACACCAGAACAGGTCCTCACTAATAAAGACCTAGAGAAAAGAATTGACACATCTGATGAATGGATCAGAACACGTACAGGTATTGAGGAGCGTCGTATTGCCTCTGAGTCAATAGATACATCTCATATGAGCTTTTTTGCCGCTAAAGATGCATTAGAAAAGGCCGGTGTGAAAGCTGAAGAATTAGACATGATTATCGTAGCAACCGTCACACCTGATCAGAGCTTCCCTTCTGTATCATCAATGATTCAAGCACAGCTGGGAGCTACAAAAGCAGCAGCTATGGATGTGAGTGCGGCTTGTGCAGGATTTGTTTATGGTCTTGTAGTGGCTAAACAGTTTATTGAAACAAATACGTTTAAACATGTTCTTGTCATTGGGACTGAAAAATTATCCAAACTTGTGGATTGGGAAGATCGGAATACAGCTGTATTATTTGGAGACGGCTCCGGAGCTGCTGTTTTGGGACCTGTTTCTGATGATAAAGGCATTCTTTCATTCGAGCTAGGTTCAGATGGAACTGGTGGCGATCATATTAGAATGGACGACTATTTATTTATGAATGGGAGAGAAGTTTTTAAATTTGCTGTCAGACAGATGGGAGAGTCATCTTTAAACGTTGTTAAAAAAGCTGGTTTGGAAAAAGAAGATGTAGATTTCCTTGTTCCACACCAAGCAAATATTCGGATTATGGAAGCTGCGAGACAACGACTTGACCTTCCAGAAGAAAAGATGTCTAAAACAGTGAATAAGTATGGTAATACCTCCTCTGCTTCAATTCCGTTATCACTGGCACATGAATTAGAAGAAGGAAAAATAAAAGATGGCGATATTGTTGTCATTGTAGGTTTTGGTGCTGGTCTTGTATGGGGAGCGGCTACGATTAGATGGGGACGATAAGCTGGTACGTAGTCTAGATAGGCGAATGCTATCTTCTAATAAAAAGAATGCTTAATTGAAAAGATGTCATTAACTATATGAGCAGCTGTATATAAAAAAAATTATTTGGCTATTATAATTGTTTTCTTGAAGTGAGTGCGAAGAAAGGGGTAAACAGTCATGACAAAAAATAGAGTAGTTGTAACTGGTGTAGGCGCTGTGACACCATTAGCAAATAATATGGAAGATACATGGGGAAAGTTAGTAAGAGGGGAATCAGGTATTGATTACCTTTCAAAATTTGAAGAAGGTATGTTCCCTGCTACAGTAGCAGCACAAGCCAATGATTTTGACCCAGCATTATATATGGATGTTAAAGAAGCCCGAAAAATGGATCGCTTTACACAATTTGCTGTAGCTAGTGCCCATATGGCTGTAAAAGACGCCAATTTAACAATTGATGATTCAAATGCAGAACGTATAGGAGTTTGGATCGGTTCAGGTATAGGTGGCATGGAAACATATGAAAAGCAGTTTCGACTTTATGAGAAGCGTGGCTATAGAAGAGTTTCACCATTTTTTGTGCCTATGCTTATACCTGATATGGCTTCAGGGCAAGTATCTATAAGCTTGGGAGCTAAAGGGATTAATTCTTGTTCAGTGACAGCCTGTGCCTCTGGGGCTAATTCGATTGGTGATGCATTCAAAGTGATTCAACGTGGTGACGCTGATATTATGATTACAGGGGGAGCTGAAGCACCTCTTACCGAAATGTCATTTGCCGGTTTCTCTTCCGCACGAGCTCTATCCACCAATGGCGATCCTAAAACGGCAAGTCGTCCATTTGATAAAAACAGGGATGGATTTGTTATGGGTGAAGGAGCCGCTATTCTAATCCTAGAATCGTTAGACTCGGCTAAAAAGCGCGGAGCGACTATAATTGGTGAAATTATTGGTTATGGTGCTACAGGTGATGCGTACCATGTGACTGCGCCAGCGCCAGAAGGTGAAGGAGCCGTTAGAGCAATGAAACAAGCTTTAACTGATGCTGAATTGCAGCCTGAGGAGGTTGGCTACCTAAACGCTCATGGAACAAGTACAGAATACAACGATAAGTACGAAACGATGGCGGCTAAAACTGTTTTCGGAAATTATGCTGCAAAGCTGCCGATTAGTTCAACAAAATCTATGACGGGACATCTATTAGGAGCAGCAGGCGCTTTAGAAGCGATTATTTCCCTGAAAACAATTAATGAAGGACTTATTTTACCTACGATGAATTATGAAACACCAGATCCAGACTGTGATTTAGATTATGTTCCAAATGAAGCAAGACAAGCAGAGGTCTCAGTTGCCATGAGTAATTCACTCGGCTTCGGCGGTCATAATGTCTCTTTAATCTTTAAACGATATGAGTAATATATGTTTTCTCTTAGAGAGCTAGGATAACTTTCTAGCTCTTTTTTGTATGCTGTTCCCTTAAACATGAATAGAGAACAATGCTAAATAATCTCTATCACATGGACTTGAAGCGAAAGAGAGTGACTCAGGAGGCGAAACAACGTCTAAGATCTATTGGCGTCAATGTTTTATCATATTTTTTGAGCTTCTAGGAAGCGCCCTTCTGTAATGGAAGACCAATGTGTGGTGTTTTTTTCAAGTATCGTTTGTATGATGCAACTGATTCTAATCTCTAATCGCTTTAATTTGATGGTGAGACGAGGGCATGATACACGATGAAAAGCGACGGGGGCATAATAATTAGGGGGAATTAATGGCATTGTTTATCACTGATAACCGTCCGTAAAACGCCCGCCTAAAAATAGAGGAGGACTAACACTATTTAAGCGGGAGATAACGGACGTTAGTATGCTAATTCACTCAGCGACCAATCAGTGGGAGAAGAACGAAAACGCCCCCTGCTTGAAGGCTCGTTTTACAAAAGGTGTACATTTAGTAGTTCAGTCAGTCTTTAGACTGAGGATTAAACAGTCTTCAGATCGTTCAGATTTATCCCCTTGTTTAATACAATTAAGTTATCACATGATAGTATGTTGGAAAAGAGGCGATAAACATGGAGACGATCTTTGAAGTGAAAAATATAACAAAAAGTTATAAAAAGGGAAGTATCACAGCCAATTCTCATATTTCAATGTCTGTTCATAAAGGGGAAATTCTCGGTTTACTTGGTCCAAATGGGGCAGGAAAGTCCACTCTTATTAAACAAATGGTTGCGCACACTGACTCGACAGACGGTGTAATTACTTACAAGGGGATAAATGTTAAAAATCAGGCGAAAAGGGTCAGTCGAGAAGTGGCCTATTATAGCCAGGAACCTGCATCATTAACTAGTTTGAAAGTTAAGGAAGCCATTTATTTCTGTGGAAGGTTGCGAGGGTTGACGCGAAAAAGTGCAAATGAAGAATCTGCTAAACTCATAGAGCAATTAGGTTTGGGTGAGGTACAGGATAAAATGTTACAGCGGATATCTGGAGGACAGAAGCGTCTTGCTGGTATCGGGACGACGTTAATCGGAGCTTCACAGGTTCTTATACTGGATGAACCAACAAATGAATTGGATCCGAAAAAACGGCGACTTGTATGGGATATTATTCAGGAAAAAAATCGAGAAGGCGTCACAATAATTTTAGTCACTCACAATATTTTAGAAGCTGAGCAAGTGGTGGATAGGGTAGCTGTTATTAATCATGGTAAATTGTTAGCTTTAGATAAAGTCTCTTCCTTAAAAGAGCGTGTTGATCAACGGTTACGTGTCGATCTTACCTTTCAATCAAATGAGGAAACTCACGTTATGATAGAAGAATTAGCGACTTTTGGTGCATTAATACCTAAAACAGAGCAACAAGCACGGATGATGGTTGAAAAGAATAATCTTGCTGACATCATTGAATTTATCCAATCTCGAGAAGATATCCATTCTTATGCGATTACACCACCAACTCTCGAAGATGTTTATTTTCATATTGATGGTGGTTTAAACAAGGAGGAGCCATCGTATGCCTAATTTAGAGAGTCATCAGCTCGTGTTTGAAACGTCAAGGGTTAAACAATTTTTTATAGAAGGTTGGATATTGTTTCGCATTCAGCTGTCTATTATCCGTGAAAATTGGGCGCTCATCTTTATTTTAGCCTCTGTGTTTCCTTTTACGACGTTAATGTTTTTAAAGTTCTTTACAGAAAATCCTAGCGACGAGCTGATTATGCGGATGATTACTGGCAATATGTTATTTGCTTTGATCATAATGGGGATGAATGTGATGGCCCAAGACATTTCTTCGCAGAAGCATCAAGGTCATTTTACGTTTTATGCGTCCTTGCCTATCGCTAAACTTAACTTTGTCTTAGCTAATTTGTTCCGTGGCATGTTAATGAGCTTTCCGTCATTTATTATTCTAGGATTAATTGGCCAATTTGTCTATGAGGTTCAGTTTAAGTTAAGCTTTGGAATTATTCCTGTCGCTTTCTTAACGATTATGAGTGTCGTTGGAATTGGTGTATTTCTTGGGTTTTGGTCACCTAACCTTCAGTTGACAAATTTACTTGTGCAAGCATTAATGATGTTCGTTAGCTTTCTCACACCGATTATGGTGGATATGAACCAACTTCCCACAATCTTGCAATGGGTATCGTACGTGTTTCCCACGACTTACGCTGCCACGGCGCTAAGAGAATTATTAATAATTGGATGGACGTGGACGGTGACAGTTAATACTCTCGTACTTCTTTGCTTCACCATAATGTCTTATATATTAATTGTGAAAAAAAATAATTGGCGAATGGAAACGTAAAGGATACAATATAAGACAAGGGAGTTGGCTGGTAACGCCTCCGGTCGTGTCCTCCATGCTAATTGAGGTGAAAAAGTATGAAGAAATTTATTGGAATTATCATTTTAATAACAGGTATTCTTTTTTTACTTGTAAATACTGGAACGATTGATGCTAGTGTTACAAATATTTTAACAACATTTTGGCCGATTGTTGTGATAGTTTTGGGTATCAAAATTTTATTTGAAGGAATTGTTTTTTTCTTTCATGGGTTAAAAAGAGATCGCTGGCACATTGGTAAAATTTTATGGGGAGCTGCCGTATTGTCTGGTGGAGTTGTTTTGCTAGGTAATCACGCAGGCTGGTTTAATTATAGCTTAAGAGATTTTTGGAGCTGGACATGGCCAGTAATTATTGTTTATATCGGCTTTAAAGTCCTGTTTGATAGAGACACGTATGTTGAAGTTTCCTTGGACAGTGACGATATGGAAAAGGTAAAAAGGCAGAAAAAGCAAAAAAAGAAAAAAGTAAGGGATGAGGATAACTTTTCATCTTCATATACAACCACTAATAGGGAACAAACAGATGGTAAGAAGCGGACAAAAAAAAATCATCGAATCTTTATAGGAGAAATGACATTAGGCCGTCACCCGTGGGAGCCAGACGGTGTTGATGTCAATATGGGGATTGGAAGTGTTGAGCTTGATTTGACAAAAGCGATCTTAAAAGAAGGTGACAATGTTATAGATATCAGCAATTGGATTGGTTCCGTAGAAGTTTACGTTCCTAAACAAATGGCTGTTCAAGCCGCAGCAGAAGTAAAACTTGGAGAAGTGACGTTATTCGATGATAATCATGCAGGTACAGGGAGGCATGCTACTTATACGAGTCCTGGCTTTCATGATGCTGAAAAGAGGCTCATTCTAAATGTTTCTCTAAGTATTGGAGATGTGGAGGTACTGACTGTTGACTAAGCAAAAAAGGGAAAAAAAACAGCTCCGTTCAAAAGATACTAGACTTGAAGGGATGATTTGGGACCTTTTGCGCATGCAGTTAAAAGTCATGTTGACGGCAGGGGGGGCGGTCTATGCCTTTATTATAATTGGTTACACATTTACGACTACGTCAGAAGAACCTGTACAAGGAGGCCTTCTCCAACCACTATTTAATCTTGGAGAAAAACCGGGAACCCTCATCGTTATAACAAGTGTTCTAACAGCAATTTTTCTTATATCAGGTTGGTTTTATGCGTATTCACACGGGCTATCATTGAAGAAAACGATTCACCACTTCATTCATCAATTAAAACAATTTCAACGAGGTTCTTTAAATAAAAAAATTACCGTCCAACGTCGAGATGAGTTGCAAAAACTAGCCAATGAAGTTAATGAATTAACGGATGATTTGGAAAGGCAGATTGTCTCAATGAGACGTCTTGTAAATGAAAATGCCAGTTTAATAGAAGAAGCAGAAAAAGGAGCAGGATTAGAGGAACGCCGCAAGCTGGCGAGAGATTTACACGATGCAGTCAGTCAGGAGTTGTTTGCTGTATCCATGTCATTAGGAGCTATGCCTAAAGTCCTTGCTAAGGATAAAGATAATGCCGTGGCTTTATTTAAACAAATTGAACAGATGGTACACCATGCTCAGCAAGAGTTAAGGGCACTTATTATGCACTTACGGCCTGTTACGTTAGAAGGGAAATCTTTAACTCAGGCGGTGGAAAGCCTTATGGAGGAATTGTGTAAAAAACACCCAGCCATGCATTTTCATTGTGACTTAAAAGCCATACCCCATATGGAAAAAGGAATTGAAGAGCAATTATTTAGAGTCCTTCAAGAAGGATTGTCAAATGTTATGCGTCATGCTAATGCTAAAACAGCAACTATAGATGCAAAAATTGGTCACCAAATCTTATTGATTGTTATGGAAGACGATGGTGATGGATTTGACTCTGAGACTATCCATCAAGAAAAAACAGGTAATTATGGCCTTCTATCGATGAAAGAACGATTAGTGGAACTTGGTGGTCACTTGACAATTGTATCTTATCCGGGGAAAGGGACGAAATTGGAGTTTCGTGTTCCTCTAACTAAACAGAATGAGGCAGAAGGGGGGAATCAGTAGTGACTGATAAAATTAAAGTATTAGTGGTTGATGATCATGAAATGGTGCGTATGGGGCTTGTCACATATATAAATGTTGAAGATGACATGGAAGTCGTGGGTGAAGCAGGCGATGGGGTAGAAGCCATACAAAAGGCAGGTGAATGCCTTCCAGATGTTATTTTAATGGACTTATTGATGGAGAATATGAACGGCATAGAGGCAACAAAAGTTTTATCAAAAACGACGGCTAAAGTCATTGTTTTAACGAGTTACCTTGATGATGAAATGTTATTTCCAGTAATAGAAGCAGGAGCATTTAGTTATTTGTTAAAAACATCCAACGCAACAGAAATTGCCGCTGCTATTCGAAAAGCTGTCAATGATGAACCGACTTTTCAGGGACAAGTGACGCAAAAAATGATTCAGTATATGAATGAAAAACCTAAGCATCATGATTTAACAAATAGAGAGAAGGAAGTACTTAGCCTTATTGGAAAAGGAAAATCAAACAAAGAGATCGGGGAAGTATTATTTATTGGAATAAAAACAGTGAAAACACATGTCAGCCATATTCTTTCAAAATTAGAGCTTGAAGATCGAACTCAAGCAGCAATTTATGCAAATAAACATCATTTAGTCTAACATGTAATGTCATTAAAATGATATCTTAGGACACAGATAAGTGTCCGTAAACCTCTGCTCAAACTAGAGAGGAGAGGCAACTCTATTTAGGTGGGATTTAACGGACGCTAATGTCCTGATTGAAGGTTCGTTTTATGATAGTGTACATATTTCTACAGGACATTTGTCACATTGGAGGTGCTTTTTAAGCACCTCTATTTCTTTAATAATCATATAGCCCTTTTCAAGATACACAATGTTAGCTTTCTTTAATTCGTTAAAAAATCTATTGACCGTTTCTCTTGTGGAACCGATAAAGTTAGCTAGTTCCTGATTGGTTAATTTAATATCAATTTTTATCCCATCTGCATGTTCAACACCATAAGAATGAGCAAGCCTAACAAGGACAGAATAAAAAGCGCCATGTTTTCCATATAGCAACAGATCAGAAAATTTGGCTTGAGTGGACTGAGTATTTCGGGCGAATAATTTGATAAATGCTGTTGCGATGGCGCCGTTTTGTGCAAATACCCCTTCTAATATTTCTCTTTCAAGTCTGAGAACTCGTGAGGATGTGATGACTTCAGCTGTCATACTCGCTCGCATTTCATTGAAGAGACTGAATTCTCCCACAACATCATAATCTCCTTTTAAATGAATAATGAATTTTTTATTATCCATCGTCATTTTACTCATTCTTACTTGTCCTTTTAAAATGAGGTAAACATAATTTACCGCTTCTCCTTCGTAGAAAAGGATATGCCCATTTGGGAAAATGATCTCTTCTCCATGTAGAAGTAAATGTTGCTTGTTTTCAATAGATAATTCCTGGAAGAAAGGATTTTTAACACGGTAATTATATAAACGGTTTGCCATCGCTGGTTCCCCCTAACCTTTGTTAACATATGTTAATAATACCATATCAAATGGTATGTCATAAATAAGTGAGATAAATCACTTAATTAATGAGGTGGGCGATGTGACGATCCATGATTCATCTAGATGGGTACTTAATCATTTTATAAAGCAAACGTCAGTCACAAAATCATTTGCGCCGTTAATAGAGAAGCGACCTGAAAAGTCTTCAGAAGAATGGTTTCACTTTCTCCATGAACAAGGCTTATTACCTGTGAACAGTGAGACTAAAAAAGAATGGTTTCACTGGCGTAAAAATGTGAATGTAAAAGAATTAGAGCTGTTTATTAAAAAAATGAGGACCATTTTTAAAGGACCGGAGACAGAAATATTCATCTTTCCACTAAATATGAAACATGGCGCAATTCTAGAGGGCCTTGATGGAAAGAATGGGATAACATTTCCAGAATTTATTTTGACATTCTGGAAAGCAACTTTACCTGAAAATGACCAAAAAGCATTGTTGCTTCATGAGTATCATCACGCCTCTAGACTATTTCACAGAGGTGAAAATGAGCGATCAATAAGTTTGTTAGAATCGATGATTATGGAAGGGTTGGCTGAATGGGAAGTGGCAAAACAATTGGGTGAAGCTCATATGGCTCCTTGGACTAAAAAGTATGATCGTAGCATGCTGCTAGCTTGGTGGAAGGATGTCTATCAACACTATGTTTTACTTCAAGGAAGGCATGCTTATAAAACATTATTATTTGGGGGTGAGCGACGTATTCCGCCTCTTACTGGCTACAAACTTGGGTACGACATTGTAAGGACACATTTATCTCATAAAGAAGCGTCAGTAGATTCTCTAACATTATTAAAAAAAGCACCTGAAACTTTTTTATCTGGCCCATATAAAATGAATGGGTAGCATATTTTCAATGCGAACAATGCCACGTCTCTATGACCGTTAAAAATTGGGGCGTAAAAGACGGATTCTATTGAGAACGTTCGCCTGTAATAACCATGTGTGAGTTTCAACTGTCTGTTTTATCCCACTCTTAAGGGGCAGTAAAACTCCCACTGATTGAAGATTAGCTTTATAAAAATTAGTCATAATCAGTCTTATTCATAGACATGCAATCATACGCTATAATAGTTATCTTTATTTAAACAATTGAGGAGGGAGAGTATGCGACTATTACTGTTAATTATTGGTTTTAGCTTGGCGGTTTTTGGCGGAGTCAGTCTAGTGGCCTATTTAAATTTGTTAACAGTAGGTTTCTCTCTCCAAGATTATGCACTATTTCTTATTCAAAGAATTGAAACATATATGTTTATAACAGGACTGTTAATTATTTGGATAATGGAATATTTACCTCTAGTGAAGAAAAAAAGAAAAAAGAATATGAAGAATTAACAGTCAGTGGAATAATATGGATGATATCTGCGAATACTGTTGTCAAAGATGACGTATGAGGAGGTAAGTCCATGCTCCATATGAAAGATATTTGGGTTAATTGGTTTGAAGGAGAAGAGAATAGCTATAATGTTTGTGAATTTTTCGAATGGAAAAAAAGTGATAAAATTGAACTTTTAGATCAGGTGACAGTAGTAAAAATAAATTCAGCATTGCTTGACTACATTGAGAATACGCTGCAAGAATTACCGGAAGAGCTATTAGCAGATGTCTATCGTCAGAGTTTTGCACGGCAGAAAAGTGAGCGGACGCCTTTAGATTATTGTTTTATTGCAACAGATGGCTTAAGGGCTATCGTAGTGGATACAATCGGTTACCATACACCTATTAGAAAAAGTAAAATGGTACCTCGCCAAGAAGAACAGCTCCGACAGCTCGTCGAAGGGCACCCTGAAGCTGAGTATTACATGGATTATTTAGAGTGTGAAAAAGAGTATCATATTTTATCCCCAGAACCTCGTTTAATGTTGGGATTAATTCGAAAAGAAAAACAGCTAAAACAGTTGCTTTTTATGGCCTTAGATCAACTTTATAGTGAGGCCGAATTAGCAGAATTGAGGTACTGGTATACTGAATGGGCTCCGCATAAATATCACACTATTCAATTTATGGACTTTGAGGAAGTGTGGCAAAGTTTGTATGAGGAGATTAAAATAGGGTGGTCAGCCAAACATGAAAACTATTGTCGTGCGATGATAAAGGGACAACCTTTCTTTGAAAAGTTATGGGACCTACAATTTGAAGAAGAGAAACGGAAAACTAAAAAATAACTTCAGAGGGATTCTCTGAAGTTATTTTTGGTTATGAGCCAGTAGTGAGCGCCACCATGTTAGTTAGCTGACCAATTATGAACGAAGGAGACGTCGCAAGAAAGTTATCGTCCTAAACCGAGGGCTTTTTCAGCTTTCTTCAGCATTTTCATGGCTTTTTTGTTTGCTTTTTCTGCTCCGTGATCTAGAATTTCATCTAATTCTGATGATGCAATTAACTGATCGTATTTTTCTCTGATTGGTCTAAGTGTATCGGCAACAGCCTCAGCAGCCGCTTCTTTGAAAGGGCCATAACCGGTATTCTTAAACTGAGATTCTAGTTCGTCAATGGAATAAGACGAACAAAGAGAAAAAATCGTTAATAAATTGGATACGCCGGGTTTAGTCTCTGGGTCAAAACGAATTTCATTTTCAGAATCTGTCACGGCACTTTTTATTTTCTTAATAATTTGCTTCTCCTCATCTAGCAAAGAAATATAGCTTTTCGCATTAGGATCGGATTTACTCATTTTTTTAGTTGGTTCTGTCAGTGACATTATTCTTGCACCAACCTTTGGAATTTGAACTTCTGGTACGGTAAAAATGTCATTGTATTTCCGATTAAAACGCTCAGCTAAATTTCTTGTAAGTTCAAGATGCTGCTTTTGATCCTCCCCGACAGGTACAATGTCTGTACCATATAACAGAATGTCTGCAGCCATTAAAGGAGGATAAGTAAGCAAAGCAGAAGAGACTGCGTCCTTTCCAGCAGATTTATCTTTAAATTGTGTCATACGTTCTAGCTCACCTATATAGCTTGTACATTGCAAAATCCAACCTAATTGGGCGTGAGCAGGTACTTCCGATTGAATAAATAAGGTGGATTTATTAGGATCAATTCCTGCTGCAATATAAAAAGCTGCTAGGCTCCTAATGTTCTTTCGAAGGGCGAGCCGATCCTGGGGTACCGTAATAGCATGCTGATCTACGATACAAAAATAGCAGTCGTAGTTTTCTTGAAGGGGTGGAAAGTTTCTTAAGGCACCTAAATAGTTACCAAGAGTTCCAATTCCGCTAGGCTGAATACCAGAAAAAATTGTTTTCATACATGTCATCCTTTCAATTTTTGACAAGCAATTGTAAAGTTTAAAGGACTTTTCTATGAATGAGTGACACTATCAAGGTTTAGAAAATGGGCAAGCTAGAACAACCGTTATATACCATTATCCTATTAGCTAGCTCTAAACATAAAAAAGCCCATTCATCGCCTAATAAAATAGGGACGAATGGACCGCGTTGCCACCCTGTTTATCACTATAACAGTGATCACTCATACCCTCTCCTTGTGTTTGGGAAAGGGGCCTCAATATAACGTTTGAGGAGACGGACCTGCCTACTATTTAGTTCAGCGGGTCAGCTAGAAAGGCCATTCGTTTTCCAAGCATGATCTGCTTACAGCGACCGCAGACTCTCTGAACATGCTGTTGGAAAATTACTTTTCTTTCTCATTGCCGTTGTCATTGAATTAGTGACATTATACGTCTTTTAAAAAATGATTGCAACTGAAACATAAGAACGACTTGAGCACTTGTTTTTAATGTATGTATAAGTAAGGTAAGAGTCCATAAATATCGCTGGTTTAGAATTATCGTTTTAACATAACCTGCTGTGTCTTCCAAACCAGCCTCTTGGCAAGTTCTAGCTTCAAAATATTTTCTAAGATCGAAATTAACATAAACTTAGAAGTAGCTAGGGAAATGCGTTCGTTACCGGGAGAGAGGACACGTTTTTCCATTGTGTCCTTTTCTCATGTGTTCACTCGTAACGACGGCAACTACTGACTTTTCTCATAAAGACAGACCTTAAGCATATGCTTGTACGGGAGGGGTTGTAATGAAACACGTACACTTAATCATCTTGTGTTTTTTATTATTCATTGGCGGTGTCTTTTTCATGAAATCGACCAATGATCGCGTTTTAGTCGAAAAAGCAATGTCTCAAAAAGAAGATGTAGAGGTCCAAAATAGTGACGATATTTATAAATTAAGTTTGGACACTGTAGAAGGAGATAGCTATTCGTTAGAGGCGTTAACAGGAAAACGAACTTTTTTGTTTTTTTTCACGTCATGGTGTCATGTTTGTCAAGAACAATGGCAGCAAGTTTTGGAAGCTAAAGCCACCCAACAAGATTCCTCACTAAAGTTTATGGCTATTAATTTAACGAAAGAAGAATTTCGCGAAAGTGATGTTGAAAACTATTTATCACCATATATTAAGGAAAACATGATCATTTTGTTGGATAAAGAAGGAGACGCTCAGCGCGAATTTGATGTAAAGGGGATTCCTACAAGCTTTTTCATAGGAGAGGAAGGCAATATTATTAATAGGCAGGATGGACTCATAATGGCTGATGATATAATTAAAAAGATGGCGGAATAACCATTTATTTTTTAAAATTTCGTTAGCTTCTATTTTTGAAAAAACACTTTATAATAATTGAAACGGTGTCAGCCGCATTTATCACAGATAACTGTCCGTAAAACTCCCGGCTGAAAATAGAGAGGAGAGCTAACTCTATTTAGGCGGGAGATAACGGACGGTAACTCAACTACCAATCAGTGGGAGGGAAACGAAAACCCCTACTGAGTGAAAGTTTGTTTTATTTTAATTTTTATCCTAAAGTAAAAATTAAATAACTGCATATAATATACAATGATACGAGTATGAGAGACGGAATGGGATATGTTGCGGGTTTTACTAGGCGTGTTTGTGAAAAAAGCATACCGCCAATTAAAATGAGTAATAATATAATTCCGGCAGCTACACTAATGAGCACCACAGGTGAGACTGCACTTGTTATTGGTCCGCTCATGAAAAAGATATCACACAAAACGAGAATCATTAAGTTAAATAAATTGCTTCCGAGTATATTACCAACGGCCAAATGATAATTAGCTAGTTGCAAAGCGACAATGACAGTTACCACTTCAGGTAATGATGTAGCACCCGCAATAAGGAAAGTACCCATAAAGCTGGAGCTAAGGCCAGTAGCTAACGCAATGGCATCGCCAGAAATCGTTAATGCTGACCCTGCTATAAGAATAATGAGGGCGGCAATAAAGAAGCCGAATTGTGCTTTTCTTAAAGACACTGTCTGAGTATGATAGCTGCTCTCGTTAGTTGAAGCGACTTCAAGTACGCTGTTAGCGTCAGGGGATGTGGTCATATACCTTAACCCAAGAATATAAAATAACACAAGTAAATAAATTTCTATTCCGATATTGAAAATAGCATATCCAGTCGGGAATAGAATGGCGATAAAAACAATCGCTGTTAAGCCTACATTAAGAAAGCCGGTCAATAAATGATCTTTGCCTATATAGGAAAAGATTTTTTGTTTTCTAAAATAAATATCTCCTATAGCTAGAATGAGTAAGTTAAATAAATTGCTCCCGAAAATATTGCTAACAGCAATATCTGGATTGCCGACAGTAACAGCAGTCAAACTTGTAGTCACTTCAGGAAGTGATGTTGCACCAGCTAACAGAATCGTTCCTGCCATCATACCTCCTAAGCGCGTTCTCTCGCCGATTATATCAGCATAAGTTGACAGTTTTATAGCAGTGAAAATAGTGACAGTGGCGGCGGCAATAAACACAAAATACATCATTTAATCATTTCCCCTTATTTAGAAGGTCGGATCATAAGATCAGGTCTGGACAAGCATTAAACACAAAAAAACAGACCTCTTTATGAGAAGGCGGCAACAGTTAATAAACGTGACTGTTGACACACTCTCATAAAAAGGTCTTGCAAACTTCGGGATTTCCCCCAAAGCTTCATGAACCGAGCGGATAAAATCCGCTGTCATGACGATTCATGAACCAGTTGGTCGCTACTCCCCTTTTTATTTAAAAGCGAACTTCTTTATTTTTAGTTAAGTACAGCAAAGGATGTCTATATTTAATGTAGCACGTGCGCCTACTATTAGCAACAGCTAAATTAGCAAAGAAGTTAAGTTAGGAAGCAGGTTGTTTTTTTTCCTGAGTTTTTAAATACTTGTCGACAGCCTTATCTAGCGCATTAATAGCATGCTCAGCATCTTCATTACTTATCGTGCGGTAATGATGGGAGCCACCTGGCTCTTCATCAGCTTCGTCAGCTAGGGCAACGACTTCCTGTAACGGTTCGCGTCTAATTCCAACATCGGGTAAATAAGAGTCAGTGTGGAGTAAAATAGCTAAGGCAATTTCTTTAGCAGAAACTGGATTTTCATCTAATCTAATAAGCAATTTGTGCGCTCTTTCTGCCCCTTTAATGGCATGGATATCATTTTCTTTGTATAACGTATAATCCCATTGCCCATTGCGATACCATGTGTAATGGCCGATATCATGCAAAAAGGCAGCTTTAACGGCTAAGTCAGGATTGACATTATGCTCTAAAGCAAAGTTAAACGCATGATTAGCAGTGGAGATAGCATGTGCGAGACCAGCTCGCTTAACATACTTTTGAGCAATTGGGTGTGAATAAATTTCTTTTAACGTCACTCGTTTCATAAATCATCCTCTCCTTTTTAGTCACTAATAATTTTACAAAAACGCTGTCTTTGAGAATGGCTCATCGTAATCAACGTTGAAGAACAATCTAAAAAAGTATATTGTTCAATATTATATAGATTAGAAATTCTTTTGTCAAAGGATATTTCTCTATTTGCATTAAATACAAAGCTTAATGGTGCGTGATTTTGGGTAATGGTATGTAGAAGAGTTAATTTATTTTACAAATGATTGTTACTATAAAAAACATTGGCTAAAATTGTAACAAGCTATGCTATCATTAAAGAAATCACGTGAATTTTAGAGAGACGAATGTGTGCTATAAGTTCTAAGCCAGAGTTACAATTTCAATAGAACGACTAACGACTCATATATAAGAAGGTCAGCTTAATCAAAAAGGCGGGAGATATTTAATGAAAAAAAAGATCGGTTATTCAACATTAGCTTCCATATTTGTAATCGGTTTGTTTACATCGGTGGCAGTACATGGAAATGAAACTAATACGATTGAGTCTGTTAAATTACATAATGAAAAGCGGACAATTTTGGGAGAAAGGGATTGGCCGGATAGTTTTGCTCGTTACTCATTTGATTCAGGCTATACATTTGAATATCCTGACGCCGTAAGAGGTATATTTGTCACAGGACATACTGCTGGTGGAGAGCGCTTTCATGATTTGTTGGATTTAATTGATCATACTGAATTAAATGCTATGGTCATTGATATTAAGGAGGATAACGGCAACCTAACCTATAAACTGGATGAAGAGGACCCTTTTTACGATATTTCTACCAACATGATATCTGATCCAGAAGAGATGATGGAAACATTAGAAGAACATGGCATATACCCGATTGCACGGATCGTCGTGTTTAAAGATACGTTATTAGCAGAACAGAAGCCTGAACTCTCATTTTTAGAAGATGGTGAAGTGTGGAAAAACGCTCGTGAAGAAGCTTTTGTTAATCCATTTATGGAAGAGGTGTGGGATTACAATATCGACATTGCAAAGAAAGCTGCCGAAATGGGTTTCCAAGAAATACAATTTGACTATGTAAGGTTTCCAGAAGGATTCGAGAAGCGAGATGGCGATCTGGAGTATGATGGAGGGGATTTTACAGATAATCCAGAAGAGAATGTTCAGCGAAGAGTGACGGCAGTGACTGACTTTGTAGCACATGCTAGAGAAGAGTTAGCACCATATGATGTTGATGTGTCTGTTGATATATTTGGTTATGCAGCGACATTAAGTGAGGCACCTGGCATTGGCCAAAACTTTTCAAAGATCTCAGACAATGTGGATGTAATTTCATCAATGATTTACCCGAGTCATTGGACACCCCATTTTGGATTGGACAAGCCTGACCTTTACCCTTATGAAGTGGTGGATGCTTATGCACAACTGGAGAATGATATTTTAAACAATCTTGATGAGCCACCTGTTTCCCGTCCTTGGTTACAAGATTTCACAGCACATTATTTAGGTGAAGGCAATTATTTAGAGTATGGCAAAGAAGAAGTAGAGGCTCAAATTCAGGCTTTGTATGACAACAATATTTATGAATTTTTATTGTGGAATGCAGGGAATACTTATACTGAAGATGTTGATTATATGCTTGATATCGAATCAGAGAGTGACAATTAAAGCATGATGGCTATCTTAGGTGAGGGAAACTATAATATACACAACCTTAACAAGCAGTAATCATGAGGAATGAGGTAAAAGTTAAGGGAATAGATTGTCTGCATAACCAGATCAGGACAGAACCTCCTTTAAGAGCTTTAAAACCGGTTTATGATTTTTGAAAAAACGTTTATAATAAATACTAAGTTGAGTTCTATAAAGCTGTTTGGATTTAACCGGAAAGTAAGATAGTATGCGTTATAATAATGGTGGAGGTTTTAAATGAACTGGTATGAAAAGTTAAATCAGTATTTTCCGATTGAAGAAATGAAATCTAAGAAGCATATGGAACTTCTTTTAAAAGAAAAAAATCAGATTTATAAAAAAGACGATAGCCCCATGCATGTTTTAATGTATGTGGCAATGGAAGATTTTATTTTTATCGATTATTTATTTGTTTCAAAAGAAGCTCGGGGGCAAGGAATCGGTAAGCAATTAATTTCAAAATTAAAAGCGCAAATGAAACCGATCATTCTTGAAGTTGAGCCAATTGATTATGAAGATTCGGACACTGAGAAAAGACAACATTTTTATAAAAGAGAAGGCTTTAAACATGCTAAGTCTATTGGTTATCGACGGCGCTCTTTAAATACGGGAAAAGTAAATGAATTGGAGATTCTGTATTGGTCGCCAACTGACGAATCCGAAGAAAGTATTTTTCAAAAAATGTGTCATACGTATGAGACCATTCATACGTATAAAGATGAAGAAATATACGGAGAATCATATGAACCTGTGGATGAAGTATTAAGTTTTGATGAAGTGACGAAGAGAGCACCGACAACGTAAAAACGTGTTCCAGTCTAGTAAGTCACTGGACTTTAAAATAGTCTGTTGTCTGTCAAAGCACGAAGAAGGGAGAGTGTTTTGTGTGGGAAACAGGGAAAGAAGAAAGCAAAAGAAAAAAATTCTTTGGAAAGATCTATTGAAGCGAAAATGGGATGAAGTTAATAAAATTCCAAAGAAACAGCCTGTCTCGCAATGCAAGTGGACTGCATGACTGGAACACAGCCAGCTCTTTATTTGAAAGAGCTGGTTACTTATTTTTACATAGAAAAGCCTAATTGATAATATTTATTTTTAATTGAAAATGTGATAAGGTAAACTTAGACATTGCTTAACGTTTTAATTAAGTGAACTGAAGGACATTTCTTTAAGAGAGGGTCGTGTAAAAAAAACTTAAATGAGAAAAAATCTTACATATTCTCATCTAATGTATTGTTACATTACCTAACATACTTTTTTAGATCTAGTGGTTTAAAATATTTAAAGTAAGGGAACAGGTAGTTTACGACTAAAATAAATCTTTTTGCTAAGGTTTTTGTACAATTTTACAAGATTGTTACCTAGTCAAGTTAAACTAAATATTGTATAATAATAATTGTAATTACGTTATGTGATAATCCATCGATATAAAATATAGGGATATTTTGAAGGGAGAGTATTTAAATGGTCACGTTGTTTACATCTCCAAGCTGTACTTCATGCCGTAAAGCAAAAGCATGGCTGGAGGAGCATGATATTGATTTTGTAGAAAGAAATCTCTTTTCAGAACCATTATCAGTTGAGGAAGTGAAGCAAGTTATTCGAATGACAGAGGACGGAACAGATGAAATAATTTCCACTCGTTCAAAAGTATTTCAAGAGCTGGACGTGGATCTTGATTCTATGCCATTGCAGCAGTTATTTCAATTAATCAGTGATCATCCGGGGTTGCTGAGACGTCCAATTATTCTCGATGAAAAACGAATTCAAGTCGGATATAATGAAGCGGAAATTCGTCGTTTTCTACCGAGAAAAGTGCGTACATTCCAACTACAGGAAGCAACTAAACGACTCGTTAATGAATAATTAAAAAAACCTTCCGTACTTAGATTTAAGACGGAAGGTTTATTATTTACGTAGACAAATGCCATTGGTAAAGATGAAAGCTTAAATTTCAGCGATTTTGTTTAAAAAATAAAATTTGTAAGCCGTTGATATGATGAGTAAGCCAGGCAACAAGTAGTCCTCCTGTTACAAGACTAAATAGAAAAACATTTGGAGAGAGAAAGGTGCTTTGTAACAAGCCTTGAACAAGATGTTCATGCAAAATCATTTTTCCTGCTGTGAAAAGTAACACGGCGGCGCCGATATATATAATAAGGGGAAAACGAGTCATTAAATAAAGTATAATTTTACTTCCCCATATGATGATAGGGACAGAAATTATAAGGCCAGTGAGCACGAGTAGTGAATTACCTTGTGAAGCACCTGCAACAGCTAAAACATTATCGAAGCCCATGACGACATCTGCTATGACAATCGTTTTGATTGCATCACTGATCGTATAAGAACTATGGATTGATGAATGACTATCTTCCGAGTTTATAAGCCTAAAAGCAATCCAAACAAGAAATACTCCGCCTATTCCCATAAGATAGGGGATGGCTAATAAGTGAACGGCAAGAATAGTTAAAATCCCACGTGCTAAAACAGCAAGCACGATTCCTAATACAATGGCTTTATTTCTTAAATTCTCGGGTAACCGGCGGCATGCCATGGCTACTACTATGGCATTGTCACCACCAAGTACAATGTCTATACCGATAATTGTTAGTAGGGCCCAAATCGTTTCTGTAGTCAAGGTATACTCCTCCTGTATTCGGTGAAAACTGGGAACAGCATTTTACTGGCTTTTGGACAAAGAGTCTTTTACAATATATACAATGTTCGTTAAAATAAGAACAAGCTATTAAGAAAAGAAGAAAAGTTTTTTTAAAAAATTAAGCAAATATATTTCATTTCAACTTCGTATACCTTAGAATAAAGGGTAAGTTAAATGTGATCTAGGTTAACTCATAACGGAAATATAATCTAAGACAAGTTTATTATTTAGTTATGAAGAGTTTATCTCTCGAAAGGGTGAGAGCACATGGAAATCGAAAGAATTAACGAGACGACAATTAAATTTTATATTACGTACCATGATATTGAGCGTCGTGGCTTCGATAAAGAGGAAATTTGGTATAATCGCGAGCGTGGGGAAGAACTGTTTTTTGAAATGATGAATGAAGTCAATGATGATGATTCTTTCGAAATGAACGGTCCTTTATGGGTGCAAGTCCATGCACTTGAGAAAGGTTTAGAAGTTATTATTACGCGTGGACAAATGAATGACGGTAACGTTAAATTGGAAATCCCTGTAGGGGATGATAAAGAGGACAACCAAGTGGATAACAATATTGTGGATATGCTTGATCAGCAGTTCGTTCATAATAAAGACCAAGATTTTGTCAAAGATCATTCGCTTAGTGTTTTAATTGGCTTTGCAGATTTTGAAGATTTAGTCTCATTAAGCCATTCATTCACTGAAGATGTCTCTACGAGCTTATATCATTTTGAAGGAAGATATTATATTTTTGTTACGTTAGATGAATCATTCACTGACGAAGAACAAGATAATTTATTAAGCAGAATGCTTGAATATGGTTATGAATCTGATTTAACAGTTTATCGTATTGAGGAGTATGGGAAAACAATTATAAAAGAAGATGCTCTAAAAGTGATAAGTGAGCAATTTAGTTAAAAGCCGGTCTTAGACCTGTTTTTAACAGATAAGAAAATAAAGCTTTGTAGATACAGCTCTGTAGGTAGAAGCTTTCCTTCACCCTTTTTTGGGAGCAGAAAAAGCTTCACCTGGACGTTTTTCTTACTACGCTGACGCTGATCTCACATGCCTTAATTACTACTTTGCCATAGTCTCTATTTAGAGATTATGGTCTTTTAAGTGTTCGCTGTGAAAGCACATGAAAAGTGCATTCAAGATTGTAGGAGGCCGAAAACGGCTTCAAATAACCTTTATCAGAAGACTCTGATTATTAAGAGGAGTTTAATCCTGCTGTAATAAATGCTTCTGCCTGACATGTATTGTCGGAGAAAGTAAGCCGTGGGACACCAATTAGTGAGTTTCTTATGAGGTAGGGAGCGTAACATACCTTTTGGCTTTATCACAGATAAGCGTCCGTAAACCTCCCGAGTCAAAATAGCATGGAGAGGTAACTCTATTAGTCGGTAGCTAACGGCCGCTAATGTCCTGATTGACTCAACTACCAATCAGTGGGAGAAGAGCAAAGATGCCCACTGATTGAAGGTTCGTTTTATCACAGATAAGCGTCTGTAAACCTACCGAGTCAAAATAGCATGGAGAGGTAACTCTATTAGTCGGTAGCTAACGGCCGCTAATGTCCTGATTGAAGGTTCGTTTTATCACAGATAAGCGTCCGTAAACCTCCCGGGTCATAATAGAGAGTAGAAGTAACTCGATTTAGTCGGTAGCTAGCGGCCGCTAATGTCCTGATTGACTCAACTACCAATCAGTGGGAGAAGAGCAAAGATGCCCACTGATTGAAGGTTCGTTTTATCACAGATAAGCGTCCGTAAACCTCCCGGGTCATAATAGAGAGTAGAAGTAACTCAATTTAGTCGGTAGCTAACGGCCGCTAATGTCCTGATTGACTCAACTACCAATCAGTGGGAGAAGAGCAAAGATGCCCACTGATTGAAGGTTTGTTTTATCACAGATAAGCGTCCGTAAACCTCCCGGGTCATAATAGAGAGTAGAAGTAACTCAATTTAGTCGGTAGCTAACGGCCGCTAATGTCCTGATTGACTCAACTACCAATCAGTGGGAGAAGAGCAAAGATGCCCACTGATTGAAGATTCGTTTTATCACAGATAAGCGTCCGTAAACTTCCCGGGTCATAGTAGAGAGTAGAAGTAACTCAATTTAGTCGGTAGCTAGCGGCCGCTAATGTCCTGATTTTTTCGTTTTATCAAAAAAGACGCCTGTTGGGAAGTGCCTTCATAGCTTGAATCTGTTTTTGGGGCTGGTCGTTCTTAAATGACAGATTTCTTCTTAAAGAAGGAGCTAGTGGAAGGCTTACTGAGAGAAAGGAACTAGTGTCGAGTAGCTTATTTAAGTTACTAGTGACGTAACTCTTGAACAATTATTCCCCCTTAGGTAAAATTAACTTAAAATGGAAAGAGGTGAAATATGTTTCGAGCTAAATGTTCAAATGGACAAGATATTTTTTTGAATGATGTGTGCTGGTCAAAGGCATTATTGACTAAAATGAGAAAGTCATACACTTTTCATTGCCTGATATGTGCTGAAGAAGTGGTTCTTAAATTAGGAGAAAGAAAAGCATGGCATTTTTCACATCGGCAACATTCATTATGTACTGATCGACATTATCGCAATGAATCTGAGGATCATAAAATCGCTAAATTAGAGGTATACCGCTGGCTTGACTCTTATAAACTTGAGCCTAAAATAGAGCACTATTTGGAGGATGTGAGACAGCGGCCAGATGTGTATGTGAAAGTCAATAATCGAAAGTTGGCGTTGGAATTGCAACTCTCTTATCTTAACAAGGAGCAGTTCTTAAAACGATATTTCTCTTATAAAGATCATGATTATGAAACTGTTTGGATCGGTATATTAAGGAAACCTATTCAAAGAAAAAGTTTCTATTACCCCTTATCTCATGTTGATTTTCTACTAATAAGACCTTCCCCTTTCCCGCATGCTATTTATTACTCTGTTGTCACCCATAGGTGGATTGTTTTTTCTAATTTTTTTTATGTAACTCCTCGTAAAACGTTTGTTAGAGTAACACCTATCCCTCTCACTGTGTCACCCCATTGTTTATTTTTCAACCTTGATGTATTTTTAACAGAAACAAAAAAAGATCAGTACAATAGATTGGAAGAGTATATAGCTGTTTGGAAAAGTCAAACAATAAAGGTGCGAACAGCGAGACACCCTACTCTTACAAAGGCAGAAAGAAATGTCTTACACCTATTGCAGCGTCATAACATGGCCTTAAATTATTTTCCGGCAATTTGTAATATCCCATTATTGTCACAATATATATGCGATAGTGCCCCTTATTTGTGGCAAACGTGGGTTGTTATTGGATATATTAATAGCAAACCATTAGGAGAAACCTTTAGTTTATCACAGCTTACTCAATGGTTTATAACGAACCATCATCAAATTGGTCTTTCGTTTCGGCTGTCAGTCCTTCACGTAAAGCAACACATTCGTCAGCTTTTAAGCGATTATCTCAATGTATTATGTCGTTTTAATGTTTTAGAAAAAAAAGCTCCTGGAAACTATAAACTCATTCATTACATCACGATTTCTAAACCTTTTCACACATTATTAGACGATGATAAGTATATAATTAATCAACTGCTTAGTTATTTTGAAAATAATAATATTTAAAGGATAAACAGGATTTTCGCATTATTTCCTAGAATGGATTATAAATGACACTTTTATTAATAATAAGTGTAAAAACGACAAATGGAGGTGCCATTTATGGCAACACAGGTAACATTACCTAAAAGAGAAAATGTACCGAAAGAAAAAACGTGGGATTTAGAAGATATCTTTGCGACAGATGATGAGTGGGAACAGACCTTTCAAGACGTCAAAAAAAAACTCCCTGGGATAAAAGTGTTTCAAGGGACATTAGGACAGTCTGGAGAGCAGCTGTATAAAGCATTTAAGTATGAAGATAGTGTTGCTGTTACTCTCGGAAAAATTTATACATATGCCCATATGCGTTATGATCAAGATACGACAAATTCCTTTTACCAAGGGTTGAACGACAGGGCAGGACAGTTGATCACTCAATTTAGTCAAGCAGCTTCATTTGTCACACCAGAGATACTCTCTATCCCAAAAGAAACGATTGAACGCTTCATTAAAGAGACACCAGAATTAGCCCTTTATACTCATATTCTTGAAAAGCTTAACAAAAAAAGGGACCATATTTTAAGTGAAAAAGAAGAATCACTGTTGGCACAAGCTAGGGAAATTACTGCCTCACCATCAGCAACCTATGGGAAATTAAATAATGCTGATTTGAAACTTCCACTGATTAAGGATGAAAATGGTGAGGAAGTTGAGCTCACACACGGACGTATCGTCAGCTTTTTGCAGAGTGATAATCGTAACGTGAGAAAAGAGACTTTTCATGCTGTATATGATACGTATAAAAAATATAAAAACACATTTGCCAGTACGTTAAGTGGCAATGTTAAGAAAAATATTTTTAACGCTAATGTTCGACATTATGAATCGCCACGTCAAGCGTCACTAAGTAGAAACCATATTCCAGAGGTGGTGTATGATCAGCTCGTTTCAACGGTTAATGACCACCTGCATCTGCTGCATCGCTATACTGATATTAGAAAGAGAGCTCTTAACGTTGAAGAGCTTCACATGTATGATCTCTATACACCTATTGTCAAAAATGTAAAGATGGATATCTCCTATGAAAAAGCAAATGACTTATTACTAGAAGCCTTATCTGCTTTAGGAGAGGAGTATGTTTCCATTGTAGACGAGGGGTTAAAAAATCGGTGGGTAGATGTTGAGGAAAATATCGGAAAACGAAGTGGAGCCTATTCTTCAGGAACATATGGAACAAAGCCGTATATTTTAATGAACTGGCAGAATGATGTGAATAACTTATTTACTCTAGCGCATGAATTTGGCCATTCTGTTCATAGTTATTATACGAGAAAGAATCAGCCGTATCCATATGCGGACTATTCAATCTTTGTGGCTGAAGTAGCTTCCACTACAAATGAAGCATTGCTTAATGATTATATGCTTAAAAATGAAACAGATAAGAAGCGAAGGCTTTACTTGTTAAATCAATATCTGGAAGGATTCCGTGGGACGGTTTTCAGACAGACAATGTTTGCTGAATTTGAGCAGCTTATTCATAAGAAAGCAGAGGTAGGGGAACCATTGACGCCGGATCTTTTAAATGATACTTACTATAGATTGAATAAAAGATATTTTGGAGAAAATGTCGTTGTGGATGATGATATTTCTCTAGAATGGGCGCGAATCCCTCATTTTTATATGAACTTCTATGTCTATCAGTATGCGACAGGGTTCAGTGCTGCTACCGCTTTAGCAAAGCAAATTTTAGAAGAAGGAAAGCCAGCTATAGAGAGGTTTATAACGTTTTTAAAAGCAGGGAGTTCTGATTATCCGATTGAAATATTAAAAAAAGCAGGTGTGGATATGACATCAGCTGAGCCGATTAAGCAAGCTTTACTCGTATTTGAGAAGACATTAGATGAAATGGAAACGTTGCTTTTTGATTAAATAAATGGCTGCTAAATGAAAATGCCTCAAATGAAGAGGCATTTTTTTATCACAGATAAGCGTCCGTAAACCTCCCGGGTCAAAATAGAGAGTAGAGGTCACTCTATTTAGTCGGGAGTTAGTGTCCGCTAATGTCTTGATTGAAGGTAATTGATAAATGTTTTTGCACAAAGAGAGTGGTGAGAACCATGATTTAAAACGTAATTAGGAGATTTAATATCTGACTATGCGACATTTAAAACCCTTTAAAACGATGGCGATTCGTAAAAGCATGAACAGTTAATAGTATTGAGAAAAAGAATAGTGGCCATGCAATCCAGAGAGAAAATAAATTCATCAAGCTTAAAACAGACATACAATAACTAACAACAATGAGAATACATCCGATCCAAAATAATGTCATAGGACACCCCTTTTTGAACAGTAAACTATGGCTAATTTGTGAAAACAATCACGATCGTATTGTATGGCATAACAACGTTTGATATAGTATAAATGTGAAAGGAATCACATAACTCCCCCTTAGCTTATGTGAACGTCACAAACCCCTTGACGTAAAAGGCCTTTCGAAAAATTGACAATGTTCCGAACGAAAAAAATCAGGTTACCCCACCTGATTTTTTTCGTTCTTTAAAAAGAGCCAGTGGGAGCAAGTTGTACAGTTTAAATTGATCATCGAGTAGTGTTCGTTAAATCCCTTACTTTAAGGTATGTCCTACTAGAAGAAAACTTGCTAATATTCTTAAAAAAATGCCCAGAGCTTCAAAAAAATTTTTCCGCAGACAATCGCTGTTTGTAATGAACGGGAAAGAGTCGGGGAGTTTATCCCGACTCTTTTAATGATAAAAATCTATTTTTCTTTATAGCGCCATAGTGCTCCACGTTTTGTACGGATTTCTTCAACCACTTGCTTTATTTGTAATTTCTTCATCTCTTTATTTATTTGTTCCTTTGTCATATCAAAAACGACTGAAATTTCTAAATCAGTGACGAGAGAGTAAAAAGCTACAAATTGTTCTAAAGAAACAGGTGGGCATTTTTTAGGTTTTTTACCAAGGATCTCAGAAATTATTTCGACATATATCCCATATGAGTGAAGGCCTTGGACTTTTAAGCCAGGCTCATCCACATCGTCACCAAAGAAAATCATCGTTGGTAAAGCTTCCACATCCATCTCTTGAGCGGCTTTCATATCGGATTGAAGGGCGTCTTTTGCGATATCCGAATGTAAATCTTTTATAAATTCCTCTACATCCATCCCTTTAACATTCGATGCACATTCGATAAGCACGTTCTCTTCTGCTATATTTTGTTTATAAAGAAATAAACTTTCTCTAACGCGCCGTAAATATTTTACACCGATTGCTTTTCCTTGTAATTCTGCTGCTTTAATAGCGAGAATTGCCACATATGGTGTTGTAAGGGTGTTTTCATACCATACATCCCCATCACAAGGCATCCCGGTACGACAAGAGGTTTCATTAAAAGATTGAGCCATTTCTTTAACCACTGCTTCATACTTTTCTCCACAATGTGTATTGAGAGATCTTATTTCATTTCTAAGAAAAGTTGTAATAGTAAAGTAATTAGAATATTCCATTTGCAGCTTCTTAATGATTGGTTCTAGTGCCCAACACTCAGGGCAAAGTGGATCAATAAAAACGTAAATTTCAACAGGTTTTTTGTCACGTCCCATTACATAAAAAGAGGATGGATCGGTAGGACAGCAAATTCCCAAATCATCATAGCAAATAAAAGACCCTTCTTTTGATGTCATCTGTCATACCCCTTTCGAGCTTCATAAGAGGAAGGTTTATCCTCACTGTTTATCATATGTCGTGCTGTATAGGATAACCGCTCGAATACGGCTGTTCTTAACGGTTCATCTATCGGCGTCTCTTTTAATGCTTGATCCATACAGGAAAGCCAAGCATCAGCGCGGGCCGGTGTAATACTAAATGGCATATGGCGGGCACGTAACATAGGATGTCCATGTTCTTCTGTATATAATGGTGGACCCCCTAAAAATTGGGTTAGGAATTGTTTTTGTTTACGTGCTGTTTCTGTCAAATCGGCAGGAAAAATAGGTGATAATTCCGGATGCTCTGAGACGAGTTGGTAAAAGCGGTCGACGAGTTCATGTAACGTCTTATCTCCGACTATACTGTAAACTGTCTCTTGATTCTCTGGTTTCATGTCGAACTCCTTCGTTAATCAAGTGAAATCTGTCTAAATAATAGGAACTTGGTTATGATTTATAGTCCATTTTCCAAGTCTTTGTAAGGTTATTGTAGCAAGGGCAGCAAGATGTAGCAACAAATGTGATTTATCACAGATAAGCGTCCGTAAAATTCGGGGCTAAAAGTAGGAAGAAGAGCGAAAACTCCCACTGATTGAAGGTGTGTTTTAAAAACGGTGTACGTTTAGAGTCTTATTATTTTCACATAGATAGGATTTATGATGTATAAAAAAACTTGCTCCTGTTAGGAACAAGTTTGTAAGTGGTGGAATGGCAAAAGACTAAAAATAGTTGTCTAAACTGTTTGACTAGTTAATTGGCGATAAGTACCAAGTACCTTTGGCACATAAGCGCGTGTTTCTCTAAAAGGAGGGATACCACCATGTTTATCTACATTTCCAGGCCCCGCATTATAGGCTGCTAGCGCAAGCTCTGTATTCCCATTATATTTATCAAGCATGGCTTTAATATAGCGCGTTCCCCCGTCAATATTTTGTGCTGGATCAAAACTGTTATTTACCCCTAAACCTCTTGCTGTTTGAGGCATTAATTGCATTAATCCTTGAGCACCAGCATGACTTCTTGCATCACTGCGAAAGCCAGATTCATGTTTGATAATGGAATAAATTAAATTTGCATCCACACCATATTTTTCTGATGCTTGCTTTATGAGTGATAAGTAGGCTTTATCATTTCCAGACTGGCTTTTCAGCTTGCTAGCGTTAGGTTGTGATGTTATTTGACTTGACGCAGTCATATTAGCTGATTGTTTCGTAGCTAATTCAGGTGCTTGTCTCATAGCCGTTTGCAATTGAGATTGGAGTAATTGATTAAATGTTTTATCAACGGATGCGGAAGATGATGAATCACCTATAAGATGTGATTGTTGATTTCCCCAAGACCTTAGGATTTGCCATTGATAATAATCAGTCATCATATTCATTTTCATACTCATGTCGCCCCCGCTAAATGTTTTGACTCATGAAGAGTCTTATAATGGTGATGCTTCGTAAAATCGCTCAATCTTATTCTTAGGCTTATTCCATGACATTTGCCACTTTTCTAAGAAGCTAAGGAAAAAAAGTATACCTGAATTGTAGTCATCACACTCAAATTCCAATTCGTAATCCGTTGTATTGAAATAAGAACTTTTATCTAATACTAGAAGTCCTTCTTTGATAGGAACTTCAGAACGCTCTGTCGTTAGGTAACCCAAATAAGTGAAGTGAACGGTTTGTAAATTAAGTAAAGTACTTAATTGTTTTTTGACGGCACCTTCTGGTAAACAACCACTGTTTTTAAAGTCTTTAAAGGTTTTCTCGTCTAAATGTTGGTGCGTTTCCAATAAACTACTGCTATGTGGCTGCTTTAATGTTAGAACATAGTCTCCTTCTTTATATCGGACTCTCAAGGCAGATTTTTTATCTTTTAATAAGAAATTTTTTGTCTCAAAATAATGATTGGTTTGGGTGATAATAGGGTGACGTCTATTTTGAAAATAACTGAGCATCTCTTCGTACGTGTTTTTGTCAATTAATTGTTTAAATTCAATTTCTATTTCTTGGGTCATGTGCATTCACTCCATGTTTATCGGGTGAAAATGTGCTTGCCAACTAACGTTATGTTTAGTTTAAATAACAGTTTTATCACCGACATGTTTTGTATAATGATTTATTACAGATAAGCGTCCGTAAACCTCCCGCCTCAAAATAGATTAGGAAAGCTAAAGCTATTTTGGCGGGAGATAACGGACGCTAATGTCCTGATTCGCTCAACTACCAATCAGTAGGAGAAGAACGAAAGCTTCCACTAATTGATGGGTCGTTTTAATTGTCTAAATCCCCTTAACTAGTTTAGTATGGGACATTAACCGTTTAAGGGGCTTTAGCACTTTTTACGCAAATAATGTGTGTTTTCTATTCATTATTCCATAGGTATCCGTTATTTACAATGGGATTATGAAGTTTATTAAACCAGCTTTTTCCTGTGTGAGACGCATAGCTTATGATAAAATGATACTGATTGGTTAGATAGGGAGGATGGCATATGATAATTCTTAATGTAATAAGCATAAATACAGCATCAGATAAAATGATATTAACGGTACGAGGAGGTGTTTCAGAAGAGGAATGGGGCTCTTTTGAAGCAGGAGAAAGAATGCTTGTAGATTCAGATAATCTGGCGTTCGTTTACTTAATGGAAACAGTGGACAATTACCATCACGTAAGAATTAAGGAGGACTATTGGCCTGCTTTGAAGCAACATCTAAAAGTAGCAGTGCCTGTTGAGTTGCAGTTAGAAGGATTTAATGATCAACGTAAGATTGAATTAACACATTTTTGGGAAGAGTTAAGTCTTTTGCTTGAAAATATTCAAGGTAATCATAATTATGGGAAAGTGTTTGTTGAGAGGGTTGAGGAGATTTTTAATGATACATAAGATTGAAGTGGCTATTCTTGGTTAATATAAATTTAGATGGGTACTGGTGGTGATGTAAATGATGGACTGGGATGTTATGCTGACACCTTATAAACAAGCAGTAGATGAACTTAAAATTAAGCTTAAGGGAATACGTGATCAATATCAATTAACGTCCAAACATACGCCGATTGAATTTGTTACAGGAAGAGTAAAGCCTGTTTCTAGTATTTTAGAGAAAGCTAAGAGAAAAAACATCCCTTTAAATGAATTAGAAGATCAGATGCAAGACCTTGCAGGTGTAAGGATCATGTGTCAGTTTGTAGGAGATATCGATGCTGTTGCTGAGTTGATTCATGCACGAACCGATTTTGATATTGTGGAAGAGCGTGATTATATAAAGCATAAAAAACGCAGTGGTTACAGGTCTTATCATATGATCCTCCGTTATCCCGTTCAAACCATTGAAGGTGAGAAACCCATTTTGGTTGAATTACAAATTAGAACGCTAGCGATGAATTTTTGGGCGACAATTGAGCACTCACTACAATATAAGTATGCAGGCCAAATACCCGAAGAAATTGAAGGACGGCTACAAAAAGCGGCTGAAGCAGCTTTTAAGCTGGATGAAGAAATGTCAAAAATACGTGGTGAAGTTCAGGAAGCACAACAAATCATATCGAAACAGCGAGAGTCTATGCGAAAAAACTGAAAAGAGAGGAGGGGTGCCGATGAAATTTAATGTCAGAACACGCGGTGACCAAGCTTCAAATATCCTTACTCAAAAAATCAAAAATTACTTGCAAGAATTTAAACTTGACTATCATGAAGAGAAACCTGACATTGTCATTTCTGTCGGTGGCGACGGGACCCTTTTAGAAGCTTTTCATCAATATACTCACAGACTTGAGGAAACATCTTTTGTAGGTGTACATACGGGTCACCTCGGTTTTTATGCGGATTGGCAGCCAGATGAAGTCGAGAAATTAGTGATACATATAGCTAAAACACCTTTTAAAATAGTGGAATACCCCTTACTTGAAGTTATTATTCGATATCAAGGTGAAACTAACTCCAAGCGATTTCTCGCCCTAAACGAATCCACGGTAAAAAGTACGGAGGGATCTTTAGTCATGGATATTGAGATTAAAGGGGATCTTTTTGAAACGTTTCGAGGGGACGGTCTTTGCATCTCGACTCCTTCAGGAAGTACAGCTTACAATAAGGCATTGGGGGGGGCTATTCTTCATCCATCTTTAGCCTCTATCCAGCTTGCTGAAATGGCTTCTATTAATAATAGAATTTACCGCACAGTAGGGTCACCATTGGTTTTACCTCAACACCACACATGTATAATGAAGCCAAAGTATGATGCTGATTTCCAAGTAAGTGTGGACCATTTACATTTAGTTCAAAAGCAAGTAAAAGCGATTCAATACCGAGTTGCTGAAGAGAAGATTCGTTTTGCCCGCTTCAGACCATTTCCTTTTTGGAAGAGAGTAAAGGAGTCGTTTATAGCAGAATGATGAGTGAGAGGTCGCCTATAGTCCTTTCATGGCATGTGGCGAGACAATGTCATGGGGTGACTTTAAAGTCTTTTTTAAGGGAAGAAAAATATCTATCACGAAAATTTTTAGCAGAGATTAAGTTTCAAGGCGGAGCTCTCTTCGTTAATGGAAAGGAAGCAACGGTAAAAGAAACGATCTATGAAGGTGATCATATAGAGGTTATGCTTCCGCCAGAACGTATCAGTGAAAAAATAAAGAAAACGGATCTCCCGTTGGAAGTTATTTATGAAGATGGTCATCTGTTAGTGATAAATAAGCCATCAGGTCTGGTGACAATCCCAACGTATGATGTTAATGAGCCATCACTTGCTGGTGCTGTCCTTCAGCATTATGAAAATAATGGATGGGGAGCAACTTTTCATGCAGTTAACAGGCTTGACAGGGATACAACAGGCATTGTTATCATAGCAAAACATCGTTACGCGCATGAGGTGCTTGCTATGCAGCAGCGAACAGGAAGACTAGAGAGAGAATACATAGCGGCAGTGCATGATATAATCCCTTGGCAGTTCGGCTCCGTTCATGCTCCCATCGCGCGAAAGCCTACGAGCATTATTGAACGCGTTGTATCAGAAAAAGGGCAACATGCCGTAACGCATTTTGAGGCGATAGCATCACATGACAATTATTCTATGGTAAAGCTCAGGTTAGAAACGGGAAGAACACATCAAATTCGTGTTCATATGTCATGGCTTGGCTACCCATTAGTGGGTGATACACTATATGGTAGCCGATCTTCTGAGAAGCAAAGAACACTGCTTCATTCTAATAAAGCGGTGTTCTATCATCCTTTCACAGGAGAACATCACTGTTATTCTGCGCCATTACCCCCGACGTATGCTACGCTTTTTAAGTAAAGCAGTTGAGTGAATCAGTGGAATTTTTCAGCTACGTATGGCTGTGTTGAAGGCACTGACAGTGTGGTCATCTCAGGCCATTGTAAGGCTGTTAATTTACCACCGAATACACAGCCTGTATCAATATTAAGAGTATTTCTGAGTCGTCTAGGTTCTTTGACGGGGGTATGGCCATAAACAATAAAGGCATCCCCGTTATAATGTCGAGCCCAGTCTCGACGGACAGGGCGCCCATCAGCATGCGTTTCTCCTGTTATGTCACCGTATAAGACAAAAGTTTTAACGCTATTGCTCATTTTACCGATCATGTCCTCTCTTATACCAGCATGTGCTACGACAAGTTTATTATCGTTCAATACGTGATAAAGAGGGGCTTGTTCATAGAGAGTGATAAATGTTTGTTGTAACTTATTGAATTCTTCTATAGGGAGCTCTTTCAATTCAGCAACTGTTGTTTCAAGGCCGTGCGTAATTTGAACCTTATTACCAAGGAAATACCGATACAGTTTGTTACAATGGTTACCTGGACAGTAAAGAGCATCACCTACCATCACCCAACTTATAACTTTTCGCAGCACATTTACAGAAGAAGGCCCACGATCGGTTAGATCACCAAGAAAAACAGGCAAGCGCTTTTCTGGATGAAAAAGTCGTGATGCATGATGCTCCTGACGATAGCCGAGAGTTGTTAATAACGTATCCATTTCTTTTTCACACCCGTGTATGTCACCAATGATATCGTATGTGTTCATCGTTACCTCCCATCATTATAATTAAAGACATCTTTTTTAGTATAACAGAGACTTTTTAAAATAATCTTTATCTGGCACAATATTGACGCAGCTGGATTGGTAGGGTAAAATTGTGACCAAGTATTAATATCACGTATAGATCTTAAGGAGGCACCAACATGAAAATTGATTTAAGCCAAAAAACTTTTGTTATTATGGGAGTTGCCAATAAACGAAGTATTGCATGGGGAATTGCTCAATCGCTTGCGAAAGCAGGGGCAACTTTAATTTTTACATATGCAGGTGAAAGACTTGAAAAAAACGTGAAGGATCTTGCAGGCTCATTAGAAGATGGCAAGCACTTAGTATTATCTTGTGATGTGACAAATGATGAGGAAATTGCTGCGACTTTTGAGCAAATAAAAAAAGAAGCAGGAAAAATAGATGGCTTAGCTCACTGTATTGCGTTTGCAAACCGTGAGGAGTTAGAAGGAGAATATTTAAATACGACGCGTGAAGGGTTTTTATTATCACAGAACATTAGCGCCTATTCCCTTACGGCTGTCACTAAAGCAGCTCGTCCTTTAATGACTGAAGGTGGGAGCATTGTTACACTCAGTTATCTCGGCGGTGAACGAGTGGTGAAAAATTACAATGTGATGGGAGTAGCTAAAGCAAGTCTTGATGCAAGTGTAAAATATTTAGCTAACGATCTAGGTAAAGAACAAATTCGAGTCAATGCTATTTCAGCTGGTCCTATTAGAACACTTTCAGCTAAAGGGGTCGGAGGATTCAATGATGTTCTTAAGGAGATGGAAGATCACGCCCCATTAAAACGAACTGTTACGCAAGAAGAAGTCGGTGATACGGCTTTATTCCTGATGAGTGACTTATCAAAAGGAATTACCGGGGAACTTCTCCATGTAGACGGGGGTTATCACGTTACAGGATTAATGTAAATAAAGATTTTTTAACGCAATAGATAAAAGAGTGAGAATCAGTGTTCCTGATTTTCACTCTTTTTTTACGGCTATCAGCCTATACATCATTACCAGTCAAGCATATGAATAAGTAAATAGATAGGAGGTGGCACATGTGAGTTATTATTACGGCAGCTTTGCCCTTATTGTCGTTCTTTTTATTTTACTTGTGCTTGTAGGCACTGCTTACGTTTATTAAACCGTTGTAAGAAGTAAGGGGAAACCTTTACTTCTTTTTTCATATACATATATAAATGGATCATAAGAGCGGAGGATGATGATGACCTTTTCAATACTGGATTTCATTGTGATCGGTTTAGCTGTTTTTAGGCTGACTCACTTATTTGTCTACGATACGATTATGGAACCAGTTAGACGGTTATTTATAGCCGAGAAAGCTGTAACTGACGAAAGTGGGCAAACAGTTTGGACGTATGTCAGTAAAGGAACAGGGGTAAAAAAATTTGTTGGAATGCTATTAAGCTGTCATTGGTGCTTTTCTGTTTGGGTGGCTGCAGGGTTAATGATAGGCCTTCTTTTAATGCCAGGCATTTTTATGATTGTCAGTTACGTATTTGCTTTTGCAGCTATAGCAGCTCTCATAGAAGAAGTAGTGATGACGTTTTTTGCTAACTAAAGGAGAGTCCTGACTTTTTCTAACATGACGACATGTCGAAAAATAATTCCTATACTTACTTCTATTTTAAAAATATAGGTGCCGCCTAACGTGGAACAAAATAGGCAATTTTTTAAGTCATTCACATATGTATAAAGGAGAATGGCTATCACGAGGAGGTGTGATGATGAAACAATTGAAAGAAGTAAACAATAGAGAAAATATTCAATTATACCAACAGTTGCTTCACTATAAAGCTGAGGCGTCAAAGCATTTAAAACGGCTTGAACAGATGGAAGCAACTTATAATGTGAAAAAAATTAACGAACTTATGGAACAGAAGGAATTATTGAGAAAACAAAACAAAAAATTAGAAAAAATGTGCCGTTTGCTTAAAGAAGATAAACATACACTGAAGCAAGAACTTTCATCTAAAAAGCGTCGCATTCAGGAGTTAACAGAAACAATGTGGAAGTTAGAAGCAGGAAAACTTAAAGATGCTGACGAAGATAGTAAAAAATATATATATGATCATCGTGAAGAGATCGTGGCAAACTTAGCAACGGACATGAACAGAGAATCAATTTCGAATCATAAAGAGAAGGGAAAAATAGACGCCACAAGCCACCTAATCAAAAGCGGTGATGATCTTGCAACAGAAAATGATATCCGCAAAAAAGCGGCTCACCAGAAAATTTTTAAATCCCTCCATTCAGAAGTCAAAAAGTGAGTAAGCATTCTGCATAGCAGAAGTTTAAATTTAGGAGGAAGTGACATGCAGATGTACCCGACAAAAGTGAATCGTGTAAAACCTGTTCCTTCTCCCATCATCTCTCTTGGTAACCGAGTGACGAAAGCATCATTTAATAAAAGTGGCTGTAATTGTGGCAATAAAAAATACACCCATAATAAACGGAGCAAAATAGGTTTCAGATAAGCTATAACAGGGTATCTATTAATAGAGAGAGGTGATCATATGGGATACATTCCACCTGTAAAAGATGAACAAATGATCGTTTATGCTAGCAGACACACGGAACCTAAGCCAATGATTACAGGGCCTACTCCATTAGAAAATACTGAATTTTTCGATGTTCTTGCCCGCCGCTCTGAAGAAAGGAATTTTATGTTAAATTATACGAAAGAAGAACGGTTAAAACAAAAAGCTATAAGAGAAGAACGTTCTCTCACAGGTAAAGGCACCTTATTTGATCAAACAGTTTAATAGAAGTTAAAAATACAAGAAGAGGTTATGTATGTTAGATAGAAGCTGATAGATTGTAAAGAAGAATTTGCCCGTAAAAGTTACTAGTGACTTTTACGGGCAAATTCTTTTTAAGCATAATAAATTCAGGGGGGGGACTAGAGAAGCAAGGACTTATTAGTTGTAGAAAGACTGGAAGATCATTGAAGCTGTATTCAGTTAGTAGGCAGGTTAGAATTAATGTTCATCATCAAAAGACAATTCTTGTGTAGAAGATGTAAGTGTGTCAATTTCTTCTGATAAGGCGTTAAGTTTTCCTTCAAGAAATTGAATCAGTACCATTTTTGCATTTAAATTTTCCTCATAAGCAAACGACTTTTCTAACACATCATCCATTTGGTTCTCAATTTGCTGTAAGTGAGGTGAAGAAGAAGTGCTAGACTCTGTGTTTTTTAACTCCTCCAACATAGTAAGTTTTTTCTTTAATTGTTCATTAGAAAGTTTAAGGTGCTCGTTTTCTTTTTTTAATTCATCGATCTCATTATGAACATCAGATGTGTGAAATTGCTGATTTATCTCTGCCAGCTCTTGCCTTAATTGACTATTCTCATTGGCAAGTCGCTCTTCTTCTGTTTTTAGCCAACCAATCTGATTCTCTTTAGCTTGTGTTTCTTCTATTAATCTTCTATTTTTTTCTTTTAATTCTTCTATGAGTGAGTAGTGATAATCATTTTGGTAATGCTTAACTTTATTTTTAAACTTAGCCAGTTCTGATTTGAAGTAAATAACTTGCTGTTGTAATAAAACAGGATCTTTCGGTGGTTTAGGTGTCATCAACTAACTCCCCTTTTTACTAAATTTATAATAAATCCAGCCTTTTACTTCACCAAATGGTAGCGGGGATACTTATTTTTCCTTTAACAACTGAATAATCTCTTCCAATTGTGATTGTTCTTGTCTGAGAATATTTTCGAGGTCAGGTATCGTGTTACTAACAGGTAGGTCGCTCGCTTCGGTGACGCCTGGTCCTTGGTGATCAATAAAGTCTAAGAGGCAGATCATTAATAAGTTAAGTGTGTAACTGTCGAGAGTTAACTGACTTGATTGTGTGTCTTTAGAGTGAGTCTTTAACATGTCTAAATGTTCACGAAGGTGGCGATAGATCACTTGTTTAGTTACAAGGGCTTGATCTGTGTGTTGATGTGACATGTGGATATCCCCCTTTTCACGGTGTCATTCCGCTAATATTAATTTGGTTCACAGCTTCTTGGCCATCTTTTATTTCTTCACTATAAACAAAACCTTTAATGGTACCGTTGTAATTTTTTTGTGGGGTCCACTCCACTTGGAAATTTGAAAATGATAACCTGTCGTTTGCCGAGATATATGGTGCAGCTTTATATTTGAACCAATACTCATCCTGATTCGA
Source organism: Bacillus sp. A301a_S52 (assembly GCA_024701455.1). Lineage (GTDB taxonomy): Bacteria > Bacillota > Bacilli > Bacillales > Salisediminibacteriaceae > Salipaludibacillus. The sequence goes on along the minus strand of JABXYP010000001.1, from coordinate 2,882,144 downwards.
CGTCTTGCTAATACGTTCCCATACACTTGGTGTCACCTTACTGTTAGATGCCTTATGCGTAAATTTTCCACTCAACTTAAAGAGTGAGCTATCTGACAACGTGATACAAATGACAGGATGCTGAAGCGGCTTTTGACCGAGGTTTAAGATAGTAAATGAACCGAGTAGCAAATTATCCTCATCGGTGGCATGGCTTAAGCTGAGGGAATATGTAAAGTAACAGAGTACATGACTATTTATATGAAATGTTTTTTTAGCAATCAATTCTTTAACTTCTTTAAAGTAGGATTGATTTCGTTTTAATAAGTCATTAATTTGGTCATTCATGCGAATAAAATACCTCCTATCCTTGCTTTTACCTCATGATGATAAGACGCTTTTTCTATTCTTATGCTGATAGGTGCTCAGTTAGTCGTCATAAATTCCCCCTAGAAAAGTTCTTTAATGACATAAGATAACTTAAATCAACAACGATAAGCCCCCTTGTGATAAGAGCGTCACAATAAAGGGGCTCGCTAATTTGGTCATGAGCTTAATGAAAGGCTGAAGAGCACTCATCGCTTAAACTAGTCGTCAATTTGATTACCTGGGAACAAGACAGGACACTGCGGCGGAATACTTGGAGTAGGACACTGTTCAACTAAAATGTCTCTAGGCTCACAGAAATCAGCCGTTAATTCAAGTGTTACATCTGCAACTGATTGAACACTTTGACAAATATTTAAATTAATATCAATGCTTTGTAAAACGTTATTCACACAGTTAGGGCTAGCACTACATTCCACATCAGTTAGTCTGACAACAAGTCGTGTGCCTATCGGCGCACAAAGGAAAATAGATTCTGGAATTTCAAATAAGATCGGTGACGTTTGCACGATAAATGGTGTTGTACCATCAATGCCACTAAATTGAACCACAACGCTTAATGGCTTAGTGAATGAAACACGTTGTAACGTTATTGTCTCACCGTCAATGTTAAATGTCCGGTCTTCTCGTTGACCCAGCTCCTCTACCTCAATCTCTGCATTAGGTGGAAGTGGATCACCTGTAAGGGGGTCTACTAGAAAGCAAGTTGTAACTAAATTTGTGACTGTAGCCGCACACGGGTCAATTGCAAGAGGATCGAAACCTGTTGCTGGGATTGTTTGATTTTCAGTTGCTTGTAAGATAACCCAATCATATACTTTTTCGGCGTTTATACAAAGGAGTTCAGGTTGTAGCTCCTCAATGGGTGTCGGTTTATACATGTCATCTACTCCTTTTCGATAAATTTGATTCATTTACACAATATGTGGCAAATGACTGACTTGTTACTATAACAATGCTGAAAGACCATTATTCTTGCCAAAACGGGCTTTTGACTATTGGAAGTGTGGACAGGTAGGCTTCTATATTTAATTTACTCTATTCACAGTTTGCAAAATGGTGATTGTATAAAGTAATTTCTATGATAGTTATGGTAAGATCTTTTACTAGGGTGGTAGAGCGGGATTATCATCTAATAATCTTGTTATTTAAAGTTTCCAGACATTTACGTGATCAGGAAATGCTTTATTTTCGAGACTATTTTTAATATCGAATACGAACACCTCACGATTATTTTTGAGAAATGGAAGATAGTCCTTCGTATCCATGGTTAAAAACTCTTCGTGAGGAACGGCTAAAATAAGCATATTTGCAGGCGGGATTTCTTCTGCTAATTTAAGGGAAAGACCGTATCGATTCTTTGCTTCCTCTTTATCTGCCAGAGGGTCATAAATAGATACAGGTAACCCAAGTGTTCTTAATTGATTCACCATCTCCACAGCCTTTGAATTGCGAAGATCAGGAACGTTTTCTTTGAACGTGATACCGAAAACAGTGATGTGGCAGTCATTAGGACATATATTCTTTTCTATCAGTGTATTTGTAATGCAGTTAACAAGATATGTGGGCATATAATCATTGATTTTTCTGGCAGCGGCCATGAGTTCTGATTCATACCCGGATATTTTAGCTTTGTGAATAAGATAATATGGGTCCACACCAATACAATGTCCCCCTACGAGACCTGGTGTAAAGGGGAGAAAGTTCCACTTTGAACTTGCCGCTTTTAGAACGTCAAATGTATTGATGCCCATATGATGAAACATGTAAAACAACTCATTCATTAATGCGATATTAATGTCCCGCTGGGTGTTTTCAACGACTTTAGAAGCTTCAGCTACTTTAATTGATGCTGCTTTCGTAATAGGTGCGCTTAGAATACTCCGATACATATCATCTATTTTTTTTAACGCCTCGTCGTTTTGGGCAGAAACTACCTTTTCGATAGATGAGAAAGTATGTTCTTTATCACCTGGATTAATTCGTTCAGGTGAATAACCTACTTCAAAATCCACACCTGCTTTCATGTTTGAATGAGCTTCTAAAATTGGCAGGCAAATGTCTTCCGTCACCCCAGGATATACGGTTGATTCGTAAACGACGATATCCCCTTCTGTTAATTGGTTTCCTACAATGGCCGATGCTTTTTGTAAATGAGATAAATCAGGTACGTTTGCTTCGCTAATCGGTGTAGGTACTGTAACAATGATAAAGTTACATGGTTGAAGCGCCTTTTCATCAGTAGTGAACGTCAGGTTTTTATTATTTAATTGCTTACTCGTTACTTCTCCGGTCGTATCTTTTTTCAACTTCAATGCGTCGATCCTTTTTTGATTAATGTCAAAACCTGTAACACGGTATTTTTCTGCAAAGCCAACCGCTACTGGTAATCCGACATAACCAAGTCCAACAACACCGATGATCGTTTTGTCCCTGTTTGGATGGGGTGTTCGTTTCTCTTTCATCATCATTTTCCTTTCTGTAAAGTGCAAGCTATTACGATATATGATGTAAAAGAAGGGAGAGTGCATCAGCTATATAAAAAAAGGCAGTTGGTTAACAGCTATCTGTCTTTTTTCGTAATGAAAGGTTGTCAGTAGGTTAATGCCGTGTCACTTAAGTATTTCCCTCATACGCTAAACAGAGCATGTAAAAAACGGGAAATCCATTAAATTTTCAAATGAAGAGGGGAAAAAAGATGGTGTCACTTATTGATTTGAAGCGGCAATTCAGTACAATTAAACCGGATATTTTAGCGGAATTTGAAAAAGTCATTGAAAGTGGTCAATATATTTTAGGGCCTTATGTGAATGAGCTTGAGGACGAAGTGGCTGAACGATTACAAGTAGAAGAAGCTGTGGCAGTAGCAAATGGAACAGATGCTCTTGTTTTAACGCTAGAAGCATATGGCATCGGCTCAGGGGATGAAGTGGTGACAACACCTTTTACATTTTTTGCAACAGCTGAAGCCATTACACGTGTTGGGGCCACACCAGTATTTGCTGATGTGGACGAAAAAACGTACAATTTGAACCCTGAATGTCTTGAAAGTAAAATTACTAGCGCGACAAAAGCGATTATCCCAGTTCATTTATTTGGTCAGCCAGCGAATATGGATAAAATCAATGAAATAGCTCAAAAATATAGTCTTTATGTTATTGAAGATGCGTGTCAAGCTTTTGGGGCAACGTATAAACAGCGTCAAGCTGGTCATTTAGGTGATGTAGCCTGCTTTTCTTTTTTCCCAACTAAAAACCTCGGGACATTAGGTGATGGCGGCATGATCGTAACATCGGACAAACGATTAGCTAATCAGCTTCGTACGTTACGAGTTCATGGGAGCAGTAAAAAATACTTTCATGACCGTATTGGTTATAACAGCAGGTTAGACGAATTGCATGCAGCCATACTGCTCGTTTGCCTACAGAAAATAGATGAATGGAATGCTAATCGTATTAGCTTAGCTAAAACGTACACTGCATCGTTACGTCATGTGAAAGGCATCACAGTCCCATTTGTTTCAGAAGAATGTAAGCACGTTTTCCATTTATATTGTCTAGCTTCTCCTAAAAGAGATGACGTGACGGCTTTTTTAAATAAAGACCAAATAGCGACAGGGATTTATTACCCCCGATGCCTCCATCTGCAGGAAGTTTATCAACATCTAGGGTATAAAAAAGGAGATTTCCCGGTAGCTGAAACATTATCTGAAGAATTATTTGCTATTCCTATGCACCCCTATTTGACCATTAATGAACAAAACCAAGTCATTAAATCTATTAAAAAGGCAGTGAACAAGTTATGAGTGTCACCGTTGGTTTGATTGGGTGTGGCGCTATTTCTCGGAAACATTTGAAAACAATCGCGAACATAGATTCTGTTCAATTAACAGCAGTTAGTGATGTGAATGATGACAGAATGAGTGAGGCAGTTGAACGCTATCGAACCTTAACGGGAGAGCAAACTTCTATTGCAAAACTAAACGATTATAAAGCTCTCATCAAAAGGGAAGATGTTGATGCCGTTGTCGTGTCACTTTTATCTTCAATGCATGCAGCTGTAGCTAAAGAAGCTTTAAAAGCAGGTAAGCACGTCATGTTAGAAAAGCCTATTGCCTTGTCTTTACAGGACACGGATGAATTAATCAACCTTCAACGGTTAACAAATAATGTCGTCCTCGTATGTCACCAACTCCGTTATCGGCCAGTCTTTCAAAAAATAAAATGGTTGATGGATGAAGGAATTATAGGAAAACCCTATTATGGAACAGCCTCGTTGAAAATTCATCGGCCTGAAAGTTATTATTCCTCTGCTGCATGGCGTGGAAGTTGGGAAAAAGATGGGGGAATGTTAGTCAATCAAGGCATTCATTTAGTCGATTTGCTAATCTGGCTGTTAGGCGATATCCACAGCGTTTATGGACAGCTAGCTCGTTATTTACCATTTAAAGAAACAGAAGATGTGGCATCAGGTATTTTACATTTCAAAAATGGTGCGAAAGCTGTAATTGATGCCAATTCAATCACATTACCGAACAATTTAGGCTATGAACTAACGATCGTTTACGATAAAGCGACAATCAGCATAACGGGCGGGTTCGATCGATTGGAACGTTGCTTTGTCGAAGGCCATCCAGAAATAGAAAAGGAATTAAATTTACTTATGAACGATACTAGAGAGCATGAGTACATGTATGAAGAATTTATTAACGCTTTAAAAACGACAAAAACAGTTAAAATGTCCTGTATTGAAGGGAAGAAAGCGTTTGAAGCTATTGCGGGTCTTTATTTGTCGCATATAAAAAACAAAGCCATCCCATTTCCTATAGAGAATTTTTCCACAATTGATATGAAAGGAAGCTGCTAATGATTTATGAAAACGTAGAAATAGGGAAAAACAGTTCGATTGGAGAGCATGTTGTGATTGAGAAGGGGGTCATCATTGGAGATAATGTCACAATAGGTCATCATGTCGTGATAAAAGAAGACACTGTAATTGGAGATAATGTCAAGATAGGTACTCTTACCTCTTTGGGGAAACGACCAACGACAAATAAAAAAATGGCTCGAAAGCCGGTATCGACACTTGCCCCTCTAAAAATCGGTCATAACGTCACGATAGGAGATCATGTGGTGTTGTATCGCGGTATTATGCTAGCTGATGATGTCTATATTGGAGATTTAGCTAGTATTAGGGAGAAGACAATTGTTGGAGAGGCCAGTATTGTTGGCAGAAGTGCAACCGTTGAAAATAATACGGTTATTGGGAAGCGAGTCACCATACAAACGGGTAGTTATGTGACCGCCGATATGACGATAGAAGATGATGTCTTTATAGGGCCGTGTGTGTCCTCCTCTAACGATAAATATATGGGGGAAGGAAACTATCGCCATCAAGGTCCTATTGTAAAGAAGGGAGCTAAAATTGGGAATAATGTCACATTGCTTCCTGGAGTAGTAATTGGTGAAGAAGCTGTTGTAGGAGCTGGTGCAGTTGTCACAAAAAGCATTCATTCCAATACCACATGTGTAGGAAATCCAGCTAAGACGTTAAGGAAATAATAATGGAGTAAAAAGCCGAATATGTCGGCTTTTTTTATGTGAAAAGTTATGATTTCAAAAATATAAAACGAGTCTTCAATCAGTGGGAGTTGAGTAAATCCGGAGATTAGCGTTTATTATCTCCCGTCTAAATAGTTTTAGCTTTGTTCTCTATTTTGAGCCGGGGATTTTACAGACACTTGCCTGTGAGGAAAGATTGAAGATTTTCAAAGAAATTATATCTATAGGAGTCAGGACGAGAGCGTATACCGTTAAAACCTTTTTCTCATAGGATGTGGCGAGAATATGTCTTTAAAATCAAACGTTAGAAAAGGCTAATCGTCATCGGTTGAGAAGGGAGAGAAAGCGGGTGTCCATTCAAAATCTGGTTGTTAATGGAGGGTTTGAAACAGGTACATTAGCTAATTGGCAATTTCTGAACACAACTATTATTTCTGTCCGGCCTCATACGGGTCAATTTTCTGCACGATTTTCCAGCGGCTCAATTACAGCATTTATTTCACAAACCATTCCTGTTCAACCAGGAAATCACTATGAGTTTTTTGTTTCTATGTCAAAACAAGGGTTACAAGCAAGTCCTGAAATCACAGTACAGGTTTCTTTTTTAAACGATTTAAATGAAATAGTAGGGACGGGTTTGTCTTTTAAGATTGTTTTCGGAACGATACCGACGATAGAAGAGAACATTTGGAAATTTGTTTATCAAAATACATTCTCTGCACCTGCTAGTGCAACGCATGTGGAGGTGGTGATCTCTAAACCCCCAGCAGCTCTAAATGCTCCGGCGGTTTTGATTGATAATGTAGAAGTGCTAGAAGCAAATGGTTCCGGGGTTACGGGTCCCCCTGGTCCAACGGGAGCGACCGGTCCGACAGGAGTAACCGGAGCCACAGGAGTGACAGGAGCGACAGGTGCAACGGGAGCTACCGGCCCAACAGGGGCGACAGGTTCAACAGGAGCGACGGGTCCAACGGGAGCGCCGGGAGCAACAGGAGCGACGGGTCCAACAGGAGTAACCGGTGCAACAGGGGTGACGGGTCCAACAGGAGTGACTGGCCCAACAGGAGTAACGGGTCCAACAGGATCGACGGGTCCAACGGGAGCGACAGGAGCCACGGGAGCGACCGGCCCAACGGGAGCAACCGGCCCAACAGGGGCCGCCGGTGCAACAGGAGCGACCGGTCCAACAGGAGTGACAGGTGCAACGGGAGTTACAGGCCCAACAGGAGTGACAGGTGCAACGGGAGTTACAGGCCCAACAGGAGCGACCGGTCCAACGGGAGCAACCGGCCCAACAGGAGCCACGGGTCCAACGGGAGTGACCGGCCCAACAGGAGCGACGGGTCCAACGGGAGCCCCTGGCCCAACGGGAGCCACAGGTCCAACGGGAGCGACAGGTGCAACGGGTCCGACAGGAGCGACAGGCCCAACAGGAGCGACCGGTGCAACGGGAGCGACCGGCCCAACAGGAGCGACAGGTCCAACAGGAGCCACGGGTCCGACAGGAGCGACCGGCCCAACAGGGGCGACAGGTCCAACAGGAGTAACGGGCCCAACAGGAGCCACGGGTCCAACAGGAGCGACAGGTCCAACGGGAGCAACCGGCCCAACAGGAGTCACGGGTCCAACGGGAGCCACGGGTCCAACGGGAGCAACCGGTGCAACAGGAGCGACCGGAGCAACAGGAGCGACCGGCCCAACGGGAGTGACGGGTCCAACAGGAGTGACGGGTCCAACAGGAATGACCGGAGCAACAGGAGTGACAGGTGCAACGGGAGCGACCGGCCCAACAGGGGCGACCGGTGCAACCGGAGCGACAGGCCCAACGGGAGCAACTGGCTCAACAGGAGTAACGGGTCCAACAGGGGCGACGGGCCCGACGGGAGTAACGGGTCCAACGGGAGCCACAGGAGTAACCGGTGCCACGGGAGTGACCGGCCCGACAGGAGCCACTGGCTCAACGGGATCGACCGGCCCGACAGGGGCGACAGGCCCAACGGGATCGACCGGCCCGACAGGAGCCACGGGTCCGACAGGAGCGACCGGCCCAACAGGGGCGACAGGTCCGACAGGAGTAACGGGCCCAACGGGATCGACGGGAGCAACGGGAGCGACGGGTCCAACAGGAGCGACCGGAGCCACAGGAGTGACCGGAGCCACAGGAGTGACCGGAGCAACAGGATCGACCGGTGCAACGGGATCGACCGGCCCAACGGGAGCCACGGGTCCAACGGGAGCAACCGGTGCAACAGGATCGACCGGTGCAACAGGAGCGACCGGCCCAACGGGAGCAACCGGCCCAACAGGGGCCGCCGGTCCAACAGGAGTGACAGGTGCAACGGGAGTGACAGGCCCAACAGGAGCGACCGGTCCAACGGGAGTGACGGGTCCAACAGGAGTGACGGGTCCAACAGGAATGACCGGAGCAACAGGAGTGACAGGTGCAACGGGAGCGACCGGCCCAACAGGGGCGACCGGTGCAACCGGAGCGACAGGCCCAACGGGAGCAACTGGCTCAACAGGAGTAACGGGTCCAACAGGGGCGACGGGCCCGACGGGAGTAACGGGTCCAACGGGAGCCACAGGAGTAACCGGTGCAACGGGAGAGACAGGAGCAACAGGGACGACGGGCCCGACAGGAGCCACTGGCTCAACGGGAGCGACCGGCCCAACAGGAGTGACCGGTCCAACAGGAGTGACGGGAGCAACGGGAGTGACGGGTCCGACAGGAGTAACGGGTGCAACGGGAGAGACAGGAGCAACAGGAGCAACGGGAGCCACAGGCCCAACGGGAGCGACAGGTGCAACAGGAGCGACAGGTGCAACGGGTGCAACGGGAGCGACAGGCCCAACGGGAGCGACAGGTCCAACAGGAGCGACAGGCCCAACAGGGGCGACGGGAGCAACGGGAGCAACAGGATCGACGGGTCCAACAGGGGCGACGGGAGCAACGGGAGCAACAGGATCGACGGGTCCAACAGGGGCGACGGGAGCAACAGGAGCAACCGGCCCAACAGGAGCCACGGGTCCAACGGGAGTGACCGGCCCAACAGGAGCCATGGGTCCAACAGGAGTAACCGGTCCAACAGGATCGACCGGTGCAACGGGAGTGACCGGTCCAACGGGAGCGACAGGTGTAACAGGAGCGACAGGTCCAACAGGGGTGACGGGTCCAACCGGAGCAACCGGTTCAACGGGAGCCACCGGCCCAACGGGATCGACAGGTCCGACAGGAGTAACGGGTCCAACGGGAGCGACCGGAGCAACGGGAGCCACAGGCCCAACGGGATCGACGGGTCCAACCGGCCCAACGGGAGTAACCGGCCCAACAGGAGCAACCGGCCCAACAGGGGCGACCGGTGCAACAGGAGTAACCGGTGCAACGGGATCGACGGGTCCGACAGGAGCGACGGGTCCAACAGGAGCGACAGGTGCAACCGGAGCGACAGGTCCGACAGGAGTAACGGGTGCAACAGGGGCGACGGGTCCAACGGGAGTAACAGGTCCAACCGGAGCGACGGGAGCCACCGGAGTAACGGGTGCAACAGGAGTGACGGGAGCGACGGGTCCGACAGGAGCGACGGGTCCGACAGGAGTAACGGGTGCAACAGGGGCGACAGGAGCCACCGGTGCAACAGGGGTGGCAGGTCCAACAGGAGCCACCGGCCCAACGGGATCGACGGGTGCAACAGGGGCGACAGGTCCAACAGGAGTAACGGGTGCAACAGGGGCGACAGGAGCCACCGGTGCAACAGGGGTGACAGGTCCAACAGGAGCCACCGGCCCAACGGGAGAGACGGGTGCAACAGGGGCGACAGGTCCAACAGGAGTAACGGGAGCCACAGGATCGACGGGTGCAACGGGAGCGACGGGTCCGACAGGAGTAACGGGTGCAACAGGAGCCACCGGCCCAACGGGAGCGACAGGTGCCACGGGATCGACGGGAGCCACCGGAGCGACAGGTCCGACAGGAGTAACGGGTGCAACAGGGGCGACAGGAGCCACCGGTGCAACAGGGGTGACAGGTCCAACAGGAGCCACCGGCCCAACGGGAGAGACGGGTGCAACAGGGGCGACAGGTCCAACAGGAGTAACGGGAGCCACAGGATCGACGGGTGCAACGGGAGCGACGGGAGCCACAGGTCCAACGGGAGCGACAGGTGCAACGGGTCCGACAGGAGCGACAGGCCCAACAGGAGCGACCGGTGCAACGGGAGCGACCGGCCCAACAGGAGCGACAGGTCCAACAGGAGCCACGGGTCCAACGGGAGCAACCGGTGCAACAGGAGCGACCGGTCCAACAGGAGTGACAGGTGCAACGGGAGTTACAGGCCCAACAGGAGCGACCGGTCCAACGGGAGCAACCGGCCCAACAGGAGCCACGGGTCCAACGGGAGTGACCGGCCCAACAGGAGCGACCGGTCCAACGGGAGCCCCTGGCCCAACGGGAGCCACAGGTGCAACGGGAGTGACCGGCCCAACAGGAGTGACAGGTGCAACGGGAGTGACAGGCCCAACAGGAGCGACAGGTCCAACAGGAGTGACCGGTGCAACGGGAGTGACCGGCCCAACAGGAGTGACCGGTGCAACAGGAGCGACCGGTGCAACAGGAGTAACGGGTCCAACAGGAGCGACGGGTCCAACGGGAGCGACAGGAGCCACGGGAGCGACCGGAGCAACAGGAGCGACCGGCCCAACAGGAGTGACAGGTGCAACGGGAGTGACCGGCCCAACAGGAGCGACGGGTCCAACGGGAGCCCCTGGCCCAACGGGAGCCACAGGAGCGACAGGAGCAACAGGAGCGACAGGTCCGACGGGAGTAACCGGAGTAACGGGATCGACGGGAGCCACAGGAGCGACCGGAGTAACAGGAGTGACGGGTGCAACAGGAGCAACCGGCCCAACGGGAGCGACAGGTGCCACGGGATCGACGGGAGCCACCGGAGCGACAGGTCCGACAGGAGTAACGGGTGCAACAGGGGCGACGGGTCCAACGGGAGTAACCGGTGCAACCGGAGCCACCGGCCCAACGGGAGTGACCGGAGCCACAGGAGTAACGGGCGCAACAGGAGTGACCGGAGCAACAGGAGCAACCGGCCCAACGGGATCGACGGGAGCGACAGGAGCGACAGGAGCAACAGGAGTAACGGGAGCCACAGGAGCCACGGGCCCGACAGGAGTGACGGGTCCAACGGGAGTGACCGGAGCCACAGGAGTAACGGGTGCAACAGGAGCGACGGGTCCAACAGGAGTGACCGGTGTAACAGGATCGACGGGTCCGACGGGAGTAACCGGCCCAACGGGAGTAACGGGTGCAACAGGAGCCACAGGAGCGACCGGAGCCACAGGAGTAACGGGTCCGACAGGAGCCACCGGTGCAACAGGAGTGACAGGTCCAACAGGAGTAACGGGAGCCACAGGAGCGACGGGTCCAACGGGAGTAACAGGAGCCACAGGAGCGACCGGAGCCACGGGAGTAACGGGTGCAACGGGATCGACAGGTCCGACAGGAGTAACGGGTGCAACGGGATCGACGGGTCCAACCGGCCCAACGGGAGTAACCGGACCTACAGGGCCAATCGCTGATGAGGTTACAATTACCGATGTAGGGCCAAACGTAAACTCTCAGTTTGATGAATTAAATACTGCTCAGAGAACACCAATCCTAGAATTAACTTCTGTTTATGGTATTTCTGACCTGCGGGATATTATAGAAACTACTGGAAATGGTGAAGTGACTAATACAACAGTTGAATACGAAGTAAGTGTTACAACCAATGGAGGCGACTCTGCTGAATTAGACAGTGTGGAACGAGGGCGTTATATGCCAGGATATGCAGCCCAGGCAGGGATTGGAGTCAGAATTCCAGAAGCACCATTAAACGATCAAGTGTTTGAATGGGGAATGTTCGATGATGAAAATGGAGCATACTTCGGACAAAATGTGGCGGATGGAATATTCGTTGCGGTTAGAAGAGCAGGCACTGAAATTGAATTTGTGTCACAGGCGAACTGGAATGTTGATCCACTTGATGGATCTGGGGCTAGCGGACTTACGCTCGATTTAATAGAAGGGAATATATTTCAAATAGACTTTACTTGGTATGGATACGGTGTAATACAATTTTCCATTGTGATGCAAAATCCAACGACCAATGCCCAAGAAGTAATTGCTGTACACCGTTATAAGCCAAGTGGAGAAACGAGCTTAGCAGATCCTAACCTGCCACTTCGAGCACGAATCTCAAATAATGGAAGTGCTGGAGCTGTAAGGAGCTTATTCGTTGGAGGAAGACAATATAGTGTTCTTGGGGAATTCCGTCCAGAATTCCGTATTACCTCTGATCGACGGGAAGTCACTGTAGGAACTGGGGGACTACCTGTTTTATCATTCCAAAGAAAACCTGTATTTCCTGCTGGTTCAGGAAGATCAAACTCGGTTAGCGTTACTTTGGAAGGTGTGGATGTTGTCAGCTCAAGCGATGCTTGGTTCCAAGTAGTTGTCGACGGAACTTTAAATACAGCTTTTACAAACTTTCCTACTACTAACACTGATATACCCGATAATGAAACGGCGTTACTAGTTAATAACTCAGCTACCACTACCGCTGGCGGGCAGGTTGTATACCAAGGTATTATGGCTGGAGTCCAAGGCGTAGCTAACAGAGATTTAGCAACTGCCTCTCTTTTATCCTTTGAATTACCTGCAGAACAACCAGTTACTTTAGTAATTGGAACTTTTTCAGGGACTTCAGCTGTAAGTGCAGTATTCAGAGTAAATGAAGAATGGTAAATGGTACAAAAACAAGGTGTGATAAATCTATCACACCTTACTTTAAAAAAGGCTATGTTTGTGGTTAGTGTCGGTATGACCAATATCAAATTTTCATTAAGTGCGGAATGTTTTTTTCTCTACCAATAAGATAGAGCATCTTTCTTGTGACACGTATCCGAAGAAACAAAAAATATTGCAAGATTTAACAGAACTTATATAGAAAGGAGATTAGAAATGACAATAATAAGTGGGATTGGACCTAATGTTAATTCACAATTTAATGAGTTGATGACCTCTCAAAGAACACCTGTTATTGAGCTGAAATCTGTTTATGGCTTATCAGTCTTGCGGGATATTGTCACTACTACAGGGGCTGGAACCGTCACTAATACTAGTACAGAATTTCAAGTTAGTGTGACTACTAATGCTGGAGACTCTGCTACTTTGGACAGTGCAGAAAGAGGACGATATATGCCGGGCTATGCTGGGCAAGCCGGAATTGGTGTTAGAATTCCTGAAAACCCAGAAGACGAACAGGTTTTTCAATGGGGAATGTTTGATGATGTAAACGGAGCGTATTTTGAACAAGGCGTTGACGGATTAGAGGTTATAATCCTTCGTGCAGGTGTAGTCATTGAAAATGTCCCTCAGACGATGTGGAATGTGGATCCCCTTGATGGCACAGGGCCTAGTGGACTCACACTAGATGTTGCAGATGGAAATATATATCAGATAAATTTTACGTGGTATGGGTATGGTGTCATCGAATTTGCAATAGTCATGCAAAATGCAGAGAATGGTTCCCAGGAAGTAATTACTGTACATCGTTATAAACCAGAAGATGAAACAAGCTTTGCTGACCCTAATTTACCGTTGCGTGCAAGTATTACAAATAATAATGCTGCCCCAGCAAGAAGTATCTTTGTAGGCGGCAGACAATACAGTATTGTCGGTAAGTTTAATCCTGAATTTAGAATAACATCAGAACGCAGGACGGTATCAGTAACAACGACTGGGCAACCTGTGTTGGCCTTTCAACGTAAAGACGTGTTTCCAGCCGGGGCTGCCAGGCCAAATTCAGTCAGTGTTACCTTAGAAGGGATTGATATTATTACAAACGAGGATATATTCTTTCATATTATTCTAGGCGGCGAATTAAATACAGCTTTTTCAACCTTTCCTACAGCGACTACGAATATTCCAAATAATGAAACTGCCCTTCTCGTTAATAATAATGCAACAGCCTTTACTGTAGATGGAGAGGTTTATTTTCAAGGTATTGCCGCCTCTGGAGGTGGAGCTGGAAGTAGAGACCTTGCTGTTGCAAACTTGCTTGATCTTGAACTACCTGATGATGAAATAATCACGTTATTTGTCGGTGGCATTACAACTACAGCGAATATAACAGCAGTTTTCAGAGTAACTGAAGAATGGTAAGTGAAATCTCTGATCTTTAAAAATAATCTAAAAATTTTAGATTCGAGGAAGTAAGGGGTGATAGCACCATCCAAAAACGAAGTGAACTTTTTTACGATATGTTCTTTAGATTTTTTCTTGGGTATCCACCAATTTCACTCACTCCGTATTCTGATTCAGCTTCAAGCCAGCTAAGATTTAACTTAATTATGGAAAAGTGTAAAAGTCTGGGGGTAGTGGTGTGCAAATGGAGTCATTGTTGTTATAGAAAGGCATCCAGAGATTCCTAATTTGTTAAGGTCAGGGGATACGATACCCTATTTTAAAAAGATGATAGATGAGTTGAGGCACACTTATATCTTCTTGTCTTATCAGCTGATAAAGAAATAGTAAATCTAGCGAAAAAAATCATAATTGATTATCATAATTCAAAACGATACTCCGCTGACTATGATGCTGGTGAAAGTGGAAGGGAGTCACTTGGAATATTTTGTTAATAAAAGCAAAAAATCAGGAGTGGAAAAAGAGACTGTTATTAGAGATACGGCATACTCCACCATAAATATTTTAAATACATTTCAATGCAGGCCTTTAAAGATTTCCTTATACACATTTGTAAACACTGCTCCAACTACTGAAACACTAGAATACAGTGTTAGAACAGTTGTAACGACGGCTACTAATGTAACATCAGCAGCAGCTCTTAACAGAGATTTAAATTTAATTACGTTTCCATTATAGTAGTGTTTTTCCATGAAAACGTCTAAGACTATTAAAAACTTAAAAGCAACGATATCATCAGTTGATTAGCATAAACAGGCTTAAAAATTTCTCATAGGATATGAGTGAGAGTTGTAGTAGACTCTTAAGTTTTTTAGAAAGGAGGAAAAGGATGGCTATTATAAACTTAATTACCAATGGCAGTTTTGAGACGGGGACACTTGCTGGATGGAATGCTGTGCATACAACAGTAGTAAGCGGTCAAGCACATTCAGGTTTGTTTTCAGCCCGCTTAGCTGGTGGGGCGGCTTCAGCTTCACTCATTCAAACTATACCGGCTGAACCAGGTGGACAGTATCAACTATTAGTCTCACTGTCTAAAATGACCACCCAGGAAAGTCCGACCATTTTATTAGAAGTAGATTATTTAAATGCGGCAAATACAGTTATAGGATCTGGTTTATCAGTCGTAATCCATTTTGGAAGTATTCCAACAATTTTGAATGATACATGGCTGGACATATCTCGAAATACAGCACCTGCGCCAGCAAATACAACACAAGTTCAAGTGCGGATTATTAAACTGACAGCTGCTTTTAATGCTCCGGCAATATTAGTTGATGATGTCGAATTATTAGATACTACAAATGGGGATCCAGGGCCTCCAGGACCAACGGGACCAACCGGACCAGCGGGAGCGACGGGACCAACAGGAGCGACGGGACCAGAGGGGCCAACAGGACCAGCGGGAGCGACAGGACCAGCGGGAGCGACGGGACCAGAGGGGCCAACAGGACCAGCAGGAGCGACGGGACCAGAGGGGCCAACAGGACCAGCAGGAGCGACGGGACCAGCAGGGCCAACGGGACCAGAGGGACCAACCGGACCAGCGGGAGCGACGGGACCAGCAGGGCCAACGGGACCAGAGGGGCCAACAGGACCAGAGGGACCAACCGGACCAGCGGGAGCGACAGGACCAGCAGGAGCGACGGGACCAGAGGGGCCAACAGGACCAGCAGGAGCGACGGGACCAGCAGGGCCAACGGGACCAGAGGGACCAACCGGACCAGCGGGAGCGACGGGACCAGCGGGGCCAACAGGACCAGCAGGAGCGACGGGACCAGCGGGGCCAACAGGACCAGCAGGAGCGACGGGACCAGCAGGGCCAACAGGACCAGCAGGGCCAACAGGACCAGCAGGAGCGACGGGACCAGAGGGGCCAACAGGACCAGCAGGAGCGACGGGACCAGAGGGGCCAACAGGACCAGCAGGAGCGACGGGACCAGAGGGGCCAACCGGACCAGCAGGAGCGACGGGACCAGCAGGGCCAACGGGACCAGAGGGGCCAACGGGACCAGCAGGGCCAACGGGACCAGCAGGGCCAACGGGACCAGCAGGGCCAACGGGACCAGCAGGAGCGACGGGACCAGCAGGGCCAACAGGACCAGAGGGGCCAACGGGACCAGCAGGAGCGACGGGACCAACGGGACCAGAGGGGCCAACGGGACCAGCAGGAGCGACGGGACCAGAGGGACCAACAGGACCAGCAGGGCCAACGGGACCAGCGGGAGCGACGGGACCAGAGGGACCAACCGGGCCGCAGGGACCAACTGGCCCAACGGGACCATAAAGTGTATACAAAGAGAAACGAACACTCCCCCTCAACGAATTTAAACTAACTTGAGAAGCCCTCTGTTTAAAAGGGCTTCTTCTTTTTTATACTTAAAAAGCCATTTTAACATTAGAGTTAAAAAGTTGTTGTAACTATTAACAGGTGTTTTGTAGAAAAAGTGAACATCTGTGATGAGTTGCATAGTTTAAAGTAACGGAGACATTATCAATTCTTTCTTAACTTTAACGACGTTATCACTAAAAGACGTTTATAAACACTATGTGAGGGGAGAAAATATGATCACAATTAGCTTATGTATGATTGTTAAAAATGAAGAAAAGGTGTTGGCCAGGTGTTTAGAGACAGTTAAAGATCTTGTAGATGAAATTAATATTGTAGATACTGGCTCGGAAGATAGGACCGTGGAGATTGCGAAGGAATATACAGATCGAATCTTTTTTTATGAATGGACCGGAGACTTTGCAGCAGCAAGAAATGAATCATTTAAATATGCAACGAAAGATTATATTTTATATTTAGATGCAGATGATGTGATATTAGAAGAAGATCAAGAGAAATTAAAGAAATTAAAAAAATCGTTAGACCCCTCTGTAGATTCTGTGTCAATGTTTTATAATGCAGGTGTGGATGAATATGGAAATGTTACCTTGAGATATCGACGTAATCGTTTAGTGAAAACAGATAAAAAATTCAAGTGGGGAGGAGATGTCCATAATTATTTAAATGTCTCCGGTCATATTATAAACTCTGATGTGGCGATTACTCATAAGAAAATAAAGCATGCAACAAATAGAAACTTATCTATTTATAAAACAAAGATCGAACGTGGGGATGTTTTCTCAGCAAGAGATTACTTTTATTATGGAAATGAATTAAGAGAGAATGGGCATCGAGAAAAAGCTATTGAAGCGTATGAAAAAAATATTCAGATGGCAGAAGGGTGGATTGAAGATAAATTTTACGCCTGCATCAATAAAGCAGACTGCCATCGACAGCTTGGCGAGCCAGATAAAGAGCTGGAATCGTTGTTTCAATCGTTTATATTTTCTAAGACGCCGAGACCGGAAACCTGTAGTAGAATCGGCTATCATTTTCAAACAAAAAGATTATATGATCATGCTATATATTGGTATGAGCAAGCATTAAATTTAAAGCCTGACACGAATCAATGGAGCTTTAGTTATCCGGCTTATTCTACGTGGTATCCTCATTTACAACTTTGTGTCTGTTACGATCGCATTGGAAAGAAAGAAAAGGCTTATGCCCATAATGAAAAAGCAAGAGAATATCGACCTCAAGATCGAGCTATACTCCATAATAAAACCTATTTTGAGAAAACATTAAATCTTACAGAGTAGACGTTAGGAGATTCAATCACGTTTAAGTTAGATGAAGAGAGGAAGAGTGAGTATGAATATGGGGCATGTTTTAGTAACAGGAGGGGCAGGGTTTATAGGGTCTCAGCTTGTAAACGAATTAATATCTGTTACGGATAAAATAACAATCATTGATGATTTATCAACGGGAAATGAAAAGGTAATTCCAGAGAGTGCTAACATCACTTTTTATAAAGAAAGTATTTTAAATACAGACTTTTTTCAATCTGTTTTTAAAGATGTTGATTACATCTTTCACCTTGCTGCAAGAAATTTAGCTTTGTCAGTAGGAAATGTAAAAAAAGATTTAGAAATTAATACTTTAGGTACTCTGAATATGTTGGAATATGCGAGGAAATATGGAGGGAATTTAAAGCGATTTGTCTATGCATCTACATCTTCTATATATGGTAATGCCACCTCTTTTCCAACAATGGAAAGTGAGAAAGATCTTACTTCCCCATATTCAACTAGTAAATACTCTGCTGAACAATATTGTCTGTTATACCAAAACATGTATGATCTCCCGACAGTTATATTAAGGTTATCTAATGTATTTGGTAGAGGACAGCTCCCTGCAAATCCATACTGCGGGGTGGTAGCTAAATTTTATGAAGCAATAAAGACGAACCAACCTCTCGTTATATATGGGGACGGATCTCAAACAAGAGACTTTACGTATATAGATGACGTCCTTCAGGCCTTTATTTTAACCGCTTTAAACCCACGTGCTATAGGAAATATTTTTAATGTAGGAACTGGTAAAGAAACGTCTGTGTTAAAATTGGCTAAAATGATCGCTGATATTTATCAGGTACCTGATTTTGCATATGTTTATAAAAAGAAAAGGTTAATAGATACGGTTTATAGACGTTGTCTGTCTATTAAACATATAAGTGAGATTATAGACTGGCAGCCTAAATACGATTTGTACACAGGCTTAGAGCAGACGGCAGCGTGGTATAAGACTACACCAAACTGATTAAAAAAGGTTGCTCTTCTCAAGAGCAACCTACTAGTTGTTTAAATAATCGACTTATAAATATCAATTATATTTGCACTATTTTTTTTATAATCATGATATTTTTGGGCATACTTTCTAGATCTCAGTCCTATTTCAGGCAACACATCTTTATTTTTTAACAGCTCTTCTAGTTTATCTTGAATGTTGTCAGGGGTAGCGGGTATTATAGGTAACTCTGAAGGATATTTTTCCAACATATAATCACTAATGTAACATATGACTGGTTTCCCCATTGCCATTCCTTCAATAGAAAAAAGGCCATAGCTGCCGATATGAAGCTGATCAATAATTATATCTGCTTTCTCATACATCTTTTTTGCTTCTATGTGGGAAACTTTTTCGACTAATTCAAATTTAAACGAATAGTGAGGTTTAAGTTGTTCGATTGCTTTCACTATATAGGAAGTTCCCTTAATTTCTGGGTGTGTGGGTGCATGGACGATCAGTGGTTTCTCACTTTTTTGTAACGGGTTGAAAGTATAAGCTTCTAAATCAATCATTGATGGTATGATATGAACATGTTCGTAATAGTCTTCTACATAGCGCCTTAATTCGTCATCAGGAACAATACAATGGCTAATGTGATTAGATATAAAGCGAAGGTGTTTGTCAATAGATGACGGAGTAGCTATTTTGACTTTAGCATATGGGTTTATCTCTAAAGCTTTAGATAGCTGACGAACATCACTCCCCCAATGATGCATAATAACCGGTTTATTCAAATTTTTAATAAGAGTGAGGTCGTAGTTATCCCTGTATAAAGAGGTGGCAAAATGAAAGTGAAATAAGTCATTCTCAGGGATTAAATGGTTCAGCAAGTAGAGTTTTAACTTTTCTGTTGTTCGGAAGGATCTCCAATCTATCTCAAATTCAGACGAATAATTTAAATAATTGTGGAAATAATTTAACGTTTTTGAAGAAATAGCGTGATGTTGTAACCCTTTTGATATAGTATACATTTGGTTGGCTATCTCAATCGTACCATGTACCACATTCAAACGATTAAACGGTTTACTTTGCGCTGTAGGTTTTGTGGTCATGTCATCCTCCTTTTTATTAATTTATGAGTTACAGCCATATTATTATATGCCAAGGCGTAAGGAGTGAAACGGTTTATGATCCTAAATATCATGTAATAGGGCACAGCACTTCGACTGATCGTTCTGGAATGTCTTTATAGTCTAAATATTTGTAACGGCATTGGCATAATATGATAAGGGAACAAGTTCAAATCATTCTTTAAGGGGGGATACTGTTGACCCATTCTCACTCATATAACCCGGAGAAAATGGTGGAAAAACTAGAAAAGTATAAGGAAATCTTAACGACATTAAGGGGAGAAAGTGTTGTAGCAGATTATGTGAACCTAAAAGAAGAAAAGGGAGATTTATTAACAGAACTAGTTCAATTAAAGGAAAGAGTCGAGGTGCTAGAGGATATTGAGAAAGGTGACAAACTTAATATTAATAGCCTTTCGGAAAAAGTTCAGAGTTTGGAAGGTCAGGTTGACGCGTTAAAAAAAGAAGTTGAGTTATTAACAGAGACTAAGAAAATGTCATCTGTGGCACAGGAACCAAAAAGTAAGAAAACATCAGATTATAAACGATTAAGAAATATGCTGCAAACGTCTAAAAGAGTGGAAGTTGTTTCGGATGAATCACTCTCTTCGTATAAAACGATTTCTTATTCTAAAAGAGGGGATTATAATCGCTCTCCATTAAAGAAGAGCAGAAGCTTGTTAAGTAGTAAAAAGGCTTCTTTGTCAAAGAAATCTTCTTCATCTTCGAAAAGTGAATGATGAGGTTGAATGCCGCTTCCTTTTACGAGCAAACGAATAAACTATCATAGTTCGTTAGTAAAATTGGAGGTGGCATAACGTGAAAGTAAAAAGATTAACGCGAAAACTGGCAAACTCTAAAACAATACGTCCCATACGTTCGACCTCAAAAGGGAAACATAAGCGTTGTTGTTTAAAAGGATAACGTACCATCAAAAGGCCTTAGAAAAGGGCCTTTTTATTTTTGAAAAAAAAGAACACCTATAAAGCGGGGGAAAAGAGATAATGAAGGGTAAACATTAGTGGTTGTGGAGAGCTTATGAGAAGCCTTTCAACATAAGATGTTTGAATACTTGGGACTGTTTAGCTTAGGGAAAATGTAACTGATAGTTTCCTATATATATCATACTATTAATAAACAGTGTGGCGATTAATACTAAAACAAACAGTAAGCAGAATCTCATTCTGTTTTTTTGAAGACGATGTAGAGACTGCTCTTAATGACGGAGAAAGAAGACGTATTAATAACATCGTATTTCCTTTAGTCGCCACACTTTTGCCATTGGTTTGAAACGAGACTTTCACAATTACATCGAGTATTTTGCCAGCAAACAGACTATAATGTAAGTATCAAGGGCAGTGAGTGGTCACTAACTCTCCAATGGATAATAGCACTTATGTTGAATTATGATCAATAAATGACCGCTAACATGTCTAAAAACTGCATACTTAAGGAGGAATTGACGATGTTCATGGATTTTTTAAGGAACAACACAGTTGCTGCAGGAATATTAACGATTCTACGTGTGTATCTTGGTTGGCAGTGGTTAACGGCAGGGTGGGGAAAGGCTTTTGGTGAGTTTGATGCTAGTGGCTATTTGAATGGTGTGCTTGAAAATGAAACGGTGATTGAATATTATCCTACTTATCATGCATTTATAGAGAACGTTGCACTTCCTAATTCAGGCTTATTTAGCTTTCTTGTGGCATGGGGAGAAGTATTAGTTGGTTTAGGACTTATATTAGGAGTTTTAACAACTGCAGCTGCATTTTTCGGAATTGTAATGAACTTTGCTTTTATGTTTGCGGGGACGATCTCTTCTAATCCGTGGATGGTGTTGCTTACCATCTTCATCTTAGCTGCCGGCTATAATGCAGGTAAATTTGGTGGTGACAGGTGGATAATTCCTTACATGAGGTCTACCTTATTTAAAGGAAAGTTAGATCGTTCGTGAATTGGGTAAGTAAGGCATTTAAACATAAATAAAACGACCAATCAGTGGGGCGTTCGTGTCCTACTGATTGGTCGTTTCGTGAACCAGGATATTACCATCCGTCATCTTCTACCTAAATAGATTTAGCTCTCCTCTTTAATTTGACCGTGTACGGACGGTTATCTGTGATAAAAAGTGTTCTCCTTAAAGCGTGAGGAGGCCGCTTTTTGGTGGTATGTCATGTATTACCGCTGCATGTTAATCATAAATCTATAGCGGTCTGCTCGATATGAAGACTTAACTAATTCAAGAGGGGTCCCGTCTTTTAAATATGTATGACGCTCAATTAATAGGACAGGTGATCCTTTTTTTACGTTAAGATGGGTAATTTCATTTTGGTTAACGGTAGAAGACTCAATAATTTGTGTACCTTCCCCTATTTCTTTACCAAGGCTATTTTCTACATAATCATAAAGGGATCGTTCTAATAACTTTTCTGTTATATTGGGAACTAAATGTTTTGAAATATAAGTCGTCTCTAGAGCCATAGGAAGACCATCAGCTAACCTAACCCTTTGAATCTCATAAACAGGTGTACTGGAGTCGATATTTAATGCTTTCATAACGGATAGAGGAGGTGATATGACTTTAAAATGAATTAATCGGTTTGTCGCAACCATTCCCCTAGCCTTCATATCTTCTGTAAAACTTGTTAAGCCTTGAAGTGGTTGATCGATTTTTTTGGCTGATACAAAGGTTCCTGTCCCCTTTTTTCGGTAAACATATCCATCATTTACAAGTTTCGTAATAGCTTGTCTTACCGTCATACGACTGATAGCATATTGACTGGCATATTCCCGCTCAGAAGGGAGCATATCTCCAGGTTGGAGTTCACCTTGATCGATTTGCGTTTTGATCTTTTCTTCCAGCTGATAGTAGATGGGGATAGGTGAGTTTTTATCAATCATTGAGACATCATCCTAATCTATAAAATTACATCGCATGAAAACTTGCGTTTATTTTACCACATTATCGGTTAAGAAAACTAGCTTAGTCCTGTAGAGAACGTCTAAAAGCGCCTGTATTTACAGGCACTTTTAGAGATATGCGTTATTTGATTTTATGGTAGGCTTCAGGTATGTAAATACAGAATGGTTCACTTTCTAAATAATCACCTGTCACCGCATAAGCGCGCGAGCGAGACCCGCCACACACGAAGCGGTAGTCACATACACCACATTTCCCTTTGTATAAATTAGGATCTCTCAGCTCTTTCAAAATTGGAGAGTGGCGGTAAATATCTTTAAGCGGCTTCTCTTTAACATTTCCCACTTTAATCGGGAGCAGACCGCTTGGCATAACATCACCTGTGTGCGAAATAAAAATAAATCCGTTACCATCATTAACACTTTTAGGTGCTCGATTTAAGCCATCAATATGAGACGCTGTATCGGATATGGCATCAGCGTAATGGATCTTTCCCCGTTCTATCATGTTATCTTTTACTTTTTGTTGAAGCACGACGCGTCGATGATGCTGCGCTGCCGTCGTCTTAATGTCGAAAGGAGCTGTTTTATTTAGCTCATATAACCACCGAAATACTTTTTCATGTTCTACAGGTGTCAAACAATCATTTATCTGTCCGCGACCTGTGGGAACAAGAAGAAAAATATACCACATAATGACTCCCAACTCTTCAACTAATGCAGCCATCTCTTCTAAGTAATCGTAATTATAACGAGAAATAACAGTATTAATTTGCAGAGGCATATCATATACTTTTAGGTCATTTATTTTAGAAAGTGTTAAGTTGAAAGAACCGGATGTGCCTCTAAATTGATCGTGGATCTTCGGAGTAGGACCGTCGAGACTTAAGCCCCAACGTGCCAAGCCAACCTCTTTTGCTTTTTTAATTTTAGCTGGTGTAACATTGTCTGTAGCACTTGGTGTCATAGATACTCTCATGCCTTTTTTGATGGCATAATCAGCTAATTCAAATAAATCCTTTCGCATCATACAGTCCCCACCTGTAAAGACGAGCATAGGATTGTCCATCTCATAAATGTCATCAATGAGTTTTATTCCCTGCTTGTGGGACAATTCGTGAGGATGAGGCAGCGTTTGAGCATTAGCACGACAATGAACACAGCGAAGCTCACAGGCTCGTGTGACTTCCCAAATAACGATAAATGGATTTTTGTTATAATCAATCGTCATTGCTTTATTACCGTGTGAGTGACTATGATGTTTAGAGTGAGAGGGCTTTACCATAATATATCATCACCTTACTTATTAGAAGATTTAGTTACAAATAATTGCTATAATTTTATTGTAAGTGACTAACTCTCTTTTTAACTGAGGGATTGTTACAAAATGGTAACAATTACATTGTAAAAACTGTAAACAGTTTCATTACACACGGCAATAATTATCAAAGGAGAGCTTAATAGGTGTTACATATCTGCTATTTTAATGAATAAAAGGAGTGTGTGAAATGGATCGTAAAAAAGCGATAGAAGAACAGGTGATTAGCACTTATAAGCAAGACGAAAGAATGATGATCCTTGTTTTTGCTCAATGGTGCATTAATCATGACTTAAACCCAGAGGACATTTATTTAAAAGCTTATCCAACTCAAAAAGAGAATAAAGAATTGAAGGAAGCAATCAGTCTAACGGTATCGAAGGAAGAAGCGGGAGAAATTAATAATGAGACAGTATTAGGAGTGCTCTCTTTGTTTGGAAATGATGATCTTGCGTTTATCGTCTCTGAGGAGATGGAGAAATTAAAAAAATAGCCTGCTCAAAAAAACTGTAAGACGTTGACCTAAATTTAAACAGGTATGTATAGGAATTAAATAACTTGTTATACTACATAAGGAAACAATTTAACAGGAGGAACAATTATGACTCAAGGAACAGTAAAGTGGTTTAACGCAGAAAAAGGGTTTGGCTTCATTGAAGTGGAAGGACAAGATGATGTGTTCGTTCATTATTCAGCAATACAGGGAGACGGATTTAAATCGCTTGAAGAAGGGCAGTCCGTCACATTTGATATTGAAGAAGGCCAGCGTGGACCACAAGCAACTAATGTGCAAAAATAGCTGAATATAAAAGCTTCTATATACAGGAGCTTTTAATATGAGACTAAGAGCTGGGATACAACCCAGTGATTAAGAATGGCCCTCACTTATGTGAGAGCCATTTTTAATATCTAAATATTAATGTTAGCTGAATGTTCAAAAATACACTCACTTGCCAGATCCAAAGATGAGGGTGTTGGAAATTATTTTGTACGCGTATACCCAAGCTGTATTTTCCGGACGTAAAATTGAAACTTGATTAAAACACATTATACGCATGATGTGACTTGCTCAAGGGTATGAACTGCGTTATTGGACTAATTAATCGGATCATCGTTGATGTTGATGTGACGGATTGGCTTCGCTAGTGTTTTGTTAAATCCAGATCTCAACTTGTTCACGAAGAAATAATTGATAATATGTTTTTTATAAAAATAGGCACAGCTGTATTACAACTCATTGAGAAACGTCTGTATTTCTTCCCAATAGCTATCAGTGGTTTGGAGATCATTGTGGCCATACTCGTCAATCCAAATAGTTCTAGTGGGGCCTCCCCAAGAGCTGAGTGTTTTCTCTGAATGTTCTGGTGGTATAACCGTGTCTTCAGAGGCTATAAAACCTAAGAGAGGAGACATAATATGTGGCGCCTTATCACTATTTTCAAATGGATGGCGGATAAGTGAAGAGAATGGCAAAAGTGGATAACGATGTTTAATTAACCGTGTTCGGTTATCATATGGGGAAACTAAGATGGTACCAGCTACATCCCTTTGTTTAGACACGTGTGTGGCTGGTGCAGAGCCCATGCTTCTTCCCATAACCACGATAATTAACAAATAAGACATTCCATTCCGACAATACCTCAAAATCATCTATCGATCGGGAAGCCACTTCAGCATTTCCGCCGAAGTAGATGAGAAGTGGCGCAGGTGATGGCGCATCTTTTTGATGTAACAACCACCCATGAAGAGATAGATTATCTTCTACATTTATCCTGATTTCTTCATAATGTTCGTTTTTTTCTATTGACGCAATGTCATTATCGGAAAATGTTGGTGACTGAAACAACATATCATCTTGTGTAAAATAAAACACCGTGAGGTAACTAACATATAATACAATCATAATAAAGCTAGCTAAATAAATATAGGTAAAAAAAGATGTCAGTTTTAGCATATAATCACCAGTTCTTTCTTACCCGTTCTTTTTAATAAATAATCATATTGGAAGAGCCACTCCTTTTGGAGCCATTTTTTGGTGTCTCCGTAGACATAAATGGGGTGTTTTATTGTTGTTTATTCTATACTTAGGACAACATCGTTACAACATAAAAAAACGAGACGAGGATTTCTTATATCCTGTCCCGCTTTTACATACGAATCGCATTCTTTTAGCATTTTATCACAGGTAACCGTCCGTAAAACGTCCACTGATTGTTTTATAATAATTTACTTAAAAATGCTTGTGTTCTTGGGTGTTGGGGATTATCGAAAATCTCTTCTGGTTTTCCTTCCTCCATGATGACACCTTGATCCATAAAAATAACACGATCACCCATTTCTCTTGCAAATCCCATTTCATGAGTGACCACAACCATCGTCATACCGTCGTTCGCTAAATCTTTCATAGCTCCTAAAACATCTCCCACAAGTTCAGGATCTAAAGCGGAAGTAGGTTCATCGAATAGCATGACTTTTGGATTCATCGCTAAAGATCTTGCGATAGCTACTCGTTGCTTTTGACCGCCTGAAAGGCTATTTGGATAGGCGTGTGCTTTGTCAGATAAACCAACTTTTTCAAGCAAATCCATAGCTAAGCTTTCCGCTTCTGCACGAGCGACCTGCTTAACTTTAATGGGTCCTAACGTCACGTTTTTTAAGACTGTCATGTGAGGAAAGAGGTTGAAATGTTGGAAAACCATCCCGACTTGTGAGCGCAATTGATTTATATTCACTTTAGGATCAGTCAGATTTTTGCCATCAATTACGACGTCACCAGACGTAATCTCTTCGAGTAAGTTAAGACATCGTAAGAAAGTACTTTTTCCTGAACCAGAAGGGCCAATGATACACACTACTTCTTTTTCTTGGACCTGGGCATTGATGCCTTTTAAAACTTCAACTGCCCCGAAAGACTTGTGTAAGTCTGTTACTTTAATCATTAAACATCTAACCTCCGTTCAATCCAGCGTAATAAAACCATTGCAGGAATCGTAATTATTAAATAACCAAAACAAAGCATCACATAAGGTACGAAGGTTTCTCCTGTAGTACTAACATATTGTCTCATAAGATAAGTCATTTCACTAAGAGATATGACAGCAAAAATAGAGGTATCTTTTAAGCTAATAATAAATTGATTACCTAATGGTGGAATCATCCGTTTAAATGCTTGCGGCCAGATAATATATTGCATTGTCTGGGTAGCATTTAAGCCAATTGATCTGCCTGCTTCCATTTGCCCTTTATCAATTGATTCTACCCCACCACGCACAATTTCTGCAATATAGGCACCAGCATTAATGGCAATTGCAATTATTCCAGCGGTAACAGCATCGAAATTAATTCCGAAAAAGTCAGAAACAGCAAAATATAAAAATAAGGCCTGGACGAGAATAGGTGTCCCGCGAACTAATTCAATATAAATGGTAGCTATAGCGTAAATGAATTTATTTTTTGATAGTCTCGCTAACCCAAATAGACTTCCAATTACAAACCCAATAATGACACCAGTAAATGTCACAATTAACGTTAATTGAAGTCCTCTCCATATAAAAGGAATGCTATTGATAAAATGGGGACTATTTATTAAATCATTAAAATTGTCTAACATAACAATTAAAGGCCTCCTCGTAAGTCATAAGATGTAGAAGCGCCACAAGCTGTCACACTCGCCGCGCTTCTGCTTCTAATTGTATTAAATTTATAGGGGCGTATTATTCAAAGTCAGGTCTTTCACCAAACCATGTTTCATAAATATCGCCATATGTCCCGTCTTCCTTCATGTCAGCTAATGCGGTATTTACTTCTTCAGTTAGCTCAGATCCTTGGGGAAAAGCAATACCGTATTGTTCTGCTTCAAGTCTTTCGCCAACGGCTTTTATTTCTCCTAAAGCTTCTGTCTCAATGTAATATAGTACATTTGGTACATCATAAATAACCGCGTCCACGCGTCCTGCAATTAAGTCTTGGTAAGCATTCATGATGTCTGGGAAAGTCGTAATTTCAGCATCCGTATTTTCTTGTAAATAAGTTTCACTAGTTGTTGAGCCACGGGTGGCAACATTTCTGCCATCAACATCTTCAATAGATTGGATCTCCTCTTCATCTGAGCGTACAGCGAGCAGTAAACCAGCATCATAGTAAGGGTCAGAAAAATCGAAATTTTCCGCTCGTTCTTCTGTAATGGTCATACCTGCAATACCAATATCATATCGACCTGTGCCCATTCCTGATACGATACCATCAAATTCCACCACTTCTAAATCGATTGTAAATCCCACACGATCAGCTATTTCATTAATAAGATCAATATCAAATCCTTCCATTTCACCAGTGTCAGGATTTAAGTATTCGAATGGTACGTAATTAGAATCAGTAGCGACAGTATACTCCGGTATTTCCTCGTTATTAGTTGATGAATCGCCACAAGCTGCAACCACGACTGTGGCAGCACTTAATAATCCTACTAAAGGTAACGTCTTCACAAAAATTCCCCCTTGTTATTTGCTTTATTTGTGTATATTTTAATAGTCATAATAGTATGACTATTAAATATAAAAAAGAGAATAAATTTTGGTATATTTAAAAGTCTATTGATGTATTTTATTTCACTTTTTGTTTAAACTTGTTGTGGCAAGGGACGCTGTTTTAATTTTATTATTCAATTAAAAAGTGATTCCTTTCATAGTTAGTTTACGGGAGAAAGAAAAGGGAAACAATATGTGTGTGAGATTATCTATCTGATAACCGTGAAAATTGTGAATGTTATATAGAAAAAGATCTGTCTCTAAATAGTGAGACAGATCTTTTCTATTTCGTAGTGGTTTTGAAAAAACGAATGCTTAATGGAACTTGATAATCTAGTCCTTTAAACGCATGAATTGCAGCACGAATATGGAAAAAGATTATCAAGGCAGACAGGATGAGGAGTAATATCAGGAAAATTGGGGGATTAAACCCAATTAATATAAAGGTAACCATCGTGTAAATTGAATAAGTTATTAGAAAGTTGAAATAGTTTTTTCCATGATTGTATACATATTCTGATTCACGTCTTTTTAAAAACCATACAAGAAAGGCTCCGATGAGTACCCCGAAAAAACTAAACATATAAATTAAAAAAGCAAAGAGTCGTTCGTCCTTTACAGTCATCACTTTTCCTCCATTGTAAGCGATAATTACTTACAATCATTTTTAATATTAGGTGTGTCATTCTAAATCAAAAGAAACCTGCCCATTCATTATTTAAAGAATGGCGTTATTAATATTTTAAGAATTTAATAGTTAATGGGATATCGTAATGTTCCCCATTATACGCTTTTATTGCTGCTATTATAGTGAAGACAACCGTCAGTATGCCGATAATAACAACTAGGATAAAGCCAACTAAAATAAAAATTAATAAAAAACTTATAAAGCCGTAAATAGCGTAAGAAATCAAAAAATTGAAATAAGCCTTTCCGTGAGCATCAATAAATTCTGATTCATTTTTTTTCAATAGCCAAATGATTAATGGCCCAATAAGGCCCGAAAAAAAGCTTAAAACATAAATGAGCATAGCAAAAGTTTTATCTTCATGAGTTATCATGTATTTTCTTCTCCCTATCACATGCATGATAATTTACTACAATACAGTAGTGATGCACATAAAGAATATATAACCATGATTGATAATAAACCTCAAGAGACTTAAGTATTAGTTGTTCTGGCGGATTCCTGGTATGCCTGAGATTAAAAGGAAGACAAGAGGGACGAAACCGTAAGTACTTATAAAAAAAGGAATGAGAAGTCCACTAATAACTAATGTCCAACTGCTAAAGCGTGGTTTAAGCCGCATCATACAGGCGGAAATGATAGCGATAGTACTTAATCCCATTGCTATCATGCTAGATCCCATAAGAAATGATTCTCCAAACACTATTTCATCTGTTGTTCCGTAATAAACAGCATAAAAAGTAAATATAAATCCTAATATGCCACCGATTATTCCTGAGTAAAACCTTGTTGAAGTCATCTCTTATCCTTCCTTTAAATCACATAGTACCTCTATTTTGAACGTTTCCGTAATATATATGCCGTTAACATTTTATTAAATATAATAAAGTCAAAGGTCCTATTTGAGTTTTTGTAGTATAGGTCATTTTGCTATAATTCATCATTAAATAGTACTTTAGATCCTGTTTATCTATCGAGAATCATCATAATTTGTTATGTTAGTAGCAGATAAAAAGTCGCAATTATTAATAAATAGTACTTTTGTTATACTGATGTCTCATTTGTACAGCTTACTAAAACGGGAAAGGAGCTAGGATTATGTATAAAATTAACCCAGATTTAAAAGAAATGATGAATTTGCAAGAAGCGTCAGATAACCAGCTTAAAGAAAAATACAACACGTTAGTGGAGGAATTATCATTTGCTAGAAGTGCCTTTGAATTTGAAAATACGGCTGAAATTAAAATGCAAATGGTTTACATTATTCAAGAACTAAAAGAGCGGCAAAGAAAAAAAGAGGAAGAACTTCAGTTAGTTAAATAACATGCTTATGTGATAATAATAAATATGTTAAATAGTAATTAAACCCACGCAGAGTAAAACAGCGTGGGTTTTTTAAGTTATAACGAGTTTTCTAACATAGAACTGAAGGGTATAGGTATAAGGTTCAAAAAAAGAAGTACTAAGATAAATGGTACTGCTCTCATGCTAAATATTGTGACGCTTTTTTATCATAAATATGCGTCCGTAAACCTCACGGCTCAAAATAGAGAGGAGTGGTAACGGAGGCTAATGTTCTGATTCACTCAACTCCCACTGATAACGAGTCGTTTTATGGGAGCACTTTTCTTTAATCTTTCATTAAATCATTATAGAATGGAAACGATGTAAGTAATTGTGTAGAGAAATAATGACTAGTTATGTATGTCCGTCATCCCGGTGAAAGAGCACAGAATTAGGATGACAGTTGGCAGCTTTCTTCTTTACACAAGTTAAAATAATAGGAGGGATTTCTATGTTTACGAACACTCACGCACACATTTTTACGTGGGTAGTGGCGTTAATTCTATTTGTAGCTGCTACTTTATTGTTTAAAAAAGGGTTAGCAAAACAAATGAAAATCGTACATATGACTTTGAGACTTTTCTACATTTTTATCATCATTACAGGAGCAGGGCTATTTTTAAATTTTGCTTCTATTGATCATATGATGTATGGTGTAAAAACCCTTGTAGGGATTGGGGTCATCGCCTGTTCTGAAATGGTACTCGTACGTATGAAAAAGGGAAAAAGCATAACGGGTGTTGCAACCGGTCTCGTCATAACGTTGTTAATCACACTTTATTTAGGGTTTAGTTTGCCAATAGGCTTTAACTTTTTTCATTAAATGAGCTATTGAAAATATGTATGGGTAAGTAAAAGGTTTACATGGAGCAGGTCCTATTCCTGATGCTGGTGATTGGGATAACAAACTGAGTAATCGTGATTAACTGCCACGTATAGTTCTCACAGGTGTGTATGGCAGAGATTAATGAAGATCGGCTATAATCGGTTTTAGCAAAAGGCTTTCATATAGGAATGGTGTATTATAATAGAAGAACAAAGGTAATCAAAAAAAAGAGCATGAGAACGATTTATTTAAGAAATTAGATTGTTTTATTTTCGGTTCGTCTTACATTTCTTATGTGAGACGTCACGGGGTAAGTTAATGAAAAATACCTTGTAACTCATGTGACATGCTTGATTTAGAAGAGACGCTAAAATAGAGAGGAGAGGTAACTCTATTTTGGAGGGAGCAACGGCTGCTAATTGAAGGTGCGTTTTATGTTATATATAAGTGTATATTGGAAGCTGTCCTTAATGAGGACGGCTTTTTTAGTGGATTTGATGAACAAATACTTTCGCATGTCATCCATCAGCTTATTGTTCATGGATGAACTGTGACATATAGTCATGTTTAAGAAGTGTGTCTTCTTATTGATCACTTCAGAGTTGGATGTGTTAATTAGGGCTTGTATAGAGGCAATAAGACCTATTTGAGAGTATTGGCTAACATACCTTTAAGTATATTTATAGTTTGGATAGGTATATAGAGCTATTCTAGTTGATTTTTGTATAAAAAAATATTTTCGATTTTTCAACAGTAAAAAACTTTAAAAAAACAGCTGTTCGCCTATAAAGCGTCATAGTTCGTTCAAAAAAACACATTGAAACATGACTGTAACATTTCTATAATCTTTCTGTGATTTAATAATGTTAGTATTCTATTTGTGGTTCATAATACTTATATCTATTAAAACAATCTACTATATGACATATTCAAGCTTTTGAGAAAACAAATACATATTCAACACGATAAGTTACTTATGAGGAAGAGGGGTACTTTTTATGAAGAGAATTATGGGATTATCGTTTGTGGTGGGAATGGGCAGTTTATTAATCTTTCCAACAGGGATGGTAGAAGCAACAGCAAATTTAGAGAGTGAGCAGGAAGAAATTCAGGAACAACGTGAGGAAGTTCGATCGAATCTTTCAGAAGCTGAACAAGAACTTGCTGACATTTTAGAAGAAATTGAACAAATTAATGCTCAAATTGATCGAACAGATGAAGCGATTCAAGACAACAAAGCTAAGATGGAAGAAACGGAAGAAGAAATGGAAGAGCAGGAAGCAGCTATTGATGAATTAGAAGCAGAGATTGAAGAGCTTGAAAAAGATATTGAAGAACGTTTTGAATTATTAAAAGAGCGTGCTAGCGCTTATCAAAAAAACGGTGGAAACACTCGCTACTTAGAAGTAGTTCTTGGTTCCGAAAGCTTCAGTGATTTCGTCAGTCGTGTTTTCACTGTCAATAAAATTGCACAAGCCGACAATGAGATTATTGATCAGCTAGAGGAAAGTCAGCAAAAATTAGAAGATAGTCAAGCAGAACTTCAAGAGACACTTGATAGCTTGAATGAGCTACATGTTGAAATGGAAGGTATGCATAAGCATCTTGAAGAGCAGCAAGAAGAAAATGACCGTTTAAAAGAAGACTTGAAAGCTAAAGAAGCAGAAACCGAAAACATGATGGCTAGCTTGTTAGAGGAAGATGAGAACTTGCGATCAGAAGAAGCTGATATTCAAGCACGTATTGACGCAGAACGTCAGCGTCAGCAAGAGGAGAGAGATGCTCAAGCAGCAGCAGCTGAAAGTAATTCAAGTAGTAGTAACGGTTCATCTAATGGTAATAGCAACTCTAGCTCTAATTCTAATTCAGCCTCTACAGCATCCTCATCAGGTGGTGGAAATGGCGGAAATGTGACGCAAGTAGGTCAAAAGTATATCGGAAATTCCACATACGTATTTGGTGGCGGAAGAAATTCTTATGATATTGCAAACGGACGATTTGATTGTTCAGCTTTTGTAGCTTGGTCTTTTTCTCAAGTAGGTATCAGCCTACCAGCTTCAACTGATGGCCAGAAAAACGCTGGTCGCCAAGTATCAACTAGTGATATGAGACCTGGAGACCTTGTTTTCTTTAATACTTACAAAACGGACGGACACGTAGGTATTTACATGGGTGGAGGTCAATTTATTGGAGCGCAAAGCTCAACAGGCGTAGCTATTGCTAGTTTGAACAGCGGCTACTGGGGTGATGTATTCAACGGCCGAGTAGTACGTGTTCAATAAATAAAAGGTTAAACAGTGCAGGGAAACCTGTACTGTTTTTTTATTGCAATATTTAATTAAGACGATTAGTTTATAGTCGAGTTTCTTCTATTGTAATAGTATTCATTTAAAGCGTGTATTAGAGGTGTCTAAACACGTGCATTCACATTAGGAAATGTATTTTTAACCCCTGGTGTATCATAAGTAGATAACTTATAGAATATTCCACTGTTAACGTTTTTATATGATGCTAATCATATCGCTTGTTTAATATGAAGTTCTTCTTCGTTTTAAAGGACTATAAACATCACTAGATTCGGTACAAGAAAACATTATAAACGCTGCCTTTCTGTTTGTTAAAGGAAGATAGTTAATTGACTAATTTTATATATATTTTTGAACTGGCGGTAGTTTTTTGAGCAATCGTTAGTCGATTCCTTCTCCTTTCATTGATAATTACTTAATACCCTCATTTCTCTCTCAAAGAACATTTATTGCTTCATATTTATCACAGATAAGCGTCCGTAAACCTATCGCCCAAAAAAGAGAGGAGAGGCAATTCCAATTTAGGTAGAGAGTAACGGTCGCTAATGTCCTGATTGACTCAGCTACAAAACTTCTCCTTCCTTTCCTTAAACAAACGCCCAAGCTTCAAAACACTGATTGCTTCAGATGAGTGTACTATAAGATTTTATTCAATAAATGTATAAAGCTAACAAACAGATATTTTTTTAAGATAATTCTTCTGTTTTATCAATTTGTTTGGTAATTTATCTAACAACGATAAATAGCGTTTACATAAGTGATTATTAGTAAAAAAAGTCAAAAAAACATCCTGAAAGTCACTAGAAACAATAGGATATATCTAAAGTAATAATTCCAAATCATATGAAAAAATATAATTTTCAAAAAATATTCTTTACAAGTTTATGAGTTTATAGTAATTTAGATGATAACCTGTAAATAAAGTTACGGGTATACATACCAGATTTGAAGGGGGATTTATTTTATGTTTAAAACTAAAATGATGAAAGCTTGTGCTAGTTCACTCGTCATAGCATTAGCGATAGCTGGATGTGCCAGCGAACCGGATGAGGGGACTAATTCCGGAGCAGAAACGAACGGCAACAACAATGATACTAGCGATAACGAGGCAGGTGCAGGTGAGCCAGGAGGAGATTTAGTGGTTGGCATGTTATCGGATGCTTCATCACTTGACCCTCACACTTCAAATGATGTTCCATCTGGAAATATTCAAATAAACCTTTATGAAACACTTGTAAACTATGATGATGACATGGAGTTAGAACCTGGTCTTGCAGAAGAGTGGGAAGCAGTAGAGGATAATGTTTGGCACTTTACGTTAGCTGAGGGTGTAGAGTTCCATGATGGGGAGCCATTTAACGCTGAAGCTGTGAAAGTGAATATTGAAAGAATTTTAGACGAAGAAATTGGCTCGCCGAGAAAGATTTTGTTTGAAATTGTGGAGGAGGTAAATGTGGTTGACGAGCATACCGTTGAGTTTGTAACGGAAGATCCATTTGCTCCACTTCCTGCACACTTAGCTCATTATGCATCAAGTATCATTAGCCCACAAGTGATTGAAGATGATTACGCAGCAATGGAAGATGGTGCTCAACCAGGGGATCATGTGAATGAGCATCCATATGGCACTGGATATTTTAAATTTGACAGTTGGGACACAGGAAACCAAGTTGTTTTAACGAACAATGAGAATTATTGGGGAGAGAATGCGAAAGTTGATACGGTAACATTCAAAGTTATTCCGGAAGACTTAACGAGAATCGGCGAGCTTGAATCGGGTAGTGCCCATATTATTGACCCTGTCACACCAAGTGACATGGCTCGTGTGGAAAATTCCGATGGGACTAACGTGTATCAACGTAATGCTGCAAGTATTACGTATTTAGGGTTTAACGTTGAGAAAGAGCCATTTGATGATGCACGTGTTCGTCAAGCAATTGCTATGACATTAGATAAGGAAGCAATGTTAGAAGGGATTCTTGAAGGAACTGGTGATCCAGCTCTCGGTCCAGTCAATGAAACAAACTTTGGATTCAGTGAAAATGTAGATCAATTGGAGCGGGATCCAGAGAGAGCACAAGAGCTACTAGCTGAAGCTGGCTATGAAGATGGTTTTGAAACAACTATTTGGACAAATGATAGTCGAGAACGAATGGATATTGCTGAGCTCGTTCAGGCGGACTTAAGCCAAATTGGTATTGAGGTTGAGATTGAAGTTGTGGAATGGGGAGCCTACCTAGACCAAACAGGCGCAGGTGAACATGATATGTTTATTCTCGGATTATCACTAGGGACAGGCGATGCTGATTATCCAATGCACATGCTGTTCCACTCTGATAACGTTGGGGCATCAGGTAATCGATCCTTCTTCGCTGATGAGACATTTGATGCTATGCTACAAGAGGCACGCGTTGAACAAGATGAAGAAACGCGACTTAGCATGTATGAAGAAGCAACCAATTATTTATTAGAGGAATCACCGATGGCATTCTTATATCACCCTGATCATATTATGGGTTATTCTGATAGTGTATCTGGGTTTTGGGCAGATGGATCAGGCTTATATCAGCTTAAGGATGTTACAATTCAATAATCTTTAACTATAACTGCTTTTTAAGTGGCTCACATCACTTAAAAAGCAGTTTTTATTTTTTAATCCTTCAAGAACCATTATCACGAGTAGAGAAAGAAAATAAACAGTTCAAAACGATCATAAATGTGAATAGCTATTCGACTTATAATTTTGATGAAAGATCACATACATTGATGAGGATTAGAATATAGTTTACAGAACGTATATGAGTAATGAGGAGGATGGAAGCTTGGATATTCATGTAATTTCTCCGGGAGATTCCTTATATTCAATAGCACAAACCTATGCAGTCGCTTATGAAAACATTGCAGCAGCTAATGAAATAGACGTAGATGCGCCATTAGTTGTAGGTCAAACGCTAGTTATCCCAGTATTAGGTAGATATCATATTTTAAAGCCAGGGGAAAATTTATGGCAATTGAGCGAAAAGCATCAACTTCCTGTCACAGATATTATTCCATTAGGTCAGGTGGTGACAAATCCCTTTGAACATACGGAAGCAAGAGTTTTTATTCCAGACACATACAGACAAAAGCCAGCGATAGATGTTGGGGCCTATGTAGATTTGAACATTACAGGTGCTGAATCCGCAAATATTGTGCAACGTACAGGAACATATTTAACATTTTTGCAGATTTTCAGTTATGAATTAAATGAGGATGGATCTTTAACACCTATAGACGATCAGTCACTCATTAATGTGGCATACGAGCAAGAAATCGTGCCTTTAATGGTCATTACAAATATTGAAGACAATGCTTTTAGTACAGAATTAGCTACGACTGTTCTTCAGAATGAAGCATTACAAGATAGATTGTTAGATGAGGCATTGGCTATCATGGAGGAAAAAGGGTATTTGGGATTGGATTTTGACTTAGAATACTTAGGTGCTATTAATCGAGAACAATATAATCAACTGATGCTAAAAGCGCGTGATAGATTAGCTGAAAAAGGATTATTTCTTTCCAGTGCTCTTGCCCCCCAAGTGGAACCGGGTATGCCTGGTGTTCTTTATGAAGGACATGATTATGCTTTTCATGGAGACGTAGCTGACTTTGTTTTCTTAATGACTTATGAGTGGGGCTGGACAGGCGGGCCGCCAAGAGCTGTAGCACCTGTTGATGAAGTTAGGCGGGTTATTGAATATGCTGTTTCCGTTATGCCAAGTGATAAAATTATGTTAGGAATACCACTGTATGGCTATGATTGGACGCTCCCTTTTGAAGAAGGGGTCACACGAGCGAGGGCCATTGATCACCAAGAAGCTATTCAGTTAGCAGCTACTTTTAACGCTGCAATTGAATTCGATGAAGAGGCACAAT
This sequence comes from Bacillus sp. A301a_S52, assembly GCA_024701455.1. Lineage (GTDB taxonomy): Bacteria > Bacillota > Bacilli > Bacillales > Salisediminibacteriaceae > Salipaludibacillus. The sequence continues at coordinate 2,844,373 of JABXYP010000001.1, read as the reverse complement.
CACCGTTTTTTACGTATGTAGATGATGAAGGTAATCAACATGAAGTATGGTTTGAAGATGCAAGAACGATTCAAGCTAAATTTGATTTAGTTAAGGAATTTGATTTAAAAGGTGTGTATTATTGGGTTTTAGGTTGGGACTTCCCACAGAATTGGCTCCTGCTTGAATCTAATTTTGATATTAATAAACGAGTTTAATAGCTCTATCTGTAGCCGACCAGATGTGTCGGCTTTTTATCATAGATAAGCATCCGTAAAACTCCCAGCTCAAAATAGAGAGCAGAGCTATTTAGGCGGGAGCTAACGGACGCTAATGTTCTAATAAACTCTACTCCCATTGATTGAAGGTTGTTTTGTGAAAAAAATGGTAGATATTATTTAGGAATGATGTCTTAAATATGGCAGTTTTTCATTTGTTGAAGTAGTAAATAATCATTTTTAAAATTTTTCTTAAAAAAAGAAGGTTGTAACTGTAGGATAGAGAATAGGTTTGTTATAATGTTAAATCAGACAAGCATATGTTTCTTAAAAATAAAGAGAAATAAACAGTCTAAATGGACTGAATAACTAGCCGTTCGTGAGGAGAAAAGCATGCTGATAGAGAGTGAGCAAAAACACCAAAACGCCGTTAGTCGTTTCTTTAGATGGTTAAAGTATCGAGGTGCGAAAACAGCAGCATATGACAAAAAACTCGTGTTAATGATTGTAGGATTATGGGTTATATCAAGTATATCACTTATAATAGGGGGGCTAGGAACACCTTCCGGATTTGGGATGGTGATAGACTTAGTCGTTTATATGACTTTACATACAGTTGTATTTTTTACAGTGACGTTTCTAGGCGGATTTTTACTGAGTCTTTTGTATTTTCCCCTTCCTCGGTTGTTTCTAGCTGCATTAGGTTATAGTAGTGCCTTAACGTATTATATTTTATCAGAAGCCAACTTGGGTGCGTTGTTCTCAGGGGTTATAACAGCCGTATGGATGGGGGTGGCCTTATGCCTCGGGCTTATATTAGTAGCCATTTTTCATAAAGTCTGGTCGATACCTAAGAAATTAATACTAATAATGTTTCCTTTAGCCTATATTTTATTTATTTTCCTTTGGTCGCCAACAATTGACTATGATAGTATCACCCCCACTTTCAGTGAAAAGGACTATATTACGCCGTTAGCCGTCCCGAATCCGGCAGATGAAGGTGGATATCCTTTTAAAAGCTTTTCATATGGAAATGGTGAAGATAAGCAGCGAGATACTTTTAATGAGGATGTAGACATCGTTTCCAACTCAGTGGATGCTTCTCAATTTATTAATGAATGGAAAGACTATCGGGAGTTTTTCTGGGGATTTGATGAAACGGCTTTGCCATTAAACGGGCGGGTATGGATGCCGGAAGGAGAAGGCACATTCCCCCTTGTTCTTATCGTACACGGTAATCACAGCATGGAGTATTTTTCTGATTCTGGTTACAGTTATTTAGGAGAACTTCTTGCAAGTAGGGGATACATTGCTGTATCAGTGGATCAAAATTTTTTAAATTATTCTAATTGGACAGGTATTCCAAACGAAGATATGACGTTGCGTGCTTGGATGTTAATGCAACACTTACTGGAAATTCAGCGCTTAAATGAAACGGTTAATAATCCCTTTTTTGAAAAAGTTGATTTACAGCGAGTATCACTCATAGGCCATTCGCGTGGTGGACAGGCTGTTGCAATGGTAGCTGACTACGAACGATGGTTTAGCGAAGATGAATCGGTGGAAGGGATGACCGCGATTGATGTGAAGTCTGTTATTGCTATTGCACCTACAGATACACAAGTTGATGATATGCGTGCCGAACCAGCAAATGTCTCCTATTTGACTTTACATGGTGCCCGTGATGGCGATGTTCATAATTATCATGGCGATCGGCAATATAGTAGAGTGGTTATACCTGATGATACTGACTTATTTAAAGCAGGCGTGTATATTGCTGAAGCCAATCATAGCCAATTTAACACCGATTGGGGGCGTATGGACATGCGCTTACCAGGGGGACTGTTTTTAAATAGACAGCAGCTAATGTCAGCAGAAGAGCAACGAGAAGTGGCAAAAGTGTATATATCAGCCTTTCTTGAAACGACTTTAAATGGAAATGATCAATACACGCCACTTTTTAAAGATGCTAGATATGGAAAGGATTGGCTCCCTAATACGCAATACGTAACAAGGTACGAAGATGCGAATTTTTATCCTCTTGTTGATTACAATGAAAGCAATAACAAAACAGTACTCTCACAGTACATCATTGCTGAGGGAATAGGCTTTGAAAGCTGGGAAATTGAATCATCTGTCAATCGAGCTGGAAATACTAAAAGGTCGAAAGGGATGGTCTTTGAATGGGAGGATAATGCTCATTATGTTATGTCGTTAGATGAAAGTTTACGAGAGACATTAAGTGAACACGATTTTGAGTCAATGATGCTGTCTATGGCTAATATGGATAGAGATTTAGATGAGGCGTCACATGATTTTTCTCAAGTGCCTCGAGTAGAAGTGGAACTTCTGATGAGCGATGGTACATCGACCCGCGTAGCTATGGACCAGTTTAAAAGTATTCAGCCATCAATTTTTACTCAATATACGATTAACCCATGGTTTGATGAGATTATGCGGGAAGGAAAATATGAAGAAGCTGCTGAACCCGTTTTTCAAAACTATGAACTGCCGCTTGATGCTTTTTATGAACAAGCGCCAGAAATAGAACTTGAAGATGTTACAACGATCACACTTTATTTTTCTGAAGGGCCAGGAAAGCTGATGTTGGATAACATTGGGTTTAATGAATCTGAATAAGTGATAAGGTAATGACTAAGTCCTGGGTAAAACACTATAGGGAATATGACGAAAAAGAGACTTTAAAAAAGTCTCTTTTTGTATGGTCAAGTTTTACTAATCATGGTGCTACCGATGTATAAAAAGACCATCATGTCATAACAGGACAACATTGATCGTGAGAAAGGGCCTTCTTGTGATAGGTTAGACTAAGGTTTTTGTCATATTGTCCATATGGTAACTGGATCGTTTCTTCAATTCTACATCAACGATTAAAACTTATCCTTTCCGTGTATTTTAACGATATAACGGCTTATTACCTAAAATAATAAAGCATCCACTAAAAAAATAATGATGATAAGAAGGTGGAGAAAGGCTTTGACTATAGTGCTCGAAATAAAGCCAAGTAATGTTCCGACAGCAATTCT